>CADCVD010000029.1 GCA_902806055.1 uncultured Rubrobacteraceae bacterium
ATCCTCAACCGCGCGGCCCGATTCGCCGGTATGGAGCGCTTCGCGAAGAAAAACGGCGAGCGTTCCCTCCTCCGGCTCAAACAACTCATGGAAGCGAGACGCTACTAGTGACCCTCGGCGCCCTGGAGGCCCTCCTCATACTCTCGATAGTGCTCCTCCTGATCGGGCCCCGTCGCATCGCCGCGATGGGCCGCTCTCTGGGTCGCGGCATCCGCGACTTCAAGCTGGAATTCGGCAAGCAGAACGAGAAGGAGGAGCTCTCCGGCAAAGAGGACGAGGAGCGGCCTCCTTCTAAGCGCTAGCCCTGGGGTCCCCTACTCCCCGGCCGCCTTCTCGCCTCCTTGACCGTTCTCGGGCTTCCCGCCAGCCTCCTTCGCCTCGCCTCCCTTTCTAGCCGCCTGGCGCTCGGCGCGACGCTTCTCACGCTCCTCCGGCGAGAGCTTCTTGCGCTCGCCGGTTCCTGACTCATCGGCATTGTCCTCGCCAGCCTTCCCGGCCCTCCCTCTCTTCGGCTTCTCCTCGCCGGGCTCGCCATCTGCGGTCTCCTCCTCGGCAGGTTTGGGGAGGCCGGTGATCTCCGAGACCTTCGCCAGCACCTCCTCCGCCTTCGGCCTCTCCCCCACCCAGGCATGAGAGATCTTGTGGTCGGAGTCGACGATGAACGTCGCCGGGCGGGCATACTGCCCGTGCTCCTTGTCCTTTTCGAGGAGCCCGTACTCGCGGGTAGCCACGCCGGAGTAGTCGTAGAGAACATAGGACTTTATGCCCGTCTCGCGCACGAAGTCGCGCGCCTCGGTAGGCTCGACGAACCCGATGCCGACCAGGGAGCCGGCGGCCATGTTGATCTCCTCCTCCTTCGCAGCCAGATCCTTGAAGGACCTAACGTCTTCCTCGGACCACCCGCCGCTATAGAAGACCACCACTACAGGACCGCGCGCGGTCCTCATGCTCAACCGCAGCTGCCCTCCCTGCGCTGAAGGCAGGTGGAACTCGGGCGCCTCCGCCCCTACCTCCGGTACCGTCCGCTGCTTAGTACGCGCCATGATCGTATCCTCCTTGCTCATGTAAACGGCCCATCATCCGAATATTACAGGCTGTCGGCCAGCACGACCTGCCGCCCGCTCCTTCCTATCACCGTCGCCCTTGGCTCTGCCATGCTTCTCCCCGCGAAGCTGTGTAGAAACGAGACACGCCCCGTTCGTCTTCAGACCGCCGCTGTTTTGCGTGTCGCCCCCGAGAACGTTCCTTCTCGATCTTCCTCGAACATCTTATGATCGCCGCGTAATAGGCCGCGCGAACGGCGACGGAACGGGCCTTCTGAGAGGGTCACGCCAGGTTCTGTGCCAGCGAACCTTGGTCAACGGTCATCCAGGCGGTGAGTACCGGAGGAGGTGGAGTCTGGATCTACTCTTCGTAGCCGTCCCTGCGCGTCTACGGACAGTAAACTAACCGTACTAGGTATAAGCGCAGTGATCACTCCAGACCCCCACGAGTAAGGAGAGCTATTTGAAAGCATCCGCTATTTTGCTCATCGCCCTCGCCATACCAGTATTTGCCGGCTGCGGTTCAGGGGTGACGGTAGGAACCGATTCTCCCGTCGACATCCCCGAACAAGTCGAGGTAGGCGGCGTTACGGTTCAGACCTCCGAGATCAACGTGGGGGGTCTCTCGGTAGACCCTGAGGAAGACAGGATCACGTACCAATAGCCCGTATAGGGTAGTCCGGCCGTGATCGTCGCGACGCCTACGTACGCTTGGTTTCGGGTCCCCGTAAACACGTTCGGCTTCTGCGCCCGACGAGCGTCAGCTTATGCCAGACTCTAGCAGATTCAAAGCCCCGGCTCGCCGTCTCTTTCGGGGGGCGCCGCGCCCCCTTTCTGCTATTCTAGTCCAGGTCTGTCGGCTCGAAATATGTGTCCGTGCGCCGTCAGTTGTGTGAGCATGAAAGGCATAGGATAGAGACATGTTTGGGATCGGGTCAGGCTCGTGAAGCTTCTTATGACGCACGGTTACATGTTCTCCGGCTCCGGGAGTAACGTCTACGTGCAGAACCTCTGCCGGGCGCTGGTGCGCCTGGGTCACGACGTGCACCTCCTCTGCCAGGAGCCGAACCCGCTCTCCTACGACTTCGTCAACGAGCACTACCGGGCGGGCGAGCGAGGCGTCACGCTGCTGGGAGAGAAGGCGTCATCCTTCTCCGGCCACTGCGCCGTCTACCAGCCGGAGATCGGCGACCTCCTACCCGTCTACGTCTACGACGATTATCCTGGCTGGCGGGTTAAGACTTTTCTGGACCTCTTAGAGGAGGAGTTCGAGGATTACGTAGCGAAGAACGTCGCGGCGACGCGGGCAGCGCTGAAGCACTCGGGGGCGGAAGGGGTCGTCACGAACCACTCCGTACCTCTGCCGGAGATAGCGCGCCAGGCCCTCTCCGACACGGGTGTATCTTACGCGAGCATCGTTCACGGGAGCGCCCTGCAATACATAGCGAGGCGAAGCGAGTTCTATATGGGCGTCGCGGAGAAAGGCCTCTCGGGCGCGACGAGCATTATAGCCCTCTCCGCGCACAGCGCCGGCACCATCGCCGAAGACTTCCCGAAACTGGAGGAGAGAACCTTCGCGCTCCCGGGCGGGGTGGATACGGATCTCTTCCGGCCCGACGCTCTCGACGACCACGCGACCGAGTCTCTCGTCGAAGGTCCCGGGCGCAGCCCGCACCAGGCGGAACGGCTACGCGAAGTTCTTCACTCCTCCGGGGGCAGGAGTATAGAAGATTTGACCAACGAGTTGAGAGCCCTCACGGCCTCTTATGACGCGCGGCGGCACGACACGGACGCGGGCGTGCGTATACGCGGGCTTCTCGATGGCGAGGCCCCGGTTATCGTCTACGTCGGCAAGCTCATCCACTCAAAAGGCGTACACTGCCTCCTCTCAGCCTTCGCCCAGACGCGCAAGGCGTCGGGGGCGCGGCTGCTCGTGATCGGCTACGGCACCTTCCGCGAAGGCCTCGAAGCCCTTATCCAGGCCCTCTCCGACGGCGACCACGGCATGGTCGAGACGATCATAAAGAACGGTCGCCTCTTAGAAGGTGACACGGCCTCAACCCTAGAGCACTTCGAGCTGACCGACGAGCTCCTCGGCGAAGCCAAGGGAATGGCTGAAGACGTTGAGTTCGTCGGGCCGCTGTATCACGCCGAGCTCTCGCGGGTGCTACCTGCCGCGGACGTCGCGGTTGTACCTTCGATCTTCCCCGAGACATTCGGCCTCGTGGCAGCGGAGTTCGCCGCTAGCGGAGTGCCGCCCTTCGTCGCAGACCACTCGGGCCTGAGAGAGGCGGGCGGCCTCGTTGGTCGTGATCTCCCCTTTGATACTCGGGTGAGCCTGACGGAACCGGCAGACTTCTCAGAGAACCTCGCCGATGCCCTGACCTACTATCTCTCCCTCCCATCCGCGAAACGCCAAGAGTGCAGGGAGACGGTCCGCCGCAACGCCGTTGAGGATTTGAGCTGGGGTGCTCTAGCCGAGCGGATAGCGCAGCTAGCCCGCGGCGACAAAAGCTAAGGGCGTCAGATCGGGTCGGTAGAATCGCCCTCGGACTCGTCTATAGGGTCGGGGGTATGCATCTTCTCGCCCCGCAGGTAGGCGGCGCGCCCGACCATGTGAGCCGAAACGGGAGCGGTGAGGATTAAAAAGCCGGCGATGAGGATCACCCGCAAGGTCACTCCCCAGTCTCCGATCAGGGCCGAAGCCAGGAGCAGTGGCATTACCCCGAGGACGACGGCCTTGCTCGCCGCGTGCAAGCGAGCGTAGGTGTCGGGCATGCGCACCACCCCGTAGACCCCGATCGTCATCACGAGAACCCCAAGAATCACCAGAGCATCAGCCAGCCAAGGCACGAAGGACGCGAAGACGTTCATCAGAAGATCTTCCTCTCTCCGTAGTAGCGGGCTGCGGCCAGGGTACCGACGAAAGCGAGGAGAGCTAGGATGAGGGCCGCGTCGATGTAGTAGGAGTTACGCTGCGCATTGCCGTAGAGCACGAGGAGGGCCGCCAGGATCAGGGTAAGCGTGTCCAGCGCGAGGATTCGCCCGGCGGTCGAGGAGACTCGTATTACCGCCACCACCCCGATCGCGAGCAGCACGGTCAGCCACGCAGCCGCCGCGTAGAAGACTACTTCGTGCAAGCCTGGTACCTCTCTCTCACGGGAACACCCTTCTCTGGTAGCGTTGGTAAAACTCTTCGTGAGTCTCGCGCACCGAATCCGGGTCGGAGGCGTCGATGAGATGTAGCAACATGAACTCCTCGTTCGCCTCGATCAGGAATGCTCCCGGAGAGAGCGTGGTCACGAGCGCCGAGACCGCGATCCCGGTGGGCGTCCGCTCCCTCACGGGCACCTTCACGATGCCGGGGCTCACGAGCGGATGCAGGTGAAGGGTGACGAGCGCTACCTCCCACGTTCCCTTGACTACATCCAGAAACACAGCCCACAGAAACGGGAAGAACCACAAGCAGCGCCTCAGTAGTCCCGGTAACGGGTCTGGTCTACCGCCAAAGACGAACGACCGGAAAGCGTAGAGCAGCGCTCCCGAGAACGCCACGCCGAAGAGGAGATCAAAGGGATGAAAGCTCGCAAGCACCATCGCATAGATGAGCGTGAGGAGAGTTAAGCTGAAGAGCGTGCGCATCACGGCGAGCCTGAGTTATCGATGAGGTCGGAGGCGGCTCCCTCTCCCAGGACCAGAAGAGGCTCAGGCCAGAGGCCCATCGCGAGCACGAGCGCCGCCAGGGTGATGACGAGAAAGCGTGTAGCGGGCGGGTTCGCCTGCTTCCCATCACTACCCTGCGCCTCGCGGTCGAGAAAGACGCGCTGGTAGAGCTGGAACATGTATACAAAAGAGAGAGCGCCGCCCAGGAAGATCAGAGCTACTAAAACCGCCGCCAGCCAGCCCCCGGCTCCATCCTCCGCCAGCCCGGCTTTGAACACCGCTATCTTGCCGACGAAGCCCAGCGCGGGCGGCACTCCGACCACGCTGAAGGCGCCGATGGCGAAAGACGCCGCGACCAAGGGTCCACGGAGCGACGCAGCGAGGAAGAGCAACGCTTTGTTCAGCGAGTTCACTACCGTGTAGATCACAGCCGCCGAGAGGCCGACCGGGCCACCGACTCCCAGAGCCAGCAGAATGTACCCCGCCTGCCCGATAGCCGAATAGGCTAGTACCTCGTCTTTGTTGTGGCGTGAGACCGCCTGCAAGGCGCCGTAGAGTATGCTCGCCGATCCCAGGACCAGGAGCGCGACGGCGCCCAACCGCAACTCCTCCGAGAGGATGCCACCGAAGCGCAGTAACCCGTAGCTCCCGATGTTCGCGAGAGCGCCGCTCAGCATCGCCGCCACCGGCGGGTGGCTACCTACATAGACCGCCGGCAGCCAGAAGTGGAACGGGAAGAGCCCGAGCTTCAGGGAGAACGCGACGAGGATAGCCGCTGCGATCACGATAATCGAGTTCGGGTTCACGTCGCTCACCCTCTCGGCGACGGTGGACATCTGCAGCGAGCCGGTTACGTGATAGAGCGAGGCGACGGCTATAAGAAAGACGACCGACCCGAAGAGGTTGACGATAGCGAAGATAAACGCCGCCCGCACCTGATAGTCCTTCTCGCGGTAGCCCGTGAGCACGTACGCCGCCGTTACGGAGACTTCGAAGAACACGTAGAAGTTGAAGATGTCCCCCGTTAGGAACAACCCCGAGAGCCCGGCCGCCATGAACAACACGAGCGCCGGAAACGTACGCGAGCGCACGCCTAAGGAGACCTCGTAGAGGAGCGAGAAGAACATAACGCCGACTGAGACCGCCGCGAACGCCGCCCCCATGACGTCGGCGCGCAACACGATGCCGACGCCTTCGGGCCACCCTCCCGCGACTACCTCAATCGGCCCCTGATCCAGCACCCGCCGCGTCAGCACCACCGCTGAAACGAAGCTAGCCCCGAGCCCCGCGGCGGCGAGCCTTCCCACCCACCGTCGCCGCCCGTCCAGGAGTGCGCATACCGCCGCCAATACCCAGGGTATGCCGGCCGGCAGCACGAGCAGCGCCGAGTCTGTCACCGCGTCCTCTCCTCCAGTTCCTCCGCCGCCGGTCCCTTGCCGGGTTCCTGCTCGCTCTTCGGGTGGTCCTCATTCTCAAGCGCCTCGGCCTCGCGAAACTCGGCCTCGGAGATGGCTTCGAGGTCCACAGTCTTGTGAGAGGTGTAGAGTCGGTAGACGAGGCTCAAGAGCAGGGCGGTCACGCTGGAGGTAATGATGATAGCCGTGAGCGCCATCGCCTGAACGAGCGGGTCGCTCGCCTGGGCGTTACCCGGCAAAGGTAGTATCGGCACCACTCCTTCCGTCAGACCGGCCGCGACGATAAATAGCGCGGAGGAGTTAGAGATCAGAACGACCCCGACCACCATCCGCAAGAGGTCGCGCTGCAACATCAAGTATGCCCCCGAACCGAAGACGATCGCCACGACGAGCGAGATCGCGAGGATCATGTTTCATCCTCCCCTGAGTAAACACCCGTTCCGGAGCGCTCGACGCCCGTCGCGTACTCAGAGTCGGCGACGTCCGGCCCTCGATACTCCTCCTCGACCGCTATGGTGTGCGCTACGAGCTTTATAACTCCGAGGGCGAACCCGAAGACCAAGATGGCGATAGCAAGGTCGAAGAGGAACGCGGTTATAAGCTCTACCGTCCCGAGATAGACGACTTCGGAGCCGGCTCGCGGGTAGTGGGTCAGAACCGGCTCTCCCAGAAGTACGGGCACCGTCGCGACCAGGAGCGCTATAAGGAGCCCGGCGAAGGCTCCCTTACCCGCGAGCCTGACGAGTGGTAGCTCCTCGGCCTTCCTCCGCCCGAAGGCAAGGTACTGCAGTATCACCCCCAGAGAGGCGACCACCCCGGCTGAAAATCCGTCTCCCGGCTGGGCGTAACCCTTCACGAGTATCGCCGCCGCTGTAATGAGCGTCGGCAAGAAGAGCAACTTCGCCACCGTCCGCGTCAGGATCCCGGTAACCTGTCCCGTGCCTTGCCGGGCGGTCCTCACGGCAGTTTCCCCCGGTTGAGGAGCGTGGCGACGCCGAGGATGACGAGGGCAACGACGGTGATCTCACCCAGAGTATCCAACCCCCTGAAGTCGGCGAGTATGGCTGCAACCGTGTCTTTTGCGTGGGCCTTCGGGGCGAGGCTTAAGTGCTCCTTGGCGACCGTGTCTTCAGCGGCGGACTGCGAGAGAGCCGCCCACACGACCGCGAAGGCGAAGGCCCCGGCGAGCATCGAGAAAAACAACCTGCGCCACCGTTTCTCGAGCGGCAGCTCGGCCTGGTCGTGTAGGACCTTGTAGGGGATCAATTTGGCGGTCCCGAGGAAGAGCAGCGTGAGCACCGTTTCGACAAGGACGGCCACGAGCGCCACATCCGGCGCTCCCAGAAAGGCGTAGACGAGCGCGAGCACGAACCCGGCGCTGGAGAGCACCAGCGCCAGCGTGACGTGACGTCGCGTAAAGGTGGTAGTAAGGGCCGCTACCGCTACCGCGACGAGGGCGAGTAGCAGCGGCAAGTCTCCCACGTTTACCGTTCCCACCCGGTACGCCTCCTCCGTGGGCGTAACGGCGATACCCGCGCCTACGAGTACGCCCGCGGGCACGAGTATCGCGGCGACCCTACTCCTTAAGTCACGCACCTCCGCCCTGTGTACATAGTCTGAGAGCCGGTTGAGACCGTCCAACGTCTGCGCGTAGATCCTCGCCGGCCCCGCAATCTCCCCGATCCGCGAGACCGCGAGAGCCCCCCTCTCCCAGACCGGCCTCCCGGCCACGAGGAGCCCACCAAGCAGGAACGCGCCTGCGGCCATCAGGTTCTCGGACCGCAAGTCGAAATGGTACGCGGGTTCGATCGGCGTGGGCGATCCATAAGAGGCTTCGCCCGCGGCCTGCGCGAGCCTGGCGAAGGGTTCTACCAGTAGCCCTCCGAGGAGCACGAGCGCGCCGAGGATGACGACGGGCCAAATGAGGATCGCAGGGAGGCTGTTCGCCCCGTCGCGCGGCTCTCCCAGGAAGATACCGGCCCAGAAGCGCCAGGTATAGGCGAGGGTTAGCGCGGCTCCGAAAACGGCGGCTCCGGCGAAGAAGGGTCCCCTCTCGAGCGCCGCCCCAAAGAGGAGCTCGTCCTTGAAAAAGCCTATGGTGAGAGGGAACGCTGCGAGACCAGCCGCGGCGACGCCGCTCGCCGCAGCCAGGAGAGGAAGGGGCTTCTTCAAGCCCCCGAGCCGGCTCAAGCGGTCCTCCCCGGTCTCCTCGGTCACCGCGCCGGCGGTTAGGAAGAGTGCGCACTTGGCGAGGGCGTGCGCCACCACATAGAACGACGCGCCCGCGGCGCCGTACTCCCCGCCGAGGCCATACAGAAATACTACGTACCCGTATTGGGAGATCGTGGAGTAGGCCAAGAGTTGTTTGAGTACGTCCCGAGTCAGGGCCAAAACGCCTCCGACCGCCATCGAGAGCAGCCCCACAACTAGCAGCGTGTCGAGGAGTAGCTCGCTCTTCTGGAGGAGCGGGTAGACCCGGCCGAGCAGCAGCACCCCGGCGGCGACCATCGCGGCGGAGTGCAGGTAGGCCGAGACAGGCGTGGGCGCCGCCATCGCCCGCGGCAGCCAGAAGTGGAGGGGTACCTGAGCGCTCTTGGCGAGAGCCGCAAAGGCGATGAGGAGGCCCGCGGTATTAAGAAGCATGCCTGGCTCCACCAGTCCGGCCAGTTCGGGTACGGAGAAGGTCCCGTAGGCGGCGTAGAGTATAAGCGCGCCGACCAGCAACAGCACCGCGGTTACGCCGGTGACGAGGAGCGCCATCAGAGCCGAAGCCCGGGCGTCCGCGTCGTGGCGGTCGAAGGCGATGAGGTAGTAGGACGCTATCGCCGTAAGGTCCCAAAACACGAAAAGGAGCACCAGATCCTGGGCCATCGCGAGCCCTACCATCGCCCCCATAAACAGGAGCATAAAGCCGTAGAATCCCGTTCCCTCGGACTCCGGTCGATCCTCATGTTGGAGGTGAAGAGGCAGGTAGCGTGAGGAGTATATGAGAACCAAGAATCCTACCCCCGTCGCGAGCAGGGCGTAGAGGACGGCGAGCCCGTCTAGGGTAAGGTGCAGGCGCAAATTCCACGTCGGCGCCCAAGCGACGTCCACGCTCCCCCCGCCTTGCAACCACGCAAAGGCGACCGCCGAGAAGGCAAGCGCGGCGAAGGCCGCTCCCACCGGCGCGGCAAGACGCAGCTTATAAACGCCGGCGAGCATGGTCACCGGGGCCGAGATCAGGGCGAGCGCCAGCGGCAGGAGCACCATGAGGGTAGTGGGGATTGTCAGTTCTGGTCTCCGATCGGGTCCGTCGCCCCACCGTTGCTAACAGATCGCTTCAGCCTCGCCCCGTAAGTACTCGGAGCCGGGTCTCGACGTGAGGTTGCAAGCATCTTTGCGCGCTTCCCGACGCTACCGGATCCTATCGATACCGAATACATCGTAGGGCATTGTACCTTCTAAGCTGGGCAACAACGTACGCACTATAGTCCAGTAAAAGGGGTACAATAGATGCTCGGGAAGCGGACAAAGGTGAGCATGACGCAGCTAACTGACAGCTTCGATCGCAAGATGGACTACCTCCGCATCTCGGTGACGGACCGTTGCAATTTCCGCTGCCAGTACTGCATGCCCGAGGACATCAAGTTCCAGGACAAGAGCCACATCCTTACCCTCGAGGAGATGCTCACGTTCGCCGAGGCCTGTCTGCAACTCGGCGTGACAAAGGTCCGGGTCACCGGCGGCGAGCCTCTCGTACGTCGGGGGGTCGTGTGGTTCGTCGAGCAGCTAAAGGCCTTGGGCTTTAGCGACGTGACCATGACTACGAACGGTTTCTTGCTCAAAGAGAACCTCGACGGGCTTGTAGAGGCGGGGTTGGATCGCATCAACATCTCTTTAGATACCTTGCAGCCCGAGAAGTTCGCGTTCATTACACGCCGCAACCACTTCCAAAAGGTGTGGGACGCTATCATGGCGGCGCTCGAAACTCCTCTCTCGCCCGTCAAGGTCAACGCGGTAGCGATGCGCGGGGTGAACGACGACGAGATCGTCGAGATGGCGAAGCTCACGCTGAAGTACCCGATGCACGTCCGTTTTATCGAGATGATGCCGCTGAACGGGGACACCGACGGCTCCCACTTCCGCTCGCTCTTCATCTCTGGTAGGGAGATACTGAAGCGCGCCCAGGAGGGGCTCGGGGACCTCGTCGAGATACAGCCCGATGACCCGGCCGCGCCAGCCGACGAGTTCAAGTTCGAGGGGGCTCCGGGGACTTTCGGGGTCATAACGCCCGTAAGCGAGCCTTTCTGCGCAAGGTGCTCGCGCCTGAGGCTCACGGCGGACGGCAAGATCCACCCCTGCCTCCTTACCGACCTCGACGTTCCCGTAAAGGATGCTATTCGCAGTTCCGACCCGATACCCGCGATCCACGAGGTCCTGTGGCAGACAGCCCGAATAAAGCCCGCCGCCGGTCTCACCCTTCCCGAGAGGTCGCGGAACCGTACCATGAGCCAGATCGGAGGTTAGGCTGGCTCAATGCCCGACTAGCTTGTCTTACCAAGCAATGAACACAGATCCTTGTGCAGGTTGTTGACAGCTATTTCCATATTTTCAACATGAACTATATATTCGACGCTTCCACCAGGCTGTAGAGCAGCCACAGATTCGTCGAGATAATGGATTCCAGCTGGGGCATCTAGGCTAGGACCCTTAACATGCTCATCTAAATCCCGCAGCTTCTTAAACCGAGGCCATTGGTTATCAAATTCTTCTAAAGCCTGTCTTACTTCCTGAATTCTGAGTTGCGCGTGTACTTTGCGAGCCACCTCGCGGAGCCTCTGCACCGCCGCCACATAGAAGTTTAAGCCAGCTCTTCATCGACTAATCCGGCTCTATGGTGGCGATGAGGCCCTCGGCCCGCAGCCCTTCTTCGTACATTTCGGCGAGCTCCTTGTGACACTTGGTCACGACGGCCTTGCCCTTGGTGTGGGCTTCGAGCATGATGGAGACTGCCCGCCGCATGTTCATCCGCGGTATGACCTTGCGGAGCACCTTGATGACGTGATCCATGGGGGTGTAGTCATCGTTGTGCAGGATGACCTTGTAGGGCGGTTCAGTTGTAAACTCCCGCTCCGTACGCCTCTTCGGGACGGTCTCTGTTGATTCTCCTACCGCGAACATCTGTGTTTGATGGCCCTCCACGCTAGTTCCGAATGCTTTTCCAAGTTTCCTACAAGATAACAGCCCTGAGAAGTGCTTTGTAGGAGGGAAACGCAGCAACCAAGTTTTTGTCCCCCACGTACCGATCGCGCAGTACGGAAACCTTGCAGGCGCCGCCAGCAGGAGCTATGTGCTAACGTAAACACGCCATGAATCGCGGCTGCATTTTTAGAGTATTCCCGGCTGGAGACTAGCGGCGAGCCTACTCTACGTCTCCCGAGACGGTCGAGAGCCTCTACAGAAGACGTTTGCGCAAGCCTTTCGAGATTCTCGGTCTCCTCTACCGGATGAGCGGGATCGCTTTCTCAAGGAGATCCTCGACCGTCCGGCGATTTCGCTGTTCAATCAGCGGGGCCCGCTCGATAGGCGGGTGGTCCGTTTCGTCGTCGCGAGTGTAGGATGGAAGTTTCACGGGGCTCTCTTCTCCCCACTTCTCCAGCCAGTCCTCGGGCATCTCGTCCGGTAGATCCTGGTGAGAGACGACGGCCCACAGCGCCGACCACGCCCGGGGTACTACGCGCCAGATATCGTAGCCGCCGCCCCCGGTGGCGACCCAGCGGCCTCCGCAGAGCTCGTGGGCTAGCTCGTGGACGCGGCGCGGGACGTGCTCGTAGACACGGGTCGTCACGGAGAGATGAGCCAGAGGGTCCAGAACATGGGCGTCGCAGCCGTTTTGGGAGAGGATCAGGTCCGGCCCGAAGGCCCGCAGGACCTCCGGCACTACCGCCTCGAAAGCCTCTATAAACGAGTGATCGTGGGTAAAGGGCTCAAGCGGCACGTTTATAGAGTACCCATACCCCTTTCTCTGGCCTCGCTCCCGGACTGCGCCGGTCCCCGGGAAGAGGTAGCGCCCCGACTCGTGCATCGAGATGGTAAGCACGTTCGGGTCGTCGTAGAACATCCACTGCACCCCGTCGCCGTGGTGAACATCCGTGTCCACATAGGCGATCTTTATCCCCGGGTACTCCTCTTTGAGGCGCGCGATGGCGACGCCTGCGTCGTTGTAGATGCAGAAGCCGCTCGCCTTGGAGCGCATGGCATGGTGGAGCCCTCCGGAGATGCACAGGGCGTGATTTACCTCGCCTCCCATGACCATCCGCGATGCCCGCAACACGCCCCCGACTACGTGAGAGCAGGCGAGGTGAAGGTCCGGGAAGATCGGGTTGTCTTGCGTACCGAGCCCGTACTCCAGAAGCTCCGCAAGGTCCCCCTCTCCCCGGCTCGCATCCTGCACCCGCCTTATATAACTCAGGTAATGGACAGTTCGCAGATCGTCGTCCGTGGCTGGCTCCGGCGAGACGAACGCCGCCTCGGTCAGCAGCCCCAGGGCCTCGCACAACTCTATAGTCATCCTCAGCCTTATAGGATTGAACGGGTGATCAGCACCGAACCCGTAAGCCTCCAGCGCCGCGTCGTGTATGAAAGCAGACTTACCGTTCACGCCGTCTTCTCCTGCCTCTGGGCCCGCAACCGGCCAAGTTCTCGACCAACGGCGTCTCCCTCTACCGAGCATCTCCAGTTTACAGAGAGTTTACACGGTACGCCCGTATAGCTTGCCCAGATGAACGTATGACTCTCGGGCCTGTGCAACGCGGCTAGTCTCGACTCCCGAGCACCGGATCAAGAGAAGCCATGACTGTTGTAGCATTAGGTCATGACCGAACGCCTCGATCAGCTACTCGCCGATAAGGCGACCGTACTCGTGCAGGAGAACTTCACCGGTGTCGCGGCCGAATGGTGGTGGGAGCGGCGCATGGGGGGCGGCATAGCTGTCTGCCAGATGTTCCACCCCACGGCTGTAGCTCGCGAAATCGCCTCCAGAACCGGCCGTGACACAGACGAGGTCGGGCGCATCCTTGAAGAGGAGCTCGGCCTCGAAGACGCTGAGCCCGTAGTCCTGACCTTCGATATACCCGGCGACACCACCGTCGCGGAGACCGCAAGCTTACTCGCCGCGCGCTCCGGCAGCCCCGAAGGCCTTGCGGCGAACCTCTACCGCCGGGTAGAGGAGATGCTCTACGGAAGATAGTAAGATCGTACACGGCCTCCGGCAATGACTTCCGGCCCGCCCCGAGAACGTGTGAGCGCCGTGGGAAGTTGAGCCCCCGGCGCTCGCCTGCTGGTCTTTGTTTGGTCTGCTCTGCCGCCTACGGCAGGAGACGGGAAACGGCAGCCCAGCGTGTGGACTCGCCGGCCTTCATCGAGAGAATGGTCGAGACGGCGATAACGCCGCCGAGTAAGGCGAGGTTCACGTCACCGAGTACGTTGACCCTCCGCAGGAGCCTGGCTGCCTCGTCGGACATCTCCGGGGCGGGGGTTACACCGGAGTCGATCGGCGTCGCACCATCCGGCGCCTGACGCGAGAGGCTGAGCCCGCTTAGCATGCTCGCGAGGCCGGTTCCGGCAGCGGTTGCGAGCAGGGCGTCCTTGACGAGGACGAGGCTCCGAGTGTCTTCATCAATGAGGTCGCCCCGGATCGCGCCGCGACCGGCTAGCCAGGTTACTATGGCCGTGCCCATGGAGACGGCGTTCACCACGTTGTAGCGGTTCCAGGCCGTGTTGAGCAGCTTGCCACGGTCGGTCTTGGACTGCACGACATCGAGGTTCGGGTTTAAGGCGAGCTTGCCGAAGAGCACCCCCCCGAAGGACGCAGCAAGCCCTAACTCGTGGGCTACCCAGGCAGTGGTAGAGAGCTTGGCCATATTGGGATCTCCTCTGGTTTCTATTCGCCTAACGGCGTACTTTCGGACAACAGCATACGATCGCTCAACGTCAGCGTACTTCCCCCGTATCGCCTCTCGCTAAACAAGACGTGAAGTCGGCCAACACGCCAGGCTAAAAGGCCTGGGACGTTCCTAGTAGAGAGGTACGGAGCTATCTACCGACGAGTACGCGTCAAGACCACCTTCAAGGTTGTACGCGGCAACGAAGCCAGAACGGTCGAGGAGACGGGTCACGAAGGCGCTGCGGACGCCGTGATGACATATAACGGTCGTCTCGGCCGAAGCGTCCAGCTCAGAGATGCGGTCGAAGACTTCGGAGATCGGCACGAGCTTCGCCCCCTCTATCCTGGCCAGGTCGAATTCCCACGGCTCCCGCACGTCGAGGAGGACCGGGCCCTTACCCCGGTCGAGCTTCCTTTTTAGCTCCCACGGCGTGATGCTCTTGTAGTCAGACTCTTGCGAGGCGTTCTCCAGCTAAAGTTCGTATTCGTAGTCCACGACGAGACGCCCCTTGGTCAGCGTATCGAGCTTCTCGACGACGGCCTGATGCTCAGGGTGACTTATATATGACCGCAAGTCATCCACGGTCCGTAATCTCACGAAGAGACCGTGAGTGTACCCCTGGGAGCGCTCGCTGAAGTTCTCGCCGACAGAGAGATCGACGACGTTGGGAACCCCCCTCTTCAACTCTTTGAGGCTCGCGAGCAGATCCTCGACGTCCTCCGCGCGCGCGTCTTCTTTTACCGTGAAAAGCACCAAATGATCTACCAAACTCTTCTCCTAAGTCCGCGCTTCGCGCCGTGCTGCGTAGGGCGAGTGCGGCGATCTCGAACGGACTGCTAAATACCGTTTAAGTCTAACAGAGCAACAGCCGGAGACCTACCGCTCCTTGCAGCACTCGCGCTTAGACTCGTCTATCTTGCACCTCTACTCGGCAACTCCCGGGGAGCACCAGACTTGACCTTACTAGCTGCCACCGGGATGAAGGAGAGCATCCCGAAGGGTATCTATGTCATTCTCCACCATCTCTAGAACCTGACCGATATTCATGGACTCAAGGCGCTGTCTCATGTCGTGGTCGGCTGGGTAGGATCTCGCGACCCCCTCCAAACCTTGCAACCTCTCCCGTACGTCCTCCGCTTTATGTAGCTCTCGTATCATTGACGTATGTCGTTCTTGCATGCTTGCTACCTCCCTATCAGGTATCGGACATTTTACGCTACCAGGACCGATACCCGCTCCGGGAATACAGACCCTTTGAATCCTACGATCTCTCAGG
>CADCVD010000030.1:0-42899 GCA_902806055.1 uncultured Rubrobacteraceae bacterium
ACGCCGCATCCCAGGTACTCATTCGACCGGGGACAGTGGGCGGCAGCGATGCCGGTCCGGGCCAGCACCTCTATGTCCTCCTCCGAGACGCCGGTGGCGAGGTGGGCGGCTATAGTTCCCGGCCAGAGAAGCTCTATGCTCTCGGCATACCTGACAGGCGAGACGCCCTTACCCTTCCAGTCCGTCCGCACCAACCGGGCATAGATATCCGCCAAGAATCCGGTCCCCTCCGAGACGAACTCGTACTCCTCCGGGCTCTCGGAGAGGTGAATGGCGAGAAGCCCTCCCCTCCCCCGAACTCTCTGCGCCGCGAGCCGCGCGGAGTCCGGATCGACCGTATAAGGCGCATGCACGCTTACCTCTACCCCTACCCGCGATGGTAACCCTCCGCGCAAGGAGCGCACCTTCTCCTCGATAGAGTCCACCGCCTCCTCCGGCGAGCCGAACTCAAACGGCAGGAACTCCGCGTAGACCCTCCCGGCGAGCCCGGACTCCGCGAGTTGAGGGAGACATTCCCCGTAGAGCGATGACTCAGCCATGAAAGTGGTACCGGTCTCTACCGCCTCTCGGGCAGAGTTTCTCGCGGCCTCGGGAGTCCAGGTCGCTTTCTCGGGGAGTCTGGAGATAAGCTCCGTCATCCATCGCGAGAACGAGCCGCCCTCCGGCTCGTCGCCCCTGCGGAAACCGAGGTGCGCGTGAGCGTTTACCGCGCCGGGGATGATCGTGTGGCGGGGAAAGGATCTAACCCCGACGTCGGGACTGTCGGACCTTAGCTCTTGAAGCGAACCGATAGAGGCTATTCGGCCGTCCCGGACGAGGAGGGCACCGTTCTTTATGGGCGGCGCGGAGACGGGCAGGACGAGGTCCGCCGCGAAGATCGCGGTCGCCTCCTGCGCCAAATTAGATGTCCTCTACAGAGATACCGGGCTCCAGCACCCGGTCATAGAGCGTGGTGCGCTTGGCGGGTCTAAAGCCGCTGCGCTCGATGACGCCGCGGAGGTCTTCCTCGGTGGTCGCGTAGCTCGCCCCCGCCTCCTTTACGACGTTCTCCTCGATCATAACCGACCCCATGTCGTTGCACCCGGCGTGCAGCGCTATGGAGGCCGTCTTCATCGGTTGCGTCACCCAGCTCGCCTGGATGTTCGCGACGTTGTCCAGGATGATGCGGCTGATAGCGGTGGTCTTCAGGTAGTCGAGCGAGGTCGCCTTCTCGAAGTCCGGGTGCTTCTTCAGGTAGGTCGTGTTGTCCGGCTGGAAGGTCCAGTCGATGAACGCCGTAAACCCGCCGGTCCTGGCCTGGAGAGCCCGGATCTGCAACAGGTGCTCGACCCGCTCCTCGTAGGACTCGTCGATCCCGAACATCATCGTCGCCGTGGACTTCATCCCGAGGTTGTGCCACGTCTCCATCACGTCGAGCCACGCGTTCGTCGAGTTCTTCGCCGGGGCGATGCGCCCGCGGGTCTCGTCCGTGAGGATCTCCGCCCCCCCGCCCGGGATGCTCATAAGCCCGGCCTTCTTCAGTTCCTTGAGGGTGTCCTCCAGCGAGAGCCCGCTCTTGTCTACGAGGTGCCAGATCTCCGCCGGAGAGAGCGCATGAACCTGAATCTCGGGGAACTCCTTGCGGATCGCGCGGAAGAGGTCGGTGGTGTACTCCATCCCGATATCTGGGTGGAGCCCGCCTTGCATCAGGATGCCGGTCCCGCCAAGATCGACGGTCTCCTGTATCTTCTGGAGTACCTGCTCGACGGAGAGCACGTAGCCGTCGCCGTTCTGGGCCTGGCGCTTCGTCCGGTAGAACGCGCAGAAGGAGCAGGCGACCCAGCAGACGTTCGTGTAGTTGATATTCCGGTCGACGATATAGGTGACGATATCGTTCGGGTGGAGCCGTTTGCGGATAGCATCGGCCTCCGAGGCGAGTTCTAGAAAGTTCTTCTCAAAGAGCTTCGCGAGTTCCTTTTTGGCCTCGCGGTCCTCCATGCTCGCGTCCAGAATACCCTTCTCCAACAACGCATTCGTCATGCGCTCACCTTCCCGTAGATACCGGAGGCGAGAAGTCCGCCCTCCGCCAAGTACCGTCTAAGTCCCTCTCCCTCGCGCACCCCGACTCGATAACCGAGATGTTCCGCGAAGTACTTCCGCAGGTCCCCGTCCGTCGCCGGAGCCCCGCGCCGCCGCGCCTCGGCGACGATCCTATCCAGGTTGCTCTCCGCCCACAAAACGGCCCGCGCTATCCGGTCGGCCCAGAACCCGTACAGCGCCGGGTCCCTCCGCGATGCCCATACCGCGTAGACCATCGGCAGCCCGGTGAGCTGACGCCACAGCTCCCCGAGATCGTATACCGTGATGCCGGCCATATGCCGCACCTCGAGCGCCGTGTCTCCTATGAACAGCCCCGCGTCGTACTCGGTTAGAGCCCTCTCCGGGCGCGTAGAGATCACCTCATAGGAGGGCGAAGCGCCGTAAACACGGTCCAACACGACCCGGGCGAGGACGTGGCTCGTCGCCGACTCGCTCGTCAGTGCGACCCTATGCGCCTCCTGCAGCGGCATGCCCTCGCGGGTAGCGAGCAGCACGCTCATCACCGGACCATCTGAGGTTATGCCGTAGCCCGGTACGCGTCGCAGGCGGTCGCGGTTACGCGCCCAGCTCGCCGAGGAGACTAGGCCTAACTCGACCCTGCCCGAGAGGAGCGCGGCGTTGGTCTCCGCGGGCGTGCCGCCCACCAACTCCACCCCTTCGAGGCCGCCGTTCTCTTCAAGGCCGAGCCTCAAAGGCAGGCAGTTCAGGTAGTCTATGAACCCTACGCGGAGCATCTAGAACTCTCGTATTACATTGAACTCGGTGTCGCGTTCGAGAGGAACACGGCCGGCCTCCCGGATCATGGTGGTGAACCGGCTCTTGGTCATCGCACCCTCGACGTGCTTCCCGCCGGCTGCGTTGATGATCTCCTCGTCTATCATGATAGTGCCGTCCAGGTCATCCGCCCCAAACGAGAGCGCGACCTGCGCTACCTCCGGAGTCTCCGTGACCCAGTACGCCATGATGTGCGGGAAGTTGTCGAGCAACAACCGCCCGACGGCGATGTGCTTGAGGTCGTCGGCCCCGGTCGAGCGTGGGAGGTGCTTGAGCCGCGTGTTATCCGGGTGGAACGCGAGCGGGATGAAGGTCCTGAAGCTCCCGGTCCGATCCTGCAAGTCTCGCAGGCGCAGCATATGGTCCACCTTGCTCTCGGGAGTCTCGACGTGGCCGTAGAGCATCGTGGCGTTAGTCTTCATGCCGAGATTATGGGCAGCCTCGTGTACCTCCAGCCACCGCTCGCCTGTACACTTGGTCCGGCAGATAGTACGGCGAACCTCCCAGTCGAAGATCTCCGCCCCGCCGCCCGGCAGGCTCCCAAGCCCCGCCTCGCGCATCTCATTCAAGACCCACTCGGCACTCTTCCCGGTCTGGTGGGTAAAGTGGTCTATCTCAACCGCAGTCCAAGCCTTTATGTGTATGTCGGGATAGACCCGGTGCAGTTCGCGGACGATGTCCAGGTATACGTCGAAGCCCCACTCGGGGTGAATGCCGCCGACGATGTGAAACTCCGCCACACCGGTCAGGTCGACCTTCTCCAGCTCGTGCAGCGTCTTCTCCGCCGGCCACTCGTAGCCTCGCTCGTCGCCCTGGCTGACGCGGAAAGCGCAGAACCGGCAGCGGTAAACGCAGATGTTGGTCGGATAGAGGCGGTACTTGTGCGAGAAGTAGGCTCTATCGCCGTGGCGGTTTTCGCGTACGTAGTTGGCGAGGCGACCGATCTCCATCAGGTCGTTTGACTCGAAGAGCTTCAGCCCATCCTCGAAGGAGAGCCGTTCACCCGCATAGACTTTCTCCCGGATCTCTCGCAGATCCGCTGGCGTACCGATCTTAAGCATCCCTACCCACCACCTCGCTCGCTATCGCCTCCAGAATGGCCCGCTCCGCCCCATCGGGCAGGAGATCAAGCCCCTCTATCGCGGCCTCGACCTCTCCAAGCGCCCAGGCCTCCGTCTTTTGTATTGCATCCGTCGCGAGGACCGCCTCGATCCCGGCCTCTAGCAAATTCGGCTCCGGCTGTGGCGTCTCTAGCACCTGCCGTATAACCGCCGCGTCGCCTTCCTTGATGGCGAAGATGACCGGCAACGTCACGGTCCCTTCGGCGAGGTCCGCGCCGATCCCTTTACCCATAAGCCCCGGCTTGCCCACGAAGTCCATGACGTCGTCGGACATCTGGAACGCGAGCCCGAGAGCCTGCCCGTAGGTCGCCAGAGCGTCTATCTGCTTGAGAGAGAGGCCGCCCACGGTACCGCCCGCCACGCATGCTGCCCGAAAGAGCCCGGCGGTCTTCATGCGGATGTGCTCCATGTACGCCTCGACCTCCACGGGCCCGCGCGAGGAGCGAAACTGCTCCAGCTCGCCCGCCGCCAACCCCATCGCAGCCTCCGAAAAGGCGCGCACGAGCCTCGGGTCCCCGATCTGGGCGAGCCCCAGGAACGCCTCTGCGAAGAGATAGTCCCCGGTCGCCACCGCAACCTCGCGCCCGTACGCCGCCACGGCCGTCGGTCTACTACGCCTCGACTCCGCCTTGTCCACTACGTCGTCATGAATAAGGGTCGCCGTGTGCAGCACCTCGATAGCCGTGGAGGCCGTAAGCAACTCGCCCGCGTCCGGCTCGCCCATCTGGGCGCTAAGAATGAGCAGGATCGGCCTGAGCCGCTTGCCCCCCGCCGTGAGCGCCTCCAGCGCCGGAGCCACCAACCTCTCGGGAGCCCGTCCCGCCACCTCGGCGAGCGAGGTCTCGACCCTCTCCACCGCCTCCGAAGCTCCGCCGGGTAGCGCGGCGCGAAGGTTTCTGGCGCTCTCAGCCAGGTCTCGTCCCAACGTGGAGCGTGATGATGCCGCCAGAGAGCCCGCGCCATGTAACGTTTTGTAATCCATTACGCTCCATTATCTCAGCTAATTCGCCAGGTGCTACGAACTCTTTCACCGACTCGGGCAGATACGAGTACGCCCATGCATCCCCCGAAACCATCGCGCCCAGGCGCGGCACCACCCTATCGAACCACAGGCGGTAAAAGGTAGCAGATAATCGTCCCTTCGGCCGCGCTATCTCCAGGCATACTACTCTCCCGCCGGGTCTAACCACCCGCGCCATCTCCGAGAAGAGCGCATCGAGGTCCGGGATGTTGCGCGCCCCGTAAGCTATCGTCGCTGCGTCGAACGACCCATCCCCAACACCCGAAATGTTCGTCGCATCTCCGAGCCGGTACTCGGCGTTCGGGATTGGGCGTGCCTGCGCCGCCAGTAGCATCTCGCGGGAGAAGTCCATCCCCAGCACGTATCCTCTCGGCCCGGCCTTCTTCGCCAGGTCGCGCGTAAGGCTGCCCGTGCCGCAGGCGAGGTCGAGGGCTCGGCCGCCTTCGCGCAGACCGCTCGCCTCAACCGCCTTGTTGTTCCAGACGCGGTGCAGGCCGGCGGTCATGAGGGTGTTGAGGAGTTCGTAGCGATGTGCGATCCGGTCGAACATCTCCCGGACGAGCCGCGCCCGCTCCTCGCCGGTCGGGAGGCGTCTCTCTTGTGCGCTCTCTCTACCCACGACGCTTGTGCCCCCATCTCTCGACTAACTCGTGACTCGCGAGGCCCATCGCGTCCAGAGTCTTGCCCACGACGAAGTCAACAACATCTTCAAGCGTCTTCGGGTGATTGTAGAAACCGGGCGCCGCCGAGAGTACGAGGCCGCCGGCCTCAGTGATCGCCGACATGTTCCTCAGGTGGATGAGGCTGTAGGGCATCTCGCGCTCCAGGATCACGAGCCGTTTCCGCTCCTTCAGGGCCACGTCAGCGACGCGGTGAAGGAGATTCGTGCCCGTGCCGTTAGCGATGTTGCCGATGGTAGAGACGCTAGCCGGAATGATAACGGTCGCGTCCGGCACGCTCGTCCCGCTCGCCGGAGGCGCGAAGAGATCGTCCGGGGCGTAGCGCTTCACGCCGTAGGTCCCGGCGAGCTTCTTCGTCGAGAGGCCGCCCATCTCGTAGGCTAGGACCTTCTCGCCCATCTCCGAAGCGCAAATCTCGACGAATACGTCGTTCTCGACGAGGGCCTCTATAAGGCGCACCGCGTACGGCGCTCCGCTCGCCCCGGTAATGCCGACAAAGGCGCTCTGTAGGGCCATCAGCCCATAACCCGGTCGAGGAGCACGAAGACGAAGAAGATCACGCTAATAACCCCGTTCATCGTGAAGAAGGCCATATCGAGCTTCGAGAGGTCGTCCTTCCTGACGAGCGACTGCTCGTAGAACAACAGCCACGCCACCACAACGACCCCGAGGTAGTAGACGATCCCGAGCCCCGCCGCCGCGCCGAACGCAACGAGGAACGCCACGGAGAGCGCGTGCCATAAACGTGAGACGACGAGCGCAGGACCGACCCCGAACCGCGCGGGCAGGGAGTTGACCCGGTTCTCGAGGTCGAAGTCACGATCGAGGAGAGCGTAGATAATGTCGAAGCCCCCGACCCAGAGGGCCGCAGCGGCCCAGATCAGGACCGGCGTCCACGACACGTCGTTCGTCACCGCGACCCACGCCGCTGCCGGGGCGAGGCCGTTGGCTATCCCCAGCGCGAGGTGGCAGAGCCAGGTGAAGCGTTTGGTATACGGGTAGATTACGAAGCCAAGCACCACGAGCGGCCAGAGTACGCGCGTTACCGGGGCGAGAAAGAGCGTCGCGAGTATCAGCAACCCGATAGCCGCTACGGTAAAGATCCACGCCTCTCTCAGCCCGATGAGTCCCCTGGGGATGGCGCGGTCGGCGGTGCGGGGGTTGCGTGCGTCTATGCTCGCGTCGATGATGCGGTTGAGGGTCATGCCCGCGGTGCGGGCGCCGATCATGGCGACCGTGATCCAAACGAGGTTCGAGAGGCTGAACGGTACCGGCGCGGCGAGCATCCCGGCGTACGCGAACGGCAGGGCGAAGACTGTATGCTCCCACTTGACCATCTCCAGGAGCACGCGCAGCTTGCCCATGTTCGGGCCGGAAGCGGGGCTTCTAGTCGAGGGGGATGCCATACCGCTCCCACTTCTCGTCGACGAGCCTCTTAATCTCGTCGCTCATCTCGATCTTCTCCGGCCACTCGCGATTGAAGCCCTCCTCCGGCCACTTCTTCGTCGCGTCCACGATCATCTTCGACCCGTAGGAGAAGGCGCGGCTTGAGTGGTCGAGCACGTCTATCGGTCCGGGCATCATCCTTATGTCCCGCTCGGGGTCTATGTTGTTCAACGTCACCCACCACGCCTCGCTTACGTCTTCTACGTTTACGTCCGAGTCGAGCACGACGATCATCTTCGAGAGGCTCATCAGCCCCATCCCGAGCATCCCGGCCCCTACCTTGAAGGCGTGCCCCGGGTACTGCTTGTCGATGGAGACGAAGACGAGGTTGTGAAATATCCCCTCGGGCGGCAGGTGGTAGTTGACGATCTCCGGCATCGTGAGACGCGCGAGCGGCAAAAAGATACGCTCCGTCGCATACCCGAGCCACGCGTCCTCCATCGGCGGGCGTCCGACGATGGTCGAGGGGTAGATGGCGTTGCGGCGCATCGTCACCGCCGTGACGTGCATCGCCGGGTAGTAGTCGGCGAGCGAGTAGAAGCCCGTGTGGTCTCCGAATGGCCCCTCAAGCGTCAGCGGCTCCTCCGGGTCGGCGTAGCCCTCTATGACGATCTCCGCCTCCGCCGGGACCTCCAGGTCGTTCGTCAGGCACTTCACGAGCTTTACGGGCTCCTTGCGCAGGAAGCCCGCGAAGACGAACTCGCTGATACCGGGCGGGAGCGGCGCCGAGGCCGAGTAGATGGTCGCCGGGTCGCCGCCGAGCGTCACCGCCACGGGTAGCTTCTGGCCCATCTTCTTCGCCTTCTCGAAATGAGCCGCGCCGGTCTTGTGGCGCTGCCAGTGCAGGCCGGCGGTCTTTTTGTCGAAACGCTGGACACGATACATCCCGGCGTTCTTCTCGCCGTTCTCGGGGTCCTGAGTGTGCACCATCGTGAGGGTCACGAAGGGTCCGCCGTCCTCGGGCCAGCAGGTCTGGACGGGGAGGCGTTCGAGGTCTATCTCGTCGCCACGGTAGACGACCTCCTGGCATGGGGCGCCGCGGGAGATCGTACGGGGCGGGAACTTGGAGACCTCGTAGAGGCGCGGGAGGAGCTGGAGCTTCGCCATCAGGCCCTTGCCGGGTCCCTTGGTCAGCCCGAGAAGCTCCTCTATACGCCCTCCGATCTCGTTCAAATCATCGACGCCTAAAGCGTTCGCCATACGCTTCTTCGAGCCGAAGGCATTGATGAGCAGGGGATGGTCGCTATCTCTTACGTTGTGGAAGAGGAGCGCGGGGCCGGTTCTCTTCATAACGCGGTCGGCGATCTCGGTGATCTCAAACTTCGCGCTCACCGGCTCTCGCACGTCGACCAACTCGCCTGCCTTCCGCAAGTTGCTCACGAACTCTTGCAGGTTATTCGGCGCCATCCGTTACCTCCACTATTGCGGCGTTGATGCGTTCCCTGGAGCGTCCCTCGTTCTCGCCGGAGATTATGCCTAGGAGCTGGGCGAGATGCGGCGTCCACAGGGAGATAGAGACCATGCCGCCGCGTGAGATCTCTCCCGCCCCGTCCCGGATCATGCGGCTCGCCACCCCGACGAAGCGCGGTTCGTCGAGCCTCGCGATCGTCTCGACCGCCAACGCGTACGCGTGGTCCCCGACGAGTATCGCGTCGTCGCTCGTCGCCTCGCTCGCGTAGTGTGCACCGAATCCCTCCTGCAAATGCCCCAAGGCCTCCGCGACGACCGCCCCCCGGTAGTCTCGTCCGGCCGCGCCCGGCAGACCTTCGGCGGCGCGCAGAAAAATCTCCCTCAGCGAGACCTCCGGCGCCCGGCGCTTGGTCTCCACTCTCTAGCCTCGCCCTATAGGCGCTGTCGCAAACCACCCACGGGCCGCCTCGAAGGTCTTCTCCAGGTCAGCCTCGGAGTGTACGGAGGAGATAAACCCAGCCTCATACTGGCTGGGGGCGAGGTAGATTCCGTGCCCGAGCATGTGCCAGAAGAAGTCTTTGAACGCTTTCGTGTCAGAGGAAGCGGCAGAGCCGAAGTCCGTGACCGGTCCCTCCGTAAAGAAGATGCTTACCATCGAGCCAACCTGGTTTATGGTGTAGGGTAGATCTCCCTCGCTTGCTGCCTCGTCCATACCCCGCCGCCACCGCTCCCCAAGCTCTTCGAGTCTCCCGTAGAAGCCCGGTTCGCCCGCCGCTCGCAGGGTAGCGAGACCGGCGGCCATCGCGAGCGGGTTTCCGGAGAGGGTCCCGGCCTGGTAGATAGGACCGGAGGGAGCTACCTGTTCCATGATCTCTCGCCGCCCCCCGAACGCCCCGACCGGAAGGCCGCCGCCGATGATCTTGCCGAGACACGTCATATCCGGGACGACCCCGTACCGCTCCTGCGCCCCGCCCCAAGCCAGCCTAAATCCGGTCATCACCTCGTCGAAGATCAGGACCGTACCGTACTGTCGCGTAATCTCGCGTAGCCCCTCCAGGTACCCTTCGGCGGGCGGGACGCAGCCCATGTTCCCGCACACTGGCTCCAGAATAACGGCGGCGAACTCCTCGCCCCGCTCCTCGAAGAGCTCACGCACCGCGTCGAGGTCGTTGTACGGCAGGACGGCAGTGTCCTTCGCAGCCCCTCTGGTTACTCCGGGACTATCGGGGAGACCCAAGGTAGCTACGCCCGAGCCGGCCGAGACGAGCAGCGCGTCGCCGTGACCGTGGTAGTTACCGTCGAACTTCAAGATGGCCTCACGCCCCGTGTACCCGCGCGCGACCCGGATAGCGCTCATCGTGGCCTCGGTGCCGGAGTTGGTCATCCGGACCATCTCCAATGAAGGAACGACCTCACATACCAGTTCCGCCATCTCGACCTCTAGCTCCGTCGGCGCGCCGAAGGTAGTCCCGCTGCGAACCATCTCCTCCAACGCCGTCACCACGTCCGGGTGGATGTGGCCGAGGACGAGCGGACCATAGCTCATGACGTAGTCGACGTAAGAGTTTCCGTCCGCGTCAAAGATGCGCGAACCATCGCCACGACGCATGAACAGCGGCTCGCCGCCTACAGAGCGGAAAGCCCGGACGGGGCTGTTGACGCCGCCGGGGAGTCGATGCATCGCGCGTTGCATAAGCCGGGCCGAGCGATCCATTGCCACTGTAGCCCTGGCGTTCGTGTTCTCGCTACTACCTTGCAATAGGACGCGTCCCCTTTCGATGCCGCTGTATGAGTTTTATAGCTTACATCCGAGTCAGGGGTGGTAATAAAGCTTACCCGCCCGTTCATTTTCCACCCGGTAGTTTACAGAACCTCACGTTCAAACTCCGGCGCATAGAGACAGAGCGTCGAGGAGGACTGGCTTCTTTGTAAGGACTCATGCTACGCAAAATTCATAACGTTCCGCGCAGGAGCAGCCTATCCGAGTCGGTAAGAGGCATCTGGGTGCCGGCAACTTACGACGCTCCCTCTGAGCGTCCCGCTCTCAACTCCTCTATGAGGCCGCGCAGCACATGATAGATGGAGGCCTGGACCTCCTGGATGCGCGGGATGTAATCTGAGCGCACGACCACGGCGTGATCCGCTATCCGCTCACTCACTACCTTACCGCCGTCATAACCCACGAGCGCTACCGTGAGCAGGCCCCGTCTGCGGGCCTCGGCGAGCGCCGAAAGGATGTTATCCGATCCTCCGCTCGTAGAGATCCCGACCGCCACGTCCTCCCTCCGGGCGTGGGCGATGAGCTGGCGCGTGAAGATCGCCTCCGTCCCAATATCGTTCGCGATGGCCGTGATATTGGCCGGCTCCGCCGACAGAGAGACAGCCGGTATAGGTTCGAAGCCCGGCGGCGGGTCTACGCAATCCGCGGCGAGATCGTTAGCGTCGGTGGCAGATCCGCCGTTGCCGAAGAGCAGCAGCTTGCCTCCCTGTCGCAGCCGTTCGGTTATGGCCAGCGCTGTTCTCGCTATAGACTCCGCCTCTGTCCCGGCTGCGACCGCTCGCATCCTGTTCGTCTCCTCCATCTTCTGGAGCATCGAGCCCTGTACCTCTTCCATGACCTTATCGAGTTGCTGTTCACCTTTACCCAGGAAGGGGTAGAGAAAGGAGGACGCCCCGACGTCATGCCCCTGTTCACGGTGCTCAAAGTACACGTGGACCGTCTCCCAGAGCACGTGGTAGAGGACCTCGAAGACCTCCTGAATCACGAACGGATCCCCGTCCGGCGGCGCGAACGAGTACTCTCCCGCCTCTCCCGTCAGGGCGAACGTCAGCGCCCCCCGCGCCCGCGCTGCACGTAGCGTCCGCTCCACCGCCTCGTCCGCCTCCGGGATCGCGAACCCCATCACCATGTCCTCCGGCCTCAGCACGACCGGCAGACGCCTCTCGAAGTCAGGGCCGAGGTCCAGCGCCGGCAGAGCGCGTTTACCCACGATAACCGGGTGCACGAACTCCACCGAGACGTGCTCAGCATCGGTGGCGGCGGAACCGTTGCCGAACGCCAGAAGCCGCCCACCTGCCAAAAAGCGGCGGGACATCTCGTGACAGGCTTCAGCCAGACGGGAGGCTTCGGCCTTGAAGAAAGACTCGAAGATCGCATTGCGTCGCAGTAATTCCTCGCGGCTGCGGGTGGCGAAGGGATCTCCCTGTACCGGGCTCACGGATTATGCCTCAAGTGTCTAGGGGGTGCTTATCAGTCAGGCGCGCAGGCAAGCTGTCATTCGGACAAAGCGTTAGTGAGATCACGAACACCTTCCTGTTCTAATATGCTTCGGCGCAAATTGAGTATGTGGCCGTTCTGATACGCTCTAAAAACAGCCACCTCGCCCACTAAACTATGCGGTATTTGGGCAGCATACCGAATAGAGAAGTCCGGCTCGAAAATCACAGCGATTAGCCAATGAAAATCTCTGTTCGTGAGGTTACGGATGGTACTTAGAGTCGCTGACATCTGGGAAGTAGGGATACGACGACCTTTGATTTGATAGCGTGTCCCAGCAGAATCGGTCGCGTCGTAGCCGGAGTTAGAATTGCCCGTCAATTGCATACCAAGTTTAGTAGAAACCAACCATTCAGTGTAATCAGCAATAGGATTGTTTGTAGTTCGCACGACGCCACGCTGTCGCAACTCCTCAATGATCGAAGCATGAGTGCGAAGCAATTCTAGGTTCGTAAGAGAGCTCAGTTCCATCTAGTTCGGTGAGCTGCAGTAGAAACGCTCATCAGCATATCCTCGGCAGCGGGTCCCCGACGAGCATGTCTATCATGCGGGTGCCGCCGAACTGCGTGTGCATGAGGACCATCCGCGCCGGCTCCTCGCGCACCTCCCCGATGATCTCGGCCTCCTCGCCTCCTTCGACGCTTCGGAGCGCCTCTAGCGCGCTATCCGCCGCCTTGGGAGAGACTACGGCGAGAAGCTTGCCCTCGTTGGCCACGTAGAGAGGGTCTATCCCTAAAATCTCGCACGCCCCGTTGACGACCTCGCGTACCGGAATCTTTTCCTCCGAAAGCACGACTCCATAGCCTGAGTCGCGAGCAAGCTCGTTCAAGACAGTACCTACGCCGCCGCGTGTGGGATCACGCATGAAGCGCAAGCCCGCACCGGCTGCTTCTTTGAGCGCCTGCACCAGGGGCGTTAGCGGTTGGGTGTCCGAGAGCACCTCCGCTTCGAGTTCCAGGTCTCCGCGTGCGATCAGGATGGCGGCTCCGTGGTCTCCTAGAGTGCCGGAGCAGAGGATCTTATCTCCAGGACGAACGGAAGCGGAGGATAGGTTGAGGTCCGGGTCTGCGAGACCCACACCGGTCGTGACGACGTAGAGCCCATCACCCTTCCCGCGCTCGACTACCTTAGTGTCACCGGTAGCTATGCAGACCCCGGCTCGTTCGGCAGACCTGGCCATGGCCTCAACCTCGTGGGCCAACACCTCTGTCTCCAACCCTTCCTCGATAATAAGGGCTGCGGAGAGACCTATAGGGGTGGCCCCCGACACCGCCAGGTCGTTCACCGTACCGTTGACCGCGAGCTCCCCGATAGACCCGCCGGGGAAGACAAGCGGACGCACCACGAAGGAGTCCGTAGTCAGGGCCAGCTGAACATCCCCGACCGATAGCAGCGCCGCGTCGGAGAGCGGAGAAAGTGCCGGGTTGTCAAGCGCCGGTACCAGGAGCCCTTCTATAAGCTTGTGGGTAGCTTTGCCCCCGGCTCCATGGCTCATGTCTATGCGCGAAGCGGTGAACTTGGGAGGACGGCGGCGGCCCTGCTCAAGCGCGTCGAGGACGCGTTGTTCTCTCTCGCTCATCCTTTGGATCCGATCTCTACCTTCTCGAACGACTTGCGTCCGAAGTTGTAGTAGGCGGCGCAGGCCCCCTCGGAGGAGACCATAAGCGCCCCTAAGGGCCGCTCCGGTGTACAGGCCGTACCGAAGACCTTGCACTCCGGAGGCTTGAGCACGCCTTTTAATACCTCCCCACACTGGCACGCCTTCGGGTCCGCCACCCGCACGCCCGGCGTGGAGTAGTGCACTTCGGCGTCGTAGTCCGCGTACGCTGCAGACAACTTCAACGCTGACTGGGCAATGAATCCCAGACCCCGCCACTCGAAGTACGGCCGTAGCTCGAAGACTTCGGCCATCGCCTTTAGAGCTTGCAGGTTTCCCTCCCAGGGGACGGCCCGACCGTACTGGTTCTCGACCTCGCACCGCCCCTCTTGAAGCTGGCGCATCAGCATCAGGACGGACTGCAGGAGGTCCAGCGGCTCGAACCCCGCCACCACGCACGGCTTACCGTAGTCCTTGGGCATGAACTCGTAGGGGCGGCAGCCGATGACCGTGGAGACGTGCCCCGGTCCGATGAAGGCGTCGAGGCGCAGGTCCGGCGAGTCCAATAGTGCCCGCACCGGCGGCACGATGGTTACATGGTTGCAAAAGACTGAGAAGTTCTCGATACTCTCCTTCTTCGCGCGCTGCAGGGTCAGCGCCGTCGAGGGGGCCGTGGTCTCGAAGCCTATGGCGTAGAAAACGACTTCGCGATCCGGGTTCTCCCTGGCGATGCGTAAGGCGTCCAGCGGCGAGTAGACCATCCGGATGTCGGCGCCTTCGGCCTTTACCTCCAGCAGGTTACCCTTCGAGCCCGGCACCCGCATCATATCGCCGAAGCAGGTGAAGATGACCTCGGGGCGTTCGGCGATCTCTATACCCTCGTCTACCCTTCCCATTGGGAGCACGCAGACCGGACAGCCCGGCCCGTGCACCAGCTCTACCTGATCCGGCAGCAGGTCCTTGATGCCGTGCCGGTAGATAGTATGTGTGTGACCTCCACAAACCTCCATGATCTTATAGTGCCGGTCCGGGTTTGTGATCGAGGCGATCTCGGCCGCCACAGCCCGCGCGAGATCCCCGTTCCTGAACTCATCTACGTACTTCACAAGAATCCTCCTCCTGTGCAGCTACCCTCCCGATAGCCACCCCTCCGTGCGTCAGCAGGATCTCTTCCACCTGGACCGGAGCCACTAGCTCTACGGCTATCTGCGCGAGGTAACCCTCCGCATCCTCGCAGAGAGCGTCGTCTCCCTTCACGGAGAGCACTCGCACCGGGATACCGGCGTCGGAGCAGACGACGCAGCCGTTGTGGTTCAGGGTCAAAATGGTCTCAGCGCCTCCATATTGGTCTTTTATTTCACGCGCTGAGACCATTTTGCCGTTGCCCGCCGACATTGAATAGTCCATCATCACTCGATCCTCGATTCGCGCAGTTCCTCAAGCTCCTGCTCGTAAGCCTCGCCGAGCTCCTCCAGGAACCGCAGGGTGTACCGTGCCTCCTCCTCGTCGATCTTGGACATCGCGAAGCCGACGTGAATGAGGATCCAGTCCCCAACCTCCACCCTCTCCGCCTCGTGGTGGACCAGCCCGATGTTTACGTTCCTCCGGACCCCGCCCACGTCCGCCTTGGCCAGCATCAAATCCTCGTCCAGGATCTCGACTATACGACCCGGTATCCCCAAACACATCCGCTATGCCTCCTTACCTTTGAAAACACTATGCGCCAGCACCACCTGTCCCAGAGCTAGCCCACCATCGTTCGTCGGCACTCGCCTGTGCCGGTAGACCGTGAAACCTGCTGCCGCTAGCAGTTCCAACACCTGCCGCGTAAGCAACATATTCTGAAAAGTCCCCCCTGAGAGCGCGACGGCGCTCGTTCCGCTCTCCTCTCGCACCCGCTCGCAACCAGCGGCGACCATCTCGGCTATCGTCCGATGGAACTTGGAAGATATCTCTCCGACTGCACGGCCGGAGAGCAGATCTTCGGCCACTCCGGCCACAGTCTCCCGGGTTTCCACCACCCACCCATGGTCTTCGGGCCGGAGCCGGAAAGAGTATCCCTGGCTCGCCGGTCCGTCTGCGGCCAACTCAAGCTCCACGGCGGCCTGCCCCTCGTAGGTGGTCCGTCGGGAGCCTGGTACCCCGACCAGCGCCGCAACGGCGTCGAAGAGCCGCCCTGCGCTGGAGGTCGGCGGGGTGTTCAGCTTGCGCTCCACGAGCCGGGCGATGAGCCGCACGTTCCGCTCTCCGGACCACCGTACCAGCGCGAGCGGGAGCTTCAGGATTTCCTCCTCGCTGAAGAGCGCAAGGAGCTGTCCGATCGCCATACGCCAGGGCTCCCGGATGGCCGCCGCTCCGCCGGGTATGGGAGCATACTGCAGGTGCGCCCGCCGCACGAACCCCTCCTCTATACTCCCCTCGAAGAACTCTCCACCCCAGACGGTGCCGTCGGTCCCGTAACCGGTCCCGTCGAGCGCCACCCCGATGGCCCGCTCCTCAACCGGACGCTCGTTATCCGCCAAGCAACTCGCGACATGAGCGTGATGGTGCTGGACGCCTATAGTGAGCAGCCCCGCCTCATCAAGCTCGCTGGCGTACTTGGTGGAGAGGTACTCCGGATGCAGATCGTAGGCAACTAGCTCCGGCTGCACGTCGAAGAGCCGGCAGTAGTGCTCTACTCCCTCTCGGAAGGAGCGCAGCGTCTCGTAATTCTCCAAGTCCCCGATGTGGTGGCTGAGGAAGACGTGGTGCTCCTTGGCGACGCCAAAGGTGTTCTTGAGCTCCCCTCCACAGGCTAGAATATGCCTGGAGAATCTCCCGGCGACCCGCAGCGGTGCTGGAGCATAGCCTCGGGAGCGCCGGAGCGTATACGCTTCACCGTTTGTGACCCGTACCACGCTGTCATCGCAGCGCATGTGGATAGGCCGGTCGTGGACCAGGAAAAAGTCGGCGATGTCCCAGAGCTGCTCGAAGGCTTCTTCGTCCCGGTAGGCTATGGGCTCGTCGGAGTTGTTGCCGCTGGTCATGACCAGTGGCCTCCCCGCGTCGTGCAAGAGCAGGTGGTGCAGCGGCGTGTAGGCGAGCAGAACGCCTAAAGACTTCTGGCGCGGCGCCACCTCCTCGGCTACTCCGTTGCCCTCAAGGCGTTCCAGGAGCACTATCGGACGCGCGGGAGATATGAGCAGCCTCTCCTCCTCCGGCCCTACCCGACACAGTTCCCGGACCTGATCGAGGTCCCGGGCCATGAGCGCGAAGGGCTTGTCCTGGCGCACCTTGCGGCCCCGCAGGGTCCTCACCGCTCTCTCGTCGAAAGGATCGCAGGCCAGATGGTAGCCGCCCAAGCCTTTGATGGCTACGATGGCGCGCCCGCGCAGCATCCGCGCCGTCTGGCGGAAAACATCCTCAAACCTGCTCCGCAGCTCATTTCCCGACCGGTCCAGGAGCCGCACTCGCGGTCCGCAGACAGGGCAGGCGTTGGGCTGAGCGTGGAAACGGCGATCCGAAGAGTCCTCGTACTCATGCCAGCACTTCGGGCACATCTCGAAATGCGCCATCGTGGTCATCGCCCGGTCGTAGGGAACCGCGCGGGTTATGGTGAACCGCGGACCACAGTTAGTACAGTTGATAAACGGGTACCTGTACCGACGGTCCGTGGGATCCAGGAGCTCCACCAGACAATCGTCGCAGGTGGCTACGTCCGGTGAGATCAGGGCCCGCAACCGGACCCCCTCCCGGCTCTCCTCGATGCGGAACTCCCCTTCTTTCCGCACCGCAAGCGGCCGCCAGGCCACGGCCTCGACTACGGCCAGCGGCGGGGCTTCCTCCTCTACCCCGCGCAGGAAACTCTCCAGCTCCTCCGGAGAGCCCTCCGCCTCGATATGGACTCCCTCGGCGTCGTTGCGCACCAGACCCGCCAGCCCATGCCGTTGCGCCAGAGAGTAGATAAAAGGCCGGAACCCCACACCCTGCACGATACCCCGAACGGAGATCTCCCGTCGCTCCCGAGCCGGCGCCTTCATGTGGCGGTCGGCTCTCTCACTAAACGAGTGGTCAGCTCGCGAAGACGTTCGATAGCTTCCGCAGCACCTTTCTCGGCCGGCTCGCTCAGACCCATCCCAAGCTCGCATTCCTTGGGCTGGCATCCGAGTATATACACCCGGGGAGGCAGGACCTCGATGGCACGCGCCAGGGTCAGAGCCTTCGAAGGCACCGTCAAATGCGTATCGGCTAGAAAATCCTGCCGGTCCTCCTCTGTCAGCTCATCCGGGTCGGGGACCTCCACCTCCAAAAGGTAGACCGTGCCGGGCTCCTCCCCCCGGTCGGTGGCATCCACGACTACGAGAGCTTCGTAGCCGTCCATCAGCTCCTGGACCATCCTGATACCGGCGATCCCGGACTCGAACACCTCGACCCCCTCCGGTACGCCATCCTCGGAGAACCGTCGGACGACCGCTATTCCGAAGCCGTCGTCCCCGAGCAGGTCGTTACCCACGCCTGCCACCAGCACCCGAGGCTTCAATGCGGCTCTACCTCTTCCATCCCTACCGCGATCTCTATCTCCCCGTCCCGCACCGCTACCGGGAGTACCGCGAGCTTGCCTTCTTCATCGTCTTGACGCTTTCCGGTCCGCACGTCGTAGCGGCACCCGTGCCAGGGGCAGACCAGCGTCGAGTCTTCCAACCTCCCCAGGTGCAGCGCGAGGGCACTCCCCGGCGGACAACCGTTGCGGTAGGCATAGACCTCCCCGTCCAGGCGCACCAGAAGCAGGGCCGTACCCTCCGGCCGCAAGGCCCGGATCTCCCCCGGTTCGAGGTCTTCCAAATAACCTACAGAGACCCAACGCGGACGGCGCAGCGGCTTTCTCCCAAGCTGTATAGGCTTATCGAGCGCAAGTGGAGGCGGCTCCTCCGCCACAAGCTCCCTGAAGCCCGGGAACCCCTCTCGCAGGGCCTCCTCGACCACCCGCGTTAGCGTCGTCGCCGTACCCGGACAACCCTCACAAGATCCCGAGAGCCGCACCCGGACCCGCCCCTCCTCCACCCCCAGGACCTCCAGCTTCCCCCCGTGGGACTTAAAATAGGGATAGACGCTCTCCAGCGCTCGCTCGACCTGCGTCCGTTCGTCCGCCTCCGGGAGGTCGTACATCTCGAGGAGTGTGCATACTACCGGGTCCTGCGATATCCGCTCGACGAGCCCGGAACCACCGAGGTCGGTGACGAGCTTCAGCAGTCGCCCCAGGGCCTGCCGGTGCAGGACGTCTATTCCCTCCAGGAGGGCCAGGACCTCCTCGCGCGTCCGCTCGTCCTCTATCCCCTCCATCCGTTCCAGACCGGTCCCCAACCACTCCAGCAGGTGCTGAAACTCGGGCGGGAGGCCCGAGGAGGCCGGCTGCGCGACCTGCACCACCGGGATCTCTTTTTTCGAAGGAGCCATACAGCTACCTTTCAACAACCTCGGGGGCGCAGTGGAGGCAGGCGTCACGCGGCACACCCTTGCAGGTTGGGCACTCCGGGCCGCAATCCCCGTGGGCCGTGCTCTGGAGGCCGGAGAACTCGTCGGCGAAGCGCCGGCCGCCCTCCTTTATGCCAAGCTCGCTCAACCGGTAGCGCCCGCCGGACTCTTCGAGGTAGCCATCTTCCACCAGAACCGCGAGCTGCTCCCGCAGAAGATCCTCATCCACGACCAGGAAGCTCTGTAGCATCTGGCCGTCGGTCTCCTCCCCAAAGCCCTCGCCTCGCATCCAGTACATCGCCTGCAGGATGTCGTCCCGGCAGCGCAGGGCGCTCAGCGGATCGGAGGTCCGCTCACCGTGCTCGCTCATCCTTTGCGCACCTCCTTCCGGCCGTTACCAGAGTGCGGGGCGCCGGAGCGGACCTCGCGTTGTATCCACTCTACGGCCTGCTTCAGCCGCTCCTCGCCCAAAACGCTCAGCTCCGTGTTCCACTCCTTCTCTACAGGCTCTAGTTCCACCACCGAGGTATCAGGAGGGAGAGCACCGAAGTGCTGGGCGACGATGAGGAGGTTCTCCAGGCTTATGACCCCGGCTCCCGCCTCCAGGATGCGCTCTTGCACCAGGTCGAGGTCCAGTGTGTCAGAGATCCAGCCGTAAGTGGTTAGGGTCCCCGGCTCCCGCCCACGCTCGACGGCCCCAGCGAGGATGGCGCGCTCGAACCTCTTCCCCGGGCTCTCCTCGAACCAGTCGAGGATGGCGAGGGGCCCGTAGCCGAAGTCCTCTACCCGGACCTCCTCCGGCCAGGTCATGCTCTGCAGCCGCTCCACAAGCTTCGGGCCGAAGGAGAGGTCGCCGAGGTATTGGTAGCCGACGCCGGCGATCAGAAGCACTAGTGCTCGGCCCCGCAGGCGCAGGTGTTGACCTCGCGCGTGACGACGCCCTCGTCTGTGTGGACGTGCGTAGTGCACGGCATGCAGGGGTCGAACGAGCGGATCGTCCGCTGGATATCTATCCCCTGGAAGCTCCCAGAGGGGCTGTTCTCCAGGATCGGGGTGTTCAGCACGGCCGTCTCGTACATCCCCGGCGTTCCCCAAGGGTCGCGCGGCGAGGCGTTGATAGTCGAGGGGGTGACGATCTGGTAGTTCGTGACCACCCCGTCCTCGATCATCATGTGGTGGCTGACGAAGCCGCGCCCGGCTCCCCAGAACCCAACCCCGAGCTGCTGGCCCTTCTGAGGGATCTTGAACGGGGTGCTTACCGCGTCCCGCCCTTGCTTCAAGAGCTCCATTCCCTGTCGCCAGACGTTCAGACCCACCAGCGCCGTGTAGGCCAGGCAGTAGGCCCGGCCCCGGTTGCGCTCGAAGGCGTTCCACACCTCGGGGACGTGCCACTCCAGCTCAAGCTCCGGCTCCTTGCCCTCGGGCAGGAGCATCTTGAGGCTGTGTCCTGTGGCCTCAATGTAGGGGTTCTCCGGCAGCAGCCGGGCCACGGCCGTGTTCCACATCCGGGCCGTGGCTTCGGCGTCCATCGGCATGCGATCCCACCTCGGAGAGGTGGACCAGGTGTACTTCTCTCGCCAGTTCGGGGCCTGCGGCCGCGGCTTGGTCTCCTTGTTCCAGGGATGGTAGGGGCTCAAGGGAGCGCCCAGGGGATCCGTCTCGAACTTGTGGCCGTTCCAGCCCTCGTAGAAGGAGTGATCGATAAACTCCTCCATGCCGAGGTTGATGTTCTGGAGCTTCGTGGTTACAAGCTCCCCATTCACTATGACCCCCGGCGTGGCCCATCGCTTCTCGCCCCACTCGTTGCAGTTCTCGTAGGTCGCGTCGTAGGCCTCCGGGTCATCCCAGATTCCATTGTCTACAAGGTTCGCCGCCGTGCGCCCCACCTCCTTATAGCGAGGGTCGGCGTCGTAGAAGAAGTCGACGATATCATCGTAGATCGCCGCGGCCTTCTTGGAGTAGTCGAAAAACTGCTGCAGCCTCAGGTACATCTCGTTCATGGTCGAGATCGTCACCGTCGCGCTCACGCCCCCCGGCGCCAGGGTCTGCGGGTGGGGGAACTTGCCGCCTATTAGGACGTACGCCTCTTTGGAGACGCGGGTCATGTGCAGCGCCTCCAGGTACAGAGAGCCGGAGAGCGCGTTCATGTCGCGCATGATCCCGCCGAGGGTGGCGTAACCGTGGATGTTGGCGTGCGGCGCCTCGGTCCTCTCCGCCTGTTCCCACAGCTCGGGGTTGGTCTTGCGGATAACGTTCTCCGAGAAGTCCGGCCCCGTCAGCATAAACAGGTGCAACGGCAAGTCGAGAAGAAACTCGAAGACCGAGAGCAAGTTACGCAGAACGATCCCCATCGGCGGCGGCTTTACGCCGATGGCCATCTCCGTGGCCAGCGACGAGGTCCCGGAGTGCGTGTTGCCGCACACTCCGCAGGCCCGGCTGGTAATGTAGATTGCGTCGCGCGGGTCGCGGCCCATCATGATGATCTCGTACCCGCGAAACAGGGTAGCAACCGAGCGGCTCTCCAGGACCTTCCGCTCCTCTAAATCCACGACGCTGTGGAACGCCAGAGCCCCGGCCACCCTCGTTATGGGGTCGAAGTTCTTCTGCTCGATGTGCCCGTTGCGGGCGAGAAGGTCCTCGATCTGATCCCGCGTCAGGGTACGTACCGCGCTACCGTTCAGGTCCGGGCTCCGCTCCGTGCTGTACGGGTCACGGACGTCCTCTCTCAGGTAGGCTCGACCCCCTTCGTCGAACTCTACCGGCAGATTCTTAAAGCACACGCTTTAGTCTCCTCCTAATCCCGTTCCAGTACCCGGCCCACACCCTCCAGGTGCCGGTCGGTCCCCCGCAGATCGTCCCTTAGCGCGCGCAGCGCCCCGTTTATGGTGCTCAGGTGCTCCGGCAGCGGCCTCGCGTGCCCCTGGATGGCCTGCAAGCCTCCGGCGAGCTTCGCCAGGTGCCGGTTCGCCCGCCACAGGTACAACGCTATCCCCACGAGGTAGACCACCAGCACCAGCACTACCAGCGCGACCGCGACAAGCGTCAGGATCGTCAGAATGCTCACTCCGTTCTCCTCCCCGCCCGGGCCGCCAACGCTCCCTCGATGGTGCCGGTATGCTCCTCAATGGCCCGCGCCGTCTCGAGTATCCCCGTCGCCGTGGTGATGGTCCCCTCCAGGGCCACGATGTTCTCCGTGTTTCCGGCTATCCCGAGGCCCGCCTCGAGCGCGCGCGCCGAGTAGCGCTCTATCTGGCGCGCGGCCATGAGGGTCCGATGCAAGAGATAGACGGCCAGAGGCAGGACGACGACCACCGCGACGATGAGGGTGGCCCACCAGATCACGTACACAGCCGTAGGTATCTCTACCATTACCTACCCCCTCTCCTGCTGGCCGACGGCCTCGATAGTCCCTGCCAGATGACCGTCTATGCTCCGCAACCCCTCAGCCGCTCTACCGAGGCTCTCGTTGAGCCGGGTCACCTCCGGACCCAAATGGTCCGTCTGCCGCTCTATGGCCCTGACGCCGAAGGCTATCTTGGAGAGGTAGCTCGACCGGTTGCTGTATCCTCTCGGCGTCTCTCCCCCGATGCTGTCGAGGACCTCTATTATCTTGACCAGGTAGAAGACCAGCGCCCCGAAGAGTGTCACCACCGCGAGCGCAGAGAGCGCCGTCAAGAGCACGAACATTTCACATACCCCCTTGTCCTCGACCGAGGACGCAGCGCGGTCACCCGGGGCAGTCCAGGGCGTGCTCCTCGATCCGGGCCGTGGCCCCGTCGATACCCGAGGCGCTCTCCAGGATGCCGCCTACCAGCCGGTTCGTCCGGTTCAGGAGAGGAATGTGGACCGTATTGTTAGCTATCCTCTGCCCCACGGTCCAAATGTCCGCGGCTGCTCCCTCTATCTGCCGGGCGGTGCGCACGATGAGGGTGAGCAGTACCGCAACGACCACTATCACTACCACCCCGATACCCAAAGAGATCCACCAGACCGTGTAGGCCGCCCCTTCGCTGACCAGTGCAAGATTCATGACCCTCTAACCTCCTGCGCTCGGCGCCCTCTCTCCGGCAGAGTTCCGGCTATATGTCCCCCGCGTTCCTCGATGCTCTCCGCGGTCGCGAGGATCTCCTCGGCCGTCCGGTTGGTCTCGTCCAGCTCCCAGATGACTTTTGTGTCTTCCGCTATAGCCTCCGCCGCTTCGAGCGCTTTCCGGGCGTTGCCCAGGATGCGCCGGGCCACGAGCAGGATGGCTATGAGCAGGGCCGCGGCGAGGAGCACCACGACCCCCGCCACCGCGAGGCTCCAGTACCAGATCGTGTACAGTTCCGTGTCCGGCATGCTTACCTTCTCTCCCAGGTCTCGTCCACGTCCTCGCGAGCCCGCCCCTCGCTCTCGGCCGCGCCGCTGACGTCGTGGGGAGCCTGCATGTTTCGGGCCCGCGGCGGCATGTCCGTGTGCCACCTGTCCGAGTCGTCCCGCCCGGGCTTCTTCTTATCGCCGGAGAACTGCAGCTTCTGGTAGAAGAACTTGACCGCCTTCTTCAGGGGGCCGGGGTTCTCCGGCTCGCCCCATCCAGAAGGCACCTCCCCGCCGTAGAGCTCGTCCCAGCGGACCTCCCGGTTGGCGTTGTGGTTGCTCAGGGCCCGGAGACGCCGGATCCCGAACCCCACGGTACGCGAGGCGGCGCTTGAGACGGCGGAGCCAGGCGGGGCCTCATAGAACGGGGCGAACTTGTCCGGGAACCCCGGCATGGTGCATCCGATACACGGCCCGCCGGATGCCATGCAGCCGCCCATGTGAGACTGGAACCCTCGGGAGACGATGTTGCAGTTCACCACCGGACCCCAGCAGCCGATCTCTACCAGGCACTCCTTGTCGCCGTACTCCTTGGCGAAGACCCCCTCCTCGTAGTAACCGGCCCGCGTGCAGCCGCGGTGAACGGTCTCGGAGAACAGCCAGGCTGGACGCCCGAGCTCATCGAACTCCGGCAGCGGCCCCATACCCTGCAAGAAGAGCAGAATCGCCGCTACCGTCTCCGTAAAGTTGTCCCCTATAGGGGGGCAACCGGGGACGTTGATGACCGGCAGCCCCAGAGCGCTGCGGTAGTTCTTACCGAGGAAGTCCATCGTGCTCATCGATCCGGTCGGGTTCCCCGCCGCCGCCGGGATGCCGCCCCAGGTAGCGCAGGTGCCGATCGCGATGACCGCCGCCGCCCCCGGCGCCATCTGCGCCAGCCGGTCGGCGGTCGGCATAGGCTTCCCCGCCTCCCCGGTCTCTCCCTCGATGGCAGACAGACCCATAGCCGAGAAGTAGCCGTCGGTCTCGGCGGCAATGCGCTCGTCCGCGATCGAGCCCTCGTAAATGCACACGTATGGGGCGTCCAACTCGCCTCTGGCCGCCAGCTCGTAAGCGTGGGTGAAGTCCTCTCCCACCTCCATCGAGAGCACCGGGTGGTGCAGGATGACCTTTGGGAGCCCGGGTATGATCCCGGTCATCAGGTCCTCTACCTTGGGATTCGTGGCCCCGGTCGCGGCGATGCTGCACCCGTCGCAACTCATCCCCGCCAGCCAGAAGGCGTGCACCACCTTGACCGGCCCCTCCGGGGCCCTGTTCCTCTTGGCCTCCGGCTCAAGGAGCCGCCCCGACGCATCATCCACGATGCCAGTAGTAGGCGGTGCGTCAATCGTCATGTCTAGGCTCCTCTCCCGCTCCCGGAAGAACCGTTGCTCTCGGCCCCCGCCATCTCCCGCTCTAACAGATCGGCGATGTTCTCGACAGAGGCTACCGCCGGCGCCATGGGAGCGTAGTCCATCAACGCCTGAGCCTCCCTATCGGCTTCCTGAATCGCCTCGTCCCACCAAACGATTCCGCCAACCTCTATCCCGTGATCCGCGCAGTAGGAGCGGATGATCTCTTCGTCTCTCTGGCTCCGCACCTTGTTGGCGACCGCCCAGACGTGCTCGATCCCGAGCTCCTGCGCGAGCGGCGCTATCCGCCCCACGGTCTCGAGCGACCGGAAGTAGGGCTCGGTCACGATCAGCATCCCTTCGACGTGCCGGACGGTGGCCCGGCTCATGTGCTCTATCGAGGCCTCCATGTCCGTGATGGTTACTTCTTCTCCGGCGTTACCCGTAGCCAGCTCACCGAGCAGGCCGCGCACCCGAGCGTGCGCGCCGCACAGTCACCCGGCCCCGGCGTGGTCCACCCCCGTCATCACCATCAGGTTCACCCCGTCCGGCCCTTCGGTTGCGTACTCCGCCGTGATCTCTTCCACCGGGCGGGTCAAAACCAGAGATCGGCGTTCGCCTTCCTCCTTGACCTCCATGATCTCCTTGGGCACCCGGACCAGCCTCTCCAACTGCTCCCGGCCCATCCCAAGCGCGACCCCGAGGTTCGGGTTGGGGTCCCCGTCTACCGCTGTCACCCGATGCCCCCGCCGCGCCAGAACCCGCGCCAACGTCGCCGAAATGGTCGTCTTACCCGAACCGCCCTTACCCGCAACAGCTATCTTCATGGCCTTATCTCCTGTTTTTTCTCACCTGCCAACCACCGGATGCCGTTTAGCAGCACCCGCACCGACACTTCTCACTCTCCCCAACATCCTGCAAGAACCGGTCGGCCCGGACCACCGGCAGACCGTTCGCCGTTACCCCCTCGACTGCGGCGGTGACGCACCCGCAGAACTCCCCTTCCCCACGCTCCGCGCAGCGGCATGTACCCTGTTCCCCGGCCGTCGCGACGCGCTCTCGGTACTCCAGGAGACTCTCCCGGAAATCCCGCAGCTCCTCCAGCCTCCGCTCGGTCTCCTCTAGCTTTTGTTCCAAAAGTACGTCCAGATGTCGGAGGACCCCGCTCGGCATCCCCTCCTCGGCGATCTCCACCAGGTTCCGGATCTGATCTAGCGCCAACCCCATTAGCTTCGCCCGCCGGATGAACTCTATCTGCTCCAGCTCGCGCCAGCCGTAGATCCGGTACCCGGCATCCGTCCTTCCCGCAGGCGAGATCAAACCTATGTCCTCGTAGTAGCGTAAGGTCTTGGCCGGCACTCCCACCAACCTCGCCACCTCACCTATCTTTAGAGCTGTTTCACCCATAAAGATCACCTTTCCCGTAACACACGGTTCATGATAAACCTTCCAGCCGCTGGAATGTACAGATAGACGTCAAAAGTTCAGGAAATCTAGCCTCCTCTTACCTTAACGATTCGCTCGTTTCACTCTCCGTCGAGAGATACTGTCGAGCCGGAGGAGGGCCATAAGCGATGCTCCTCTCGCGGGGGCGCGTTCTCCTTACGTCGAGCAATGTTCGTGGCCGTTTGGTGAGAAAGGGCATGCAAAGTAGAATCTCTCCAGAGAGCGCGGAAGGAGAAAGTATGGCAGAGCAGAGAGGCGGAACCGGCATAGATTCTACGACCATAAAAGATATCGTGCGGTTTCACGGCCACATGTGTCCGGGGCTTGCTATGGGCATCCGAGCCGCCGAGGTGGCTCTAAGCGAGGTAGGACCGCATTCCTCTGACGAAGAGGTCGTCACGATCACAGAGACGGACATGTGCGGGGTGGATGCGATCCAGTACCTCACCGGCTGCACTTTCGGCAAGGGTAACCTCATCCACTTAGACTACGGCAAGAACGCCTACACCTTCATCCGGCGCTCGGACAGCAAGGCGGTCCGGGTATCCACTCGCCCCGGAGCATTCGACCGGAGCCCGGAACACAACGAACTCTCCGCCAAAGTGCGCAACGACAGCGCCACCGACGAGGAGCGGAGCCGCTACAAGGAGCTGCGCGCGAACCGCACCGAGGCGATCCTGCAAGCTTCCGTAGGCGAGCTTTACGCCGTGGAGAAGCTAGAGAGCGCGGATATACCGCCGATAGCCCGTATCCACGACTCTGTTGCCTGCGCCGGGTGCGGCGAGCTCACCATGGAGACTCGCGTAAAGCAGCTGGAGGGTAGGAGGCTCTGTCCAGCCTGTTTCGAGGCCGCTCTCTCCCGCCAAGGCAGCGTCGAGAGCAACTGAGCTAGAGTTCAGCTTGGATCTCCGGGAATTCTCAAGTTGAGCCGCGAAGACGACCTTTCGTTTCTAGCCCCGCCCGGTGAGGTAGCGGACTGGCGGATGGTCGCCACCTTCGATGCCGCAGCCGAGGCAGGACTCTTCGAGCAGCTTCCAGCCACTCCCGCGCAAGTAGCTAGCCGCCTCGGCCTCGACGAACGAGCCGTACGTATATTGCTCGGCGCCCTCTCCGTCTGGGGAGTAGTCGAGAAGCATGCCGGCAGGTACTCGATGCATCCGGACTGGTCCTGCGACCAAGGAGAGGCGGCGACGTTGCGCCACCACGCTCGCGTCCTCCGGACGTGGAGCACGCAACTCGGTGACCGTCTGCGGGGAACCCCTCCCTCTCCCTCCAAAATTCCCCCGGAGCGCCGCCGGCTCTGGCTCGAAGCGCTGGCCGCGAGCGCGCGCGAGCAGGCTCCGCTCGTCGTCGAGACCTGCCTCAAGCGTTTTCCGAACGTCCGCCGCGTCCTGGACCTCGGAGGAGGTCACGGCGAACACGCCCGCGCCTTCGCCCGGCGGGGCCTCAGCGTGATGCTCCAGGATACAGAGCCGACCGTCGAGTTACTCAAAGAGAGCGAACTACCTAGCTCTGGAGTGGAACTGTTCGCGGGAGATTTCTTCGAGGTTCTGCCCAATGCGCAGTTCGACCTAGTCCTCTGCGCCGGCGTCACGCATACCTACGACGGCGAGCGTAACCGCCTACTCTACCGCCGAATCGCCTCGATCCTCGCCTCCGGTGGGGGCCTGGCTATCATCACCTTCCTGCCCGAGCAGGACCCGAGGGCTTCGATCTTCGCGGTACAGATGTTGGCGGTATCCGCGGGCGGCGACGCACACAAAGAGATTAAATACCGCGAGTGGCTAGAAGCCGAGGGCTACCGGGCGCCCGAGATTCGGCATCTCAGTAACACCGCCAACTTCCTCTTGCTCACCTCCCGCCGTTGACTCCTTTTTCAGCACGTCTCCCTGACCTAATCCTCAAACCAGCGGAATTTTTGCCACGAACCACACGCTTCCAGTAAGATGGAAGGTGGAGGAGAGAATAGAAAGGGTTTAGGAGTTGTGGTTATCCATAAAGAGTCGAGACGGTCTTTGCGTCCCTTGCTGGTAGGTGTTTTGGGGCTTCTGATGCTGATCGTGTTGAGCCCGGCCGCGGGCGGCGCGCAGGAGGAATCCGAGCAACTGGAGAAGCTTACCATCGCGACCGAAGCCGACAAGGGCAATCTAACCCCTTACAGCTTCAGGCCCCCTCCGGGCCTTCACGCCGAGCTCACGAGCCTCGTCCACGACACGCTCTTCTTGGACCCCTATACCGAAGAGCCAATCCCGTGGCTCGCGACGGAGGCCTCTGCGAGCTCGGACGCTAAAACCTGGACCGTGACGCTTCGCGATGACGTCACCTGGCACGATGGCGAGGAGTTCACGGCCGATGACGTCGCCTTTACCTACGAATACTACAAGGAGGGTCCCTCCAACCGCTACTCGCATCACGCACATGAGTATCCGGTTATAGAGTCTGTTGAGACATTAGACGCGAGCACGGTGGAGTTCACCTGCGCCGATCCCTGTCCCACCCTGCAGCTCATTACCCTGGCCGACCTTCCGATCCTGCCGGAGCATATCTGGGAGAACGTCGAGGACCCGCAGACGTACACGGAGTTGCCGGTGGGCACCGGACCGTACAAGCTCGTAGAGTACGTAGAGGATCAATCCTACCGTCTCGAGGCCAACGAGGATTACTTCCTCGGTCCACCGGCGGTACAGGAGATAGAGATGCCGATCGTCACGGATCCTTCGAGCATGTTCCTCGCCCTGGAGACCGGGCAGGTAGATACCGTAACACGCAACATCCCTCCCGAGATAGAGGAGCGTCTCGCCGAGACCGAAGACATCGAGATGGTCGAAGGAGATCGGTTTTCGTCCGTCTTTCTCAGGTTCAACTCTGAAACTCCACCGCTCGACCAGCAAGAATTTCGAAGGGCTTTTGATATGGCTATAGACCGGCAGGCCCTCGTGGACACGGTCTTGTTGGGTAGCGGGACACCGGGAAGTCCCTCGTTCCTGCACCCGGATTCCAGATGGTACGAGTCCCAAGAGGCAAGCTTCGATCCGGAGCAGGCCAACACGATTCTAGACGAAGCCGGAATTACGGATTCCGACGAGGACGGGGTTCGGGAGATCGACGGGGAGCCGGTCAACCTCTCGGTCCTCGTCCCGGCCAACGACCCTCAGCAGATTCGCACGGCCGAGCTGGTCGCTCAGCAGCTCGAAGAGGTAGGCGTTGGTCTAGAGGTTGAGTCACTAGACCCGGGTACGCTGAGCCAGAGGCAGAACTCGCAGGACTTCGAACTCTCCACCTTCCAGGGCGTGCCTCATCTGCTCGGGGACCCCACCCAACTGATGGAGTCGCTAACATCTTTGCTGTTCTACGCTAACCCCGATTACGAAGAGCTAAAATCCGAGTGGTCTGAGGCTACCACTATCGAGGAGCAGAGTGAGAAGCTCTCCGAGATCCAAACACTCTTCTCCGAAGACCCGCCGGCTTTCACGCTCTACTACCCCGACACAAACTACGCCTATAACACGAGCGTCTACGACGGTTGGATACCGGTTAAAGGACACGGCATTCACCATAAGTGGTCACTTATACCGCAAGCAGCAGAGTTGTTGGATGAATAAGAGGAGCACGTAGAATACCCTCGCGGAGAACACTGGCAACGTTAGGGCATCCCTGTACGGTCTCGGGGGCGATCGGGTCTATGGCCCTGATCGCGCTCGTCGGGCTTGTGAGCGGACCGATGCCAGAAGAAGACGGCGAGGACCGGATATAGTTGCCGCTCCCTTCCGAAGCCGGATGGAGGCGCATCGTCGGACGGATAGCCCAGTACGCTCTCGTCGTCCTGATCGCGCTATCGCTCAACTTCGCCATACCCAGGCTGGCACCAGGAAGTCCGATCGACTATCTGGTCCCGAGCGAACAAGTCACCACCGTCACCCCCGAGCAACGAGAGCGGATACTGGCCCAGTTCGGGCTTGAGAGGCCGCTCGCCGAGCAGTATTGGAGTTATATAGCCGGGATCTTGCAGGGCGACCTTGGCGTCTCGGCCCAGCAAGGCCGACCCGTAGTAGATATGCTCCTGGAGAGGCTGCCCTGGACCCTCATATTGGTGGGTGGGGCGATCACGCTCTCCCTCATAGTCGGGGCCGGCGCCGGGTTTCTCGCGGCCGCTCGGCGGGGAGGCCGGATGGAGGTTGGAGGACTCGCCTTCTTCATGTTCCTCGACTCGATGCCTCCGTTCTGGATCGGGATGCTCCTCCTCGTACTGTTCTCCGGGTACCTAAAGATTCTGCCGGTCTTCGGAGCCCTCCCGCTAACGGGGGCGGCAGGCGGTTTCGGCCTCACCCTTGAGGTCGCCGAGCGTCTTGTGCTCCCCCTGCTGACCCTGACCCTGGTGAGGGCTGGCTGGCTCTTCCTGGTGGCGAGATCCTCGCTCGCGGGCGAGCTCTCCGAGGACTACATACTCATGGCCGAGGCAAAAGGCCTCTCCCGGCGCAAGGTGGTGCTTGGGCATGGGGTGAGAAACGCCCTCCTCCCCCTCGTGACCGCCGTGGCGGTAGAGGCGGGGACAGTGGTAGGAGGAGCGACGGTGGTCGAGACCGTCTTCTCGTACCCTGGCTTGGGGCGTCTGGTCTATGAGAGCGTCCTGAGCCGTGACTACCCCGTGCTGCAGGGGGCGTTCCTGCTCCTGGCGGTAGGGGTTATCGCGGCCAACCTCCTCGCCGACCTGCTCTACCCGATAATAGACCCCCGGACGCGGACGGAGGGTGCCCGATGAGCGGGGCTCAGTTGGGGCGCATAGGAGCGGCGACCCTGGCGATTTTCGTGATCGCCGCGATCTTTGCCCCGGTGCTCGCTCCCTACGACCCTACGGTACGCACCGCCGCGCCCTTCGCGGCCCCATCACTGGCTCACCCGTTAGGCGCTAACGACGTAGGCCAGGACATCTTGAGCGAGCTCCTCTTTGCCAGCAGGATTTCGCTCACGGTCGGCATCGCCACCGCCTGCCTGGCGACGGTTCTGGGAACGACTATCGGGGTTGTCAGCGGATACCTCAGAGGTCCCGTAGATAGCGTGCTGATGCGAGGGGTGGACGTGATCCTCTCTCTACCTTTCTTGCCGCTCATGATCGTGCTGGCGGCGTTTCTCGGGCAGAACACCACCAACCTGATACTGGTTATAGGTTTGCTGATCTGGGCTCGCCCGGCCCGTCTGCTACGTTCTCAGGTGCTTTCGGTGCGAGAGAGCGGGCACGTACAGGCAGCTCGGACGATGGGCGCCACACACGGTTACATAATGGTGCGTCATATACTGCCCAGGATCACCCCTTTGATCGCGGCTCAGTTCGTCCGTGCCGCTAACGTCTCTATAATGCTCGAGGCCTCTCTGGCCTTTCTCGGTCTCAGCGACCCGTTCCAGAAGAGTTGGGGCGCCATTCTGTTTTACGCCAACGCCCGCTCGGCCTTTCTCACCGACGCGTGGCTCTGGTGGGTGCTGCCGCCGGGGCTGTGCATAGCAGCGGTAGTAGTCAGCTTCGCTTTTCTGGGCTACGCAATTGAGGAGCGCGTAGATCCCCGCCTACGCTCCAACCTGCCGGCGAGCGAGACCCTGAAAGATGCCGAGACGCCGACGCCCGTCGGAGGAGGCGCTCTCCGGTGAGCGCGCTCCTCGAGGTTCGCGGTTTGAGTACCGTATACGATGCTCCAGAGGGCCCGATCCGGGCCGTAGACGGCGTGGATCTTACCGTAGGTCGTGGAGAGATCCTTGGCGTAGTCGGCGAGTCCGGCTCCGGCAAGACCACGCTGGTGATGTCCTTAATGCGCCTCGTAAAGCCTCCCGGCAAGATACTCAAGGGCGGCGAGATGCTGCTAGACGGCGAAGATCTCTTCGGTCTCCCCCGCTCGAAGATGCCGGCGCGGCGGGGCCGAGACCTCGCCCTGATACCCCAGAGCGCCATGCACGCCCTGAACCCGGTGATCCCGGTCGACAAGCAGGTCGCAGAAGCGATCACCGTGCATAGAAAAGTTAACAGCAAGGACGCCCTACTCGCCGCCCGCGAGAGGTTGGTGGAGGTCGGCATCCCGGCCGAACGCCACTCCGCCTACCCGCACGAGCTAAGCGGAGGAATGCGGCAACGGTGCGTCATAGCGATGGCCGTCGCCAACGAGCCTAAGCTGGTCATCGCCGACGAGCCGGTCTCCGGGCTTGACGTCGTCGTGCAGGCTCGCATCCTGCGTCTCATCGCCGAGCTAAAAGAGAGCCGAGGCCTCTCCATGATCCTGGTCTCCCACGACCTCTCGACGGTGGCCAGAGTCTGCGACCGCATCGCTGTTATGTACGCCGGAAGGATCGTCGAGACGGGTGAGGCCCGCACCCTCTTCAAGAGCCCCCTGCATCCGTATACCAGGGCTCTGGTAGCAGCGATCCCCCAGGTGCAAGGTCCCAAACAAGCCCTGAGAGCCATCCCGGGCGATCCTCCGGACCTGAGCCAACTGCCGCCCGGCTGCGATTTCCAGCCGCGCTGCCCTTCGGCCTTCGCCGACTGCGAGACAGTGGACCCGTCGCTGGAGGAGGTGGAGCCCGGCAGGAAGGCAGCCTGTCTGCTCTATCATAAGAATGAACGAAGACAACTTGACGAGTAGTATGGGCTCCGGCCCTCCATTGCTAGAGGTAAGCGATCTGAACGTCCGTTTCGGTGCTCGCGGAAGATTCGGAGAGATAGCAGCCGTGCGCGGCTTGAGCTTTAGCATTGCTCCGGGTGAGATCCTCGGCCTCATCGGCGAGAGTGGATCGGGCAAGACCACCGTAGCGCGCGCCATAATGGGACTGGTCCCGTCTGCTACAGGCAGTATCCGCTTCGAGGGCAGGGAGATGCTCGGGCTACCGGAGCGGGAGTTGCGAAAGGTGCGGCGCCGCCTCCACTTCATCTTCCAGGATCCCTACGACTCCCTCCATCCGGGTATGCGGACACGCGAGATCGTCGAGGAGGCGATGAAGATCCACGGCTTCGGAGACCGTGCTTATAGAGAGACGGCAGTCTCGGCGGCGCTGGAGGAGGTTGGCCTCACCCCAAGCTCCCGTTTCATCAGACGCTATCCGCACCAACTCTCCGGGGGGCAGCGCCAGCGGGTCGCGATCGCACGGGCGATGGTGCTCGACCCAGCTTTGGTGCTGGCCGACGAGCCTACCTCGATGCTGGATCTCTCCCTACGCTCCGGGATACTGAAGATTCTCGAGAAGCACCGGGATACGCACGGCACCGGCTACCTGTTCATCACACATGACTTGGCCCTGGCACGCTACCTCTGCGACCGCGTCGCGGTGATGTTCGGCGGCAGTCTGGTCGAGATGGGTCCTACTGAGAGCGTAGTCACAAACCCTCTTCACCCCTACTCACAGCTACTCCTGCAGGCGGTAGAGGAGCTCGCACCGACCCAGGCAGCTCAGCCGGCGCGCGGCCCGGATCTCATCTCCCCCGACGACAACGCCATAGCAAAAGCAAGACATGCTACCATCGAACCTGAACTACAAGAGGTGACCCCGGGCCACTACGTCGCCCGTCCGCCGTCCGGACAATCCGAGCCGGACGAGGCAACAGAGAAGGAGGAGTAGAGTGCAACGCAAGAAGTTGGTCTTTTTCGCCGGTCTCGATCCGGCCATCAGTACACGCCCGGCTTTTATGGCCTACCACTTCGCCTCGGTGGCGCATAAGTCCGGCCTGGAGGCTGAGGTAAGGCTCGCCGGAGACGCGGTGGAGATCCTCAAAGACGGAGGAGTTCCCGACCCCGGCTATAACAAGCGTTTGCTCAACTACATGAACGAAGCTGTAGAGAGCGGCCTCTTCGTCTCGGTCTGACCGCGCTGCATGGACGCCCGTGCGGTGTCCGACGATGATATCCACCGGTGGGGAGCGGTTCGGCGGAACCTGGCCGACATCCTCACCGAGGTAGCCGAAGGCAGCTCCGAGCTGATCTATCTAGGCTAGCTCTCGACCTTACTCCTTAGAGCGCTACGCAACCAGGGAAGCAGGTTTAGGAGGAGACGACATGCCCAAACCGGTGCACCTCTATACTACGGAGGGTTGCCATTACAGCGAGGCCGCCCGCGACGACCTGGAATGGCGCGGGGTGGACTTCGTGGAGTACGACGTCGAGCGGGACCGCGAAGCCTACGAGCGGATGCTAGAGCTTACCGGCGGCAACCGGACGGTCCCTGTAATCGTCGAGGAGGGCAAGCCAGCCCAGGTAGGCTGGATGGGGCGAGGATGCTATATCTAGAGCGCTACCGGGCCAGCCATCGCGCGGCGTCCGGGGCATGGTAGGAGATGATGATATCCGCCCCGGCCCGCTTTATACCCGTGAGCGTCTCCAGGACCGCCCTCTCCTCGTCGAGCCAGCCGTTCTGCACGGCGGCCTTGAGCATCGAGTACTCGCCGCTCACGTTGTAGGCGGCGACGGGGAGGTTGGTGGCGTCGCGGACGCGACGGATCACGTCGAGGTACGGGAGCGCGGGCTTGACCATGACGATGTCCGCGCCCTCCTCTACGTCCAGGGCGACCTCGCGCAACGCCTCGCGAGCGTTGGCCGGGTCCATCTGGTAGCCGCGTCGGTCGCCGAACTGCGGGGCGCTGTCGGCAGCCTCACGGAACGGTCCGTAGAAGGCCGAGGCGTACTTCGCGGAGTAGGCCATGATCGGGGTCTCCGAAAATCCCTCGCGATCGAGCTCGCTCCTCAACGCCGCGACCCGCCCGTCCATCATGTCCGACGGCGCGATGATGTCCGCCCCGGCCTCGGCCTGGCTCGCGGCCGTCTGCGCCAAAAGCTCCAGGCTCGCGTCGTTTAGGACTACGCCGCGCTCCTTGTCCACGATCCCGCAATGTCCGTGGCTCGTGTACTCGCAGAGGCATACGTCCGCGACCACCAAAAGCTCCGGTACGGCATCTTTTATTGCGCGGATGGCGAGCTGCACCACGCCCTCCGGATCATAGGCCCCGCTCGCCGCCTCGTCCTTCTCGTCCGGGATGCCGAAGAGCAGGACGCCCGGGATGCCCAAAGAGTGGGCCTTCTTCGCCTCCTCGACGGCGTGATTTATAGAGAGCTGGAAGATACCGGGCATCGAGGCGATGGGGTTTTTTACATCCTCGCCTGCCGCCACGAAGATGGGGTAGATGAAGTCGTTCGGGGAGAGCTCCGTCTCGCGTACGATGCCGCGCAGCCCGGCCGTGCCGCGCGTGCGCCGGAGTCTCTGTGTTGGAAATGCCATCGCGTTACCCGCCTTTCTTGGCCGCTTCACCGGCAGCGAAGAGGTTCGCCACCGCGTCTACCAGTCCGGGTATAGTGTACTCGGCGGCCTCGACGTCGACCCGTAATCCGTATCCGCGGGCGGTGTCGGCCGTGATCGGGCCTATACACGCTACCCGGGTCTTCGACAGTAACCGTGCCGCATCCTCGAAGGCCCGGACGAAGTTCTCGACCGTCGAGCTCGCGGTGAAGGTTACGCAGTCCACCTCGCCGTTCTCCAGAAGCTCTTTCAGCCTCTCCCTGCCCTCGTTCGACGGGACGGACTCGTAGGCCGGCGGAACGACGACCTCGGCTCCGGCCTCGCGCAGCTTCTCCGGCAGTATCTCGCGGGCGACCTTTGCGCGTGGGATCAGGACTCTCTTCCCTTCCAGAGAGCTACCTTCCAGAACCTCTATCAGAGCCTCCGCCCGATACTCCTCGGGCGTCACGTCTACCCGGAGCCCCGCCGCCTCTACCCTCTCCGCCGTCGCCGGGCCGATCGCCGCCACCCTCGTCCCCCGCGACACCGCCCGCAGGTCGAGGCCGTGATACTTGAGGCGCTCCACGAACGCCTCCACGCCGTTGACGCTCGTGAACACGAGCCAGCCGAACGAGTCGAGGTCGCGTATGGCCCCGTCCAGCGGCCCGAAGTTCTCTGGCGGCTGTATCTCTATCGTCGGGAACTCCAGGACCTCCGCCCCTAAATACTCCAGCTCGCGGCTAAGCTCGCCGGCCTGGGCGCGCGCCCTCGTGACCACGACGCGACGCCCGAAGAGCAGCCTCCGCTCGAACCAGTCGAGCCCGTCCTCGCGCAGGGCCACGACATCACCGACCACCGTGATCGCCGGAGGCTTCAACCCCGCCTCCGCGACCCTCCCGGCGATGTTCTCCAGCGTACCGCTGACGGTCCTCTGGTCTGCGCGGGTGCCCCAGCGGATGCAGGCGACCGGGGTCTCGGGGTCGAGTCCTCCAGAGATGAGCTCCGAGGAGATCTGCGCGAGCCTCCCGATGCCCATGTACAACACGAGCGTCTCTGCCGCGTTTGCCAAACGTCCCCAGTCCACGTCAGACTCGCCCTTCGTCGGGTCCTCGTGACCGGTTATGAAGGCCACGCTCGTGGAGATGCCGCGGTGTGTAACCGGGATACCGGCGTAGGCGGGGGCCGCTATGCCGCTCGTCACCCCGGGGACGACCTCGAACGGAATCCCGGCCTCGATCAGATCGAGCGCCTCCTCGCCGCCGCGGCCGAAGACGTAGGGGTCGCCACCCTTCAGGCGTACAACCATCTTTCCCTCGCGGCCGAGCCGGACGAGGAGCGCGTTGATCTCCTCCTGCGACATCGAGTGCTGGCCCGGCTGCTTTCCGACGTAGTAGAGCTCCACGTCGGACCTAGTGTGGGAGAGTAAGGCCTCCGGCGCGAGCCGATCGTAGACGACCGCGTCCGCGCGCCTCATGTACTCGACGCCTTTTACGGTAAAGAGGCCGGGATCTCCGGGACCGCTTCCTACCAAGTAGATCAGGAGCGCACCTCCCGTATCTCTGCGAGCACTACCCCCGCTCCCTGCTCCAGCAGGTCACGCGCGAGCCTCCCGCCGACCTCCTCCGGCTCCTCGCCCGTCACCTCGCCCGAATAGTGCAACGCTCCGTCCGGCGATGCTACGATCCCCTGCAACGACAACTCCGACCTGTTAGAGCTCTTCCCCAGCGCCCCGACCGGGACCCGGCAGCCTCCTTCGAGCGCGTTGAGCATCGTCCGCTCGGCCCGAACCTCCTTCTCCGTCGGCTCGTAGTTCAACGCCTCTCGGATAGCGCCCTGTTGAGGGTGCCCCTCCAACGTCGCCACGGCCAAGGCGCCTTGGCTCACGGCTGGGAGCATGATCTCCGGCGGTATCACGGTATGCGGCACGTCGAGTCCGAGACGCTCTAGCCCGGCGCGGGCGAGGACGAGCGCGTCGGCGGCCCCCTCGCGCATCTTACGGATGCGGGTATCCACGTTGCCCCGGATCTCCACTATCCGAAGGTCCGAACGGCGATGCAGGAGTTGCGCGCGGCGCCTCAGGCTGGAAGTAGCCACCACGGCCCCCTCCGGCAGACCATCCACGTCGTAACCTTCGCCGGAGACGAGTACGTCGGAAGGGTCGTGGCGTTCGGTAATTGCCGCGAGCGATATCCCCTGCGGAACCTCGGTCGGTACGTCCTTCGCGGAGTGTACGGCGAGGTCTATCTCGCCCCGCAGCAACGCCTCGTCGAGCTGGCGGGTGAAGACGTCGCGCTGGTCTATGACTGAGAGCGGAGTGTTCGGGCGATGCTCGCTGGTGGTTTTGATGACCCTGATCTCTACCGCAAGGCCCGATGTTCGCAGCCTCTCCGCGCAGGCATTGGCCTGCACCAGGGCAAGCTTCGAGCCTCGCGTCCCCAGGACCACGGGCTGCCTCACGCTCACAGCGAGGTAGAGTGGTCTTCGGAGCGGTGCAGCTCCAGAGAGCCCGAGAGGGCCAGTATGTGGCGTCGAACCTCCGCGCTCTCCAGAGGAGCACCAGCCTCAGCGAGGGCTTTTATCTCCTGAATCGGGCCGTGCAACAGCTTGTTGACGAGCGTATGGCTAAGCCGCTCGACGGTCTCGGCCTCCTCCGGGGAGAGGTCAAGGCTCTTGAGAGCGCGAGCGAGCTCGTGGCGCCGTATCTTCTCAGCCCCGTCGCGCAGCTCCTTTATGAGCGGCACGGCATGAAGCGTCGAGAGCCAGCTCATATACTCGACTACCGCCGGTCCTATCATCGCCTCCCCGGCCTCGGCCGCAGCACTCCTGCCGCCCGAGTTGCGTTCCACGACGGCCTGCAGATCGTCCACATCGTAGACGTAAGCGAGATCCAGGTTCTGCACGACCGGGTCCACGTCGCGCGGGACCGCGATGTCTATAAAGAACAACGGCTCCTCCCGCTGCGTGAGCGCCTCCGCGACCGTCTCGCTCCCGACGACCCACTCGCCGGCCCCGGTAGAGCTAACGACCACGTCGGCCTCTGGAAGCTCTCCGGCCAGAGCGTCGAAGTCGACCGCGGTCCCCCCCATTCTCCTCGCGAGATCTACGGCCCGTCCGGCGGTACGGTTGGCGATCTTGAGTTCCCTGATCCCGCTACTCACGAGGTGCTTGACGACCAGCTCGCTCATCTCGCCCGCCCCGAGCACCAGCGCACGTCTGCCTTCGAGCGTCCTGAAGACCTCTTCGGCCAGCTTCACCGCCACACGCGGCACGGAGAGAGAGCTGTCGCCAATACCCGTCTCCGAGCGTATCTTCTTGCCGACGCGCAGGGAGGTGTGGAAGAGGCGGTTGAGGATCGGACCGGCGCACAACTCCTCGGTCGCCGCCCGGTACGCCTCGCGCACCTGACCCAGGATCTGGCCCTCCCCGACGACCATCGAGTCGAGCGAAGAAGCGACCCGATACAGGTGTCGCACCGCCTCGTCGTGCGTGAGCCAATACGAGTGCCGCTCCAGAAAATCGCGTTCGAGGTCTTTCTCGCTGGCAAGGGAGTCGAAGAGCCGCGCCTTCGCGCCCTCATCCTCGACGACTGCGTAGAGCTCCGTCCGGTTGCAGGTGGAGACGAGTACAGCCTCGGCAACCGCCCCTTCCTCTTTTAGACGCCGCAGGAAGGAACGGGCGGCACACGGCGAGAAGGCGACCTTCTCACGCACCTCTATGGGCGCAGAGCGGTGGTTCATCCCCGCAACCGCGATAAGCACTCCTCGACCACCTCCTCCAACTCCTCTTCGGCCTTGTGTCCTTCTCTACGGGCTCTGCTCAACTCCTCTATGATACCCGCCCACTCAGGACCGAAAGCCCCTTCAAGCTCAAGCCGTATCCTGCGCGCCAGCGTCGGTGACGCCCCGCCGGTCGAGACCGCGACCTGCAACCGCCCGCGCCTCAGCGTCGAGGGTAGGGCAAAGTCTCCCTCGCCCGGCCTGTCCGCGACGTTCACCGGCACGTTCCTCTCGCGGCCCTCCCGCGCCACCGCCGCGTTCACCTCCCGGCGATCCGTCGTCGCGAACGCGAGGAAGGCTCCTTCGAGGTCACCCTCTCTGTACGGTCTCTTGTACACCTCGGCGGCCATACTCTCAAGCTCCGGCTCGACCTCGGGCGAGACTACCACTACCTCTGCCCTCGCCTGCAAGAGCTTCCTCGCCTTCCTGTTCGCCACCCCTCCGCCCCCGACGACCACGCAACGTTTGCCGGCGAGGTCAAAGAACAAAGGATAAAGAACGGCACCCTCGATCTCTGTCTCCTAAAAGCTCCGCGAGTGAGAGCACGAGTCTAGCACAACCGGTATATGAGTAGCATTCATCAACAAAGTGTTGCATGGGCCGTCTTCGTGCGCCGTGTATGCCTTCACGAGGGGGCTTCTTCCTTCGTCTTCGCGAGAAGCCTGACCTCGGAGATCACCATCGCCTTATCGACCGCTTTGCACATATCGTAGATCGTCAGGGCCGCGACGCTCACCGCGGTGAGGGCCTCCATCTCCACCCCGGTGCGGTCGCTCGCGCGGGCGATAGCGGTGATCCCTATCCCTCTCTCTCCCACCTCGAACTCCAGGTCTATCGAGGTGAGGTTCAGACCGTGACAGAGGGGGATCAGGTCCGGAGTACGTTTGGCGGCCATGACCCCGGCTATCTTCGCCGTGTTTAACGCGTCCCCCTTGGGGAGCGCCTTCTCCCGCAGAAGCTCCACCGTTTTGGAAGACATCTCTACGCGCCCCGCGGCGGTGGCGGTCCGCCGGATAACGGCCTTCTCTCCCACATCTACCATGCGGGCCGCGCCCTTCTCGTCCAGGTGCGAAAACTGTGTCATACGAACCCCCGTTTGTAGTTGTCAGTTTGCTTCAGGCGCTACCCACGCTCGCGACAGCCACGGTCCAAGCTCTCTCGGAGCCCCACATTATCTACAGCGTCCGGTAGCGTGCCCGTGTGTTATTCCCCGAGACCGGCCTCGTCTTTCACGTGGCTACTGGCAACTATCACAGCGGAATGCGGGGGAATCGAACCGCCACGGACGTCTTACGCCCGCAAACCGGTTTTGAAGACCGGCCGGGCCACCAGGCCCACGCATTCCAGTGTACGCAAGGATTCTAATATATCGACTAGCGATAGCGACGGGTGAGAACGCGGGCGTCGCCTACCCTCTTGGTGACGCCGGCGGTATCAGCGTACTCCAGCCAGACCTGGGCGTACTTACGACTCGTGCCCATAAGGTCGCGGAAGGCTGCAAGCGAGATCTCCCCATCCTCCCGTGCCACGGTCGTTATCTCTTCCAGAATATTATTCGCCACCTCGCCTGACGCGAAGAGACCGTCGGCTAGCTGTACCGCCTCACCACGTTTGACCAGGAGACGAGCGGCGGGCGTCGCCTTCATCGCAGGCGGCTCCACCCCGGCCCGATGCAACGCTTCCAACAGCCCTTCAGCCTCGCTCTTCAGTTCGGGCGGCACCTCATCAGCGTCTGGAAGGCTAATCCCTGCGTCGCTGACTCGGACCTCTCCATCCGCCATCTCTTTGAGCAGCGCGTCCGCCAGCCGGGAGTCTAGGCCCGTGGCAGTCCGGGCCTCGGCCACGGAGATCTCCGGGCTCTCGGGCCTCTCTCCCGCCCGTTTCTTGAGCGATTTGAGGAGCCGTTTTCGCGCCGACTTTATCTCTCCGGCGGGGACGTAGAGGTCGCCGACCTTCGCGATCTCCGGGTTCTTCGCGACTGCCGTCAAGATCTCGGAGGGTCCGGCAGGCACTACGAGGGAGATCTCTCCGGCGCTCATGCCGCTCCCCGGAGCTCTGGCGAGGGCGAGCGGCACGACGCGCCCCCAGTCGCCGCCCTCCAGGGCTTCAAGCCAGCCGGGCTCGGGCCGCCGACCGGTCGGGGTGGGATCTAGGACCGTGCCGCCACCTATGGTGATTTGTGGGCTGGAGGAGCGCAGCACGAAACGGTCGCCCGGCAGCGCGACGAGACCCTCCTGAAGCATGAGCCGGGCAAGAGAGCTCTCGCCCGGGGAGAGCTCTCTCCGGTCTAAAAGACGCACTCGAGCGTTGGTCGCCCGCGTGCCGTGATAAAGCCGGAGCCGTGCACCGTGCCTGAGGGGCGATGCACCCGCGAGGAGCTGTAGGCGCGCGTCGAGAGCGCGGGTCGGGGGCACAGGACTCGATAGGAGGACTTCACCCGGCTCGAGGTCCGCGGCCTCTATCCCGACGAGGTCCAGGGCCGTGCGCGCGCCGGCTCGCGCAACCTCGGCGGGACGGCCGTGGTTCTGGACGCCGCGCACCCGCGGACGGCGTCCGGCAGCGGTGTAGAGCGTGTCGCCGGGCCGGATCTCTCCGCTCCACAGGGTACCGGTCGCAACCAGTCCGATCCCCCTTAGCACGAAAGCCCGGTCTACCGGCAGGCGCGTCAGAGTCCCCGCCCGGCCGTTTTCGGAGCTACCGGCCAGCTCGTCGAGTGCTAGAAGTAGTTCCTCCAACCCCTCGCCCGTCACGCCGCTGACCGGGAGGATCGGAGCCTCCAAACCGGCCGATTCTAGAAGCTCGGCGGCGTCTAACTCCGCCAGCTCGACCATCTCTTCGTCCACCATATCTACCTTCGTGAGCGCCACTACGCCGCTTCCAACCCCCAATACGCGCAGAACGTCGAGGTGCTCCCGCGTCTGAGGCATGACCCCGTCGTCTGCGGCGACGACGAGCAGGAAGGCGTCCACCCCGGTCGCGCCCGCAACCATGTTTTTTACGAAGCGTTCGTGGCCCGGTACGTCCACGAGGCTCGCCCGGCGTCCGCTGGGCAACTCAAGCTCCGCGTAGCCCGGCACGATAGAGATGCCGCGCCGGTGCTCCTCTTCGAGCCGGTCGGTGTCCGTGCCGGTCATCCGGCGCACGAGCGTGGTCTTGCCGTGGTCGACGTGTCCGGCGGTCCCGATGGTGAGGGCTATAGGCCGGTCATCCATGCAGAACCTCCAAAGCTCCAAGTATCGCGTCTTCATCTCCATCCAGGAGCGTGCGGACGTCGAGCCAGAGCCTACTCTCGCCCACGCGGCCCACCACGGGCGGGTCTCCCGAGCGCAGGCTCTCGGCCAGAATGTCGACGTCCTCGCTCTCCAGACGCACGGCGTAGGAGGGAATCTCATAGGTCGGCAGCGTCCCGCCGCCGCTCCGGGCGACCGAAGGGGCTACGTCCACTGCGAAACTCGGGACGACACGAGAGATTTCCGCGGCCAGGCGTTCGGCCTTGTGTTTCATCTCTTCGGCCGAGGCGTGGAGCATCTTGAGGGTCGGTAGCTCTTCGGGTGCGACGCCTTCGAGGTACGCGGCAAGGGTCGCTTCGAGGGCAGCGAGGCAGAGCTTGTCGGCGCGTAGGGCTCGTGCCAGAGGGTGGCGGCGCATCGTGGAGATCCACCGAGACTCCCCAACGGCGATGCCGGCCTGGGGTCCCCCGAGCAGCTTGTCTCCGGAGAAGATGGTGAGCGCCGCGCCCTCCCGGACCGCCGCCTGGACCTTCGGCTCGTCGCTGATCGGCAACAACGCCCCGCTGCCCACGTCGGCCACGACCGGCGGCCTCAGGGTAGAGAGCTCGGCGACCCCGACCGACTCGGTGAAGCCCTGTACCTCGAAGTTGGACGGGTGGACCCA
>CADCVD010000030.1:42999-49002 GCA_902806055.1 uncultured Rubrobacteraceae bacterium
AGCATTCCTCGCAAGTATAACCTGGAAGGTCTACAAGGCGGAGCTGACCCTGTGCTACACTGGCGCGGTCAAGCCGTTTGGACCGAGGGGAGTGCTCGCTAGTGGGCGAAGGTTCGACGAGGTTTCTTACCGGGGCGGTTCTAGGAGCCACAACCGGTTTCGCAGCCGGCTTCTTCGCCGCGACCCCTGCGGCTCGCTCCGCCGGTAAGGTTACCGTCGGCGGCCTCGGAGAGGCGGCCCGCTTCGTCGGCAGAACCGCCATTCGCACGGTAGATGGTCTCGGCCTTGTTTTGGAGTCCGTCTACACCCGGGTGCGCGGCCCGGAGAAGTATCTAGAGCACGAGATAGAAGAGTTGCGCGAGCAGATCATACGTTTAGAGCAGCGTATGGCCTAACGCTTCGGCATTGGTGAACCTCTGACCGAACAGCATACGGTACCGGCTTACCGGCGAAGCTCACCGTCCGGCGCACGCCTAGCTCCCGCCGAAGAAGCGCCGGAGCCAACCGGGCAACGTGCCCCCTTCGGTGGCGCGCTTGTAATCTTCGAGATCGTCGGCGTGGACCGCTACGCCAGCCTCACCTAACAGAGCGCGGGCGTCAGCTATACGAGAAGCGGGCACATCTTCCGCGAAGGCGGCCTCGACGAGGTAGTTGTTGTTCCAGCGGATGCGGTAGAGACGCAGGGCCAGGAGTTCCTCTTGCGTGAAACAACGGTCTAGCTCTTTAGCCTGATGGCGGGCCTCTTCTTCGCGGGCGAACTCATAGCCCAAAGAGTGCGAGCCTGCCATCTCAAGCGGCCTCCAAGACGCGGCCTATCCACAGACCGGGATCCCTTATCTCCTCCAGGGAGGGCATATATTCCGGACCTTCCCAGACGCGGTTGAGGCCCTCCATCCCGACACGCCTGGCCACGGCGTCTGCGAACTGCTCGCCCTTGCGGTACTGCTCCAGCTTCATGTCGAGGCCGGTTATACGGAAGATGGCGGTCTCCAGAGGCGGACGGTGAACCCTGCTCCTCGACATCCGCTCCTTGAGATGGTCGTAGCCGGGAACGAGCTGCCGGCCTAAGTGGTGCATGACGTAATCAGAGTAACCCTCTATAACGCTCATAGTCGCCTGCATCTCTTCAAAAGCTTCGCGCTGGCCTCTGCTCATAACGAGCTCTAGAGAACGCCCGCCGGTCCGGAGGTTCTCCGTGAGGCGCCGAACGGTCTCCAGGGCCCCTAGCCGCTCGGCTAGCGGTCCTGTAAAACCTTCGACGAGCCCTCCTAGATGGTCTCTAAGCCAGGGATGCCCCTCGAACTGTAACGCGTGGGTAGTCTCGTGCAGCACGATGTAGAGTCGTAGCCCGGCGAGCGGCACCCCTATCCTCCCCGCCGCCGAGGCGATGTTCCCGTCGAGAAAAAAGATCTCACCCGGCTCCTCCGGCCTCTTTCGGGGCTTCTTGCCGGCGACGAGGGGACCGGTGTCGTACTGCCCCAGAACACGTGCCGAAAGGAACCCCAGCAAAAGCCCTATCTGCGCGGTAAGCGTCGCCTTTCCGAAGGCCCAGGTCACGTCGCTCGCGCCGGCCGAAGCGCGCTGTAGGACCGGCTCCAGGAGCGCCTGAAAGCTCTCTATGTTGAAGTCGATCCACTCGGCCCGGTCGGCGACCCGAACGGGACGCTCACTGCGGGGTAGGCTGATGCCCGTGAACTCCGCGAGGGGTCCGAGAGCTTCCTCTACCGCCGCCGGGTAGTCAAAGGCGCCACGCCTGGCCGGTATGTCCCTCTCGGTCCGAGAGGCGAACGCCACCGCCATCCTGCGCGCGAGGCTCCAGGAGATCACGACAAGTTCCTCCCGAGCTTCCCTGGGTTTTCCCTTATCCCCTTATCTCTCACGTAAAGGAGTATATACGCTCGTGAGCCTCTAAAAGCGCCCCTTCGTTGTATCCTGGGAGCCTGCGGGTTATATTCTCACTATGGGCTTCGGAATAGGATTCAACGAACTAATCCTCGTCGGGCTCCTGTTCCTGATCCTTTTCGGACCAAGCAAGCTCCCCCAGATGGCCCGCGACATCGGTAAGTTCGTCTCCGAAGCTCGCCGCTCGATGGACGAGTTCAAGTCTGAGTTGATCTCTACCGACAACGATGACGAAGGCGACCGCACTCCTAAAAACAAGCGGAAGTAGCCTCCACAATACCCCCGCACAACTCCTGGTACCCCCAGCATTTCTTAAATGATGAAAACCGCTTAAGTTATGATCCCGGCTGGCCGATAGTAGTTATGTTAGTTGGATGGAACCGTTTCGAGGAGGGTGAATGTCTGGAGAGGGTCCTGCCGGCTCGTCCGTGATTATGGATCGCCGTAAGTTCCTGAAGTTGAGCGGAGCGGGGCTTGCCTGTGCGGCTTCGCTGATTAACGTAAGCGCGATCGACAGTCTGGCTCAGTCGAGCTCTTCCCTGGAGGCGGAGTTCAAGGAAGCGGCCGGAAAGTACCGGGTACCGGTGGAGCTGCTCCTCGCGATGGGTTAAGTTAACACCCGTTGGGAGATGCCACCACCGCCAGCGAGCGAGTACAAATCTGGCGACCTGCATGGCTGGGGTAGCTACGGCATCATGGCTCTCGTTCGGAACCCCACTGCCGACACTCTAGGCGACGCGTCGAGGCTCACCAGGATCTCCGCAAGCAAGCTCGTAACTGACTGCAAGTCAAACATCCTAGGCGGGGCGGCCCTGCTCTCCAGGTCTCAGGGAGAGAAACCCGCCACTTTAGGCGAATGGTTCGGGGCGGTGGATGGCATGGGTGGCAATGGTAAGCTCTACAAGGCGGTGGCTGGGATCGGGGGGGCGAACTTTTCGCCGAGCAAGTTTTCGAGACGCTCAAAAAGGGAGCTTCGGAGCGGATAAAGAGCGGCGAGCAGATCACGTTGGCCCCGCAAAGCCTCACCGCTCGGACGACGAAGGAAGGGGAGGTGCTCTGATGGCCGCAGGAGAACTCTCAGCATACCTGTGTAAGCAGTACACCATACCGATCGACCGCTACCATATAATCGGGCACAATGAAGTCCCTTACCCTAACACCCACATCGACCCAGGCTACTACTGGGACTGGGCTAAGTACATTGGCTACGTCCGCGGGTACGCAGGTGTAAGTGATCTGATAAATCCGCCTCCGATCTTAGGAGAGACGCGGCCCTACACAGCTTCGCCGAGTTATGGCGTGAGCCCTTCGAACACGCTCAACGCCATTGCCGGGGTACCGTACAGTACACCGCCAACCCGTATCGTGAGCCCTGCTCCTAACGCTAAGGGGAAAAAGCCCAAGTCGCCAGGCACATTGAAGGCTGGCGTAGAAAAATCAAAGGCTGGCGTAGAAGGTAGGCTAAGCTTATAAGCGGGTCCCCATACTCCTCTGGTGGATGGGTAGAATGTTACCTCAAAGAGGCAAGGCACTTAAGTAGCAAAGTTTTACTCGACGGCACCTGAAGGGGTGTTCGTTTCCTAGGGACCAGCGGTTCTGTCTGGGACGTAGAGGCCGCGTCTCAGAGGATTCTCATGGTGGCTCCAGCCGCCCAGCGCGACGTTGCGGGTGGATTCGAGGAACATCGCGGCGCGGGCGTCGAGGTTGTCGAGGAGGTTTACGAGCAGGGCTTCGAGTGTCTTGGGTTGTTCGGGGGAGCCGTACTCCTTCTCGCCCTGGTGGGAGAGCATGAGGTGCGAGAGCTGTAGGGCGAGCTCCTCGGGGAAGCCGGGAGTTTGAGAGACGTGGGAAGCAACGATCCGGTCGCCCAGTATCACGTGGCCCTGGAGGCGGCCCTCGGTAGTGTAGGCGAAGCTACCGTTCTCCCAGGAGAGCTCCTTTGTCTTGCCGACATCGTGAAAGACGGCTCCGAAGATCAGGAGAGACTTATCGACCGGGTAGAGCTCCGCGAGCGCCTGCGCCACCCTCAGACAGCAGACCGAGTGCTCCAGCAGCCCCCCGAGACGGGCATGGTGCATCGCCTTCGCCGCGGGCGCCGCGCAGAAAGACTCCCAGAGCTCCTCGTCGGCGACCATACGGGCGAAGAGCTCTCTCAGGTGCGGGTCTTCGAGGGCACGCCCGGCTTCGATCAGCTCCTCGGCCAGAGACTCGCGGTCATTCTCCGTTGCCGGGAGATAGTCCTCCTTCTCGACCTCGTTCTTCGAGAGAACTCTCATCCGCTCGACCTTTACCTGGAGCATTCCGCGGTATTCGTGGGCATTGCCCTCGACGTAGACGTACTCGGGGCCGCTCAGGCCGTTTGAGAACTCGGCGGGGAGCCGCCACATCCGAGCGTCCACCGAGCCGGTCTTGTCCACGAGCTTCGTCGAGAGGTACGGCGAGCCGCGACTGTCAGGGCGCACGACAGTTTCGGTGGCGAGGAAAGTAGAGCGCAGGCTCATACCCGGCCGCAGGTCCCGCGTCCAAAACTTTTCCTTTGAGACCAGTTGTTGCGCCCCTCTAGCCCCTGGCTTCGCTTCGGGGTGTTTAGCCCTTTACAGCCCCCGCGGTCAGCCCGGAGACGATTCTTCGCTGGAAGATCAGCACCAGTAGCACCAGCGGTACCGTCACCACCACCGCGGCGGCGGCCTGAGCCCCGTAATCTACCGTATAAACGGTCGCGAAGTTAGGGATGACGACCGTCACCGGCTGGGTCCGATCGTCGAAGAGGAAAGTGTTCGCGAAGAGAAACTCGTTCCAGGCGAAGATGAAGGTCAGAATCGCCGTAGTAAACACTCCGGGGGCGGCGAGCGGCACTATGACCTTGCGGAAAGCCTGTATGGTGGTCGCCCCGTCGACCTTCGCGGCCTCTTCCAGGTCCACCGGCAGCTCCCTAAAGAAAGAGACCAGGATCCAGATCGTCAGCGGCAGAGCGAAGACTATATCCGGGACTATCGCGGCCCAGTAAGTGTCTATGATGCCGATCTGCCGAAACTGAATGAACAAAGGGGCGATGATCGCTACGTGAGGGAAGAAGCTGATCGCGAGTATCAGCGTCATCACGATGCCCTTGAAACGGAAACGCAGGCGCGCGATGGCGTAGGCGGCTATAGAGCCGAAGAACAGGCAAACCACCGTCGTCACCCCGGCGATGATGGTGCTGTTTATGAGCGCCCTCTGGAAGGACGAGTCGCCGAAGATCGTCGCGTAGGAGGAGCCCGTGGGCTCGTTGGGCAGGATCGTCGGCGGCGAGGCGAAGAGCTCGCTCTTGGTGATGATGCTCATCTTGAACACCCAGAGCAAGGGCGCGACGCTAACCAGCACGAACAGGATCAGGAATACGTAGAAGAGGACCGTGTTGAGGCCGCCCCCCCGGGATTCCGAAGCGCTTGCTGCAGCCATAAGCTTCTACTCCTCCGTCGAAGTCTGCATGCCGAGGCCTTTGATAAAGAAGATCGCGAGCAAGAACGCCGTCAAGAAGATGAAGACCGACGCCGCGTTCCCTATCGGGAAGTTGAGCTGGCTGACCCTCACCGCCTTATACACAAAGGTGGAGAGAGACTCAAGCTCCCGGTTGCTCATCGCCCAGAACAGGTCGTAGATCCGGTACGCGTCCAACGTCCGGAACAACACTGCTACTAGAATAGCCGGCTTCAAGAGCGGCAGAGTTATCCTGAAGAAGCGCTGCATTACGCTCGCCCCGTCGACCTTCGCAGCCTCGTAGACGTCGCCGGGGATCGTCTGGAGACCCGCTAGAAGAAGGAGCGCCATGAACGGCGTCGTCTTCCAGGTGTCGACCATGATCGCGCCTATAAGGAGCAACGTCTGGTCGGAGAGTATCGGCTCGCTGATGATGTTCAGCGCGGTCGCCACGTACTGGATGATCCCTACCTGGTCCTGAAACATCAGCCGCCACATCACCGCCGAGATAACCGTCGGGAACGCCCATGGCACCAGGATCGCCGCCCTCACCAGCCCCCGGCCTCTAAACGCCCGGTTTATAGCAAGGGCGATAGCCAGCCCGATCATAAACTCGAAGAACACGCTCACCACGGTAAAGAT
>CADCVD010000031.1 GCA_902806055.1 uncultured Rubrobacteraceae bacterium
AGGTAGTGCTGTTTAGCACGTCCACGTGCTCTTGGTGTCGCCGGGCAAAGCGTTACCTAAGGGAGAACCGAGTGCGCTTCAAGGAAGTCAACATAGAGCGTGATCCCAAAGCGGGTCAAGACCTACTCAAGAAGACCGGCCAGATGGGAGTACCGGTATTAAAGATCGGAGGCCGCTGGATAGTAGGCTTCGATCAGCCTGCCATCGAGAAGGAGCTAGCTCGTCTATCGTAAGACCGTAGTATCCGGCCTTGCCTGAGACCCACAGTTCGTACAGTAACCCTGTGGTTGCCTGGTTTATTCGCTCTCCGACACCCCTACCTTTCCTCGAACTTGCCTTTGAAGGAACCCTACACATAGCGGGTTCGTCTCTTTATGTGTGTTGGTCGCGCCTCATTGCCACAGGTATTTCCTTAGCTCTCCGTCGAAGTGTCCGTGCTCAAAACGCCGGCCGAAACGTGCCACGAGCGCAGCCGCATCTCGTATGAGTCCGTGCTCTCGGAGGGTATAGACCGCATGGCGAAAGCTTGGGACCCGGTTGCGGAGTAAGGATCATCGCGTGACACGTGGACGGGGAAGGGTAAGAGTAGAGCGAGGGGCGACCGGCGAAGACGGCGAAGGGTACCCTAATCGGGCTCGAAAACCAGCCGGTCTTCATGGCGATCGAACACGCTTCCTATCTCGTTGGACAAGCGCTTCATCCGGTCGAAGATCACTTCCCGCTCGGCTCCGGCGGCGAGTTCCGTCTGGGCATAGTGGAGCCTGACCGGGAAGAGCTCCAGGCGCCGGAGCTCGCTTTCTTCCAGAGAGATCTTGAAGAGGAAAGATTGGTCGTTGCGCAGCCTCTCGTCGACCGCGTAGTCGTCTATGAAGTCACCCGTGTCGTACAGGATCGGCTTGCTGCGGTAGATCTCCACTCCCTGAAAGACGTGCGCGCTGTGCCCGTAGTAGATGTCCGCTCCCCTGTCCACGACGGAGTGGGCGAACCGGCGAAAGAGGTTGGAGGGACGCTGCACCATGTTCGGGCCCCAGTGGTTGGAGAACACGACGATCTCCGCTCCTGCCTCGCGCGCGCCCGCTATCACTGCCTCCACCCGATCGAGGATCTGCGGCTCCAAGGATACCGGGAGGTAGTTCGTTCCAGGACGGTCAGGCCCGGCTGCGAAGGGCGGCTCGTTGTCCGTGAAGGCGACCAGGGCCACCCGGCCCGCGCGGTCGGAGCCCTCCTCAAGAATAGCCGGTCGCATGGCCTCCTCCGTGTCGCGGCCGGCCCCCGCGTGTCGGATGCCAGCCGCCTCGAGGTGCTTGAGGGTATCGAGCAGGCCTCTCTCCTCAAAGTCGAGGGTGTGGTTGTTGGCCAGCGAGCAGGCGTCGATGCGGGCCGCTTTGAGAACCTCGATGGTGGAAGGGGCGGCGCGGAAGTGGAAGACCTTTGGCGTGCGCGTCCACGGCTGCTCATGATCGGTGACGGCGCACTCCAAGTTGACTATGCGCAAGTCGGCGGAAAGGAGCAGGGGGAGCACGTCGCCCCACGGCTGCTCGGGAGCGAGGTCGCGGAGCGCCTCGTTAACTCCGCGCCCGAGCATTACGTCGCCGGTCAGCGCCAGGGTGATCACTTGAGATCCGATTCGGTTCGACCCGGGTCGTCCTCCGGGGCGGAGCCCAGGTAGCGTGTAAACCATTCAGCGGCGAGCCGGGCGACCTCCTGCAGAGCCCCCGGCTCCTCGAAGAGGTGCGTAGCCCCCGGCACGATCTCCAGCTCTTTCTCGGCGCGTATCTGCGTAAGCGCCTCCCGATTCATATCGATCACAGGGTAATCTTCTTCTCCGACGATCAGGAGCGTCGGCGCCGCGACGTGGTGCAGGGCCTCCCCCGCGAGATCAGGGCGCCCGCCACGCGAGACAACTGCTCCTACTCTCCTCGGGCGCTCGGCCGCCGCGACTAGAGCGGCCCCGGCGCCGGTGCTGGCGCCGAAGTAGCCGACAAAAAGGTCTCGCGTGTCCGGGTTTTGCGCCAGCCAGTCGGCGGCGCCAGCGAGCCTTTCGGCGAGCAGCCCGATGTCGAACCGGAGGTGACGTGTCCGCATATCCACCTCTTCCTCTTCAGGCGTGAGGAGGTCGATGAGCAAGGTTGCCAGTCTCGCTTCGCATAAAGCTTCCGCGACGTAGCGGTTTCGGGGGCTGTGCCGGCCGCTCCCGGAGCCGTGCGCGAACAGCACGATCCCCTGGGCGTCGTTGGGGATGCACATGTTTCCTTCGAGGATTGTCAACCCCGCCGAGACTTCGACCTCGCGCTCTTGCATCGGATCATGTCCTCCCCTATGGGCCGCTTGCGCTGCGCTCCACCTGTTGCTCGCGCTGGGCGCGCTCGAGCAGCTCGATGACTTCCTCATCTTCCACTTGGTAAAAGTCTTGGTACCAGAGGCTGATGGCCATAAGGTTGGAGGGCCTTTCCAGGCAGATCAGCTCGTCGACCTCCGGGCGTAGCAGCTCAGCCGCTTGCGCGGCACACACGGGCACGGCCAGGATGAGGCGTCTTGGGTTTCCTTGACGTAGTGCCTCTACCGCCGCCCGGGCCGTTACGCCCGTGGCGAGTCCATCATCCACCAGGATTGCGGTCCGCCCCCTAACCTCGGGCTCTGGGCGCCCTTCGCCGCGCAGCAGCCTGAGGCGACGTTCTATCTCCTCTGTCTCCTCTTTTGCGGTGCGCTCTATGAATTCTTCGGGAATCTCTAGGGCCTCTACAGCACGCGTATTGAGAACACGCACCCCACCCTGCGCTATCGCCCCGATGCCGAACTCCTCGTGCCCCGGCGCCCCGAGCTTGCGTGCGATAAAGACATCAAGCGGCGCTCCCAAGGAGCGTGAGACTTCATACCCTACCGGTACACCTCCTCGCGGCAGGGCGAGGATTATCAGGTCTTCGTCTCGGTACCGAGTTAGCTTCACGGCGAGCCTTCGCCCGGCGTCTTCTCGGTCTCTAAAAGAAGTCCTTGTGCTCACGTCAGTCGCCTCTCTCCCGCAAGCCTCACCCCTTTACTACGATCAGGGGTCGCAGGCGCGCCACCTTCTTCCCTATCCTAGCCCTGTCGGTGGTATCGACGACCTCAGCGGCGTCTTTGTAGGCCTCAGGCATCTCCTCGTCTATGGTGGTCTTGTTGGCCGCGCGTATCAGGATGCCCTTATCCTCCAACTCCCGTCGCAGGTTTCGGCCCTTGGCAGCCTTCTTGGCGGCCCGGCGGCCTATCTTGCGACCCGCCCCGTGGGCGCTTGATCCGAAGGTCTCCTTCATGGCCCCCTCGGTGCCGGACAAAACGAAGGAGTAACGTCCGAAGAGGTTCTCGAGCGTCGGGGCCTCCGCCACCTCGAACCCAACGGCAGCGGTGTGGTCGAGCATCCGGATCATCGCTTCGCGCGCAAGGTACGTTACCGGCCCTGGGTCCTCGGTTCGCCTTTTTGCTCCTCCAGCCCTCTTACCCGTTCCAAAAGGTCCGTTAACGCCCCGCCGCACCTTCCTACCCCTGTTCTTCCCCTTACGCTACTCGTGGCGCCGATTATTTTGGACGCTTACTTAGAGCTTGTGCTAATAGGTGTGCAACGTAGTGCTTATGGGTGAGGCAAGTGCGCTTTAATTACTCGGAGAGCGTTAACCGTTGGGCGGCCATCTCTCTATTGGCGTAGCTTCTTAGAAGTCCTCTAAGGGAACCCCCGCACGTCTGAGACCTTCCCCGAATGTTTGTGATCAGCGGGCCGGTGTTATCCGGAACTCACACTCGTGGACAAGAACCTCCGGCGCTTGTCCGCCCCCGACGGTCAACCTCACGGTCACCAAGGCTATAGGCGAGATCCTGAAGGAGTTGGGCGGCCAAGTGCAGCGCGTGTCCGACAAGGGGATGGGGCAAGTTGGCTTCGCCGGGACCATCGCCGAGAGGCTCAAGACTCTGATCGACTCTCTCGCCAGCGAAGGAAACTCAGCCTCGGGGCGGTAGGAAAGTTCGCCGAAAGGCTCGCGGGAGCTTACGCGCTTACTCGAGAAAAGCGATGATCCTTTTGGTTCCTTCGGAGGACCGTGCATAATTGTGCCATGACGAGTAGCCAGGAAGACCTCGTCCGGGCAATCGCCGCCCAGGGCGTGCGCGATCCCCGCCTCCTCCGGGCCCTGCTCCAGGTACCGAGGGCCGGGTTCGTCCCGCCCGACCTTACCGAGGCGGCCTACCTGGACCGGCCGCTGCCGATACCCCACGATCAGGTGACTACCCAGCCCTCCCTCTCGGCGAAGATGATCGAGGCTTTGGGTCTGGAGGGGACCGAGCGCGTCCTGGAGGTCGGCACGGGATACGGTTTCCAGACGGCACTGCTTTGCCGCTTGTCCGGTTTCGTGCGCAGCGTGGAGCGCTTTGCGGACGTCGGCGAAACCGCTAGAGATAACCTGGCCCGTCAAGGTGTCGCAAACGTAGAGGTCGTCGTAGGCGACGGGACCGGAGGGCTCCCCGAGTACGCTCCCTACGATGCGATCCTCGTCTCGGCGGCGTTCCCTTCCGTCCCGCCGCCCCTGGTGGACCAGCTCGCCTTTAAGGGAAGGCTCGTCCAGCCGATGGGCCCGGGCGGCCGAGAGGACGTGGTCCTGTTCGAGAAGGGGCTCCAGGGTTTCGAGCGCTGTCGCACCGTCACCGGGGCCCACTTCGTTAGGCTATACGGCACGCACGCATTCCCAACAGGATGAGCCTTCCTGGACTTCCGGTGGAGCGGGGAACCTTCCCCAGCTCCTATGTTGCCGAGATCGCCTTCGTCGAACCTTTAGAGGTGGAGCTGTGCTTCGACCACGAGAAGATTATCTCGGACTACGCGAAAGCGTGGATGAGAGTTTTGTGTAGACTGGGAGCGAACCTCCTTAAACGTGTGCCCATTTTAGCTTGATGCTTTCGTCGGACAACAGGGCGCTGAACCCGAACCCTGAGCGTTTTTGGGTTTCAAAAGCGTGTGTTCGCGCGCCGGCACCAGGAGCAGGTCTTGGTGCTGAAGAGGACCACCTTCGCCATCCGTCTCTCCTTACTTCATGTTGGCTTTGAGCGCCTCCGCGAGATGCTCGACCGGATCGAGCTTCTTCGGGTTCTCGAGGTCCATGTACCGGACGAACTCTTCCTCGTCTTCGAACAGCATCTTGGGGTTGCTCTTCTTCTCCTCGCCTAGTGTGGAGGAGGTGCGTCCTTGATAGTCGTGGCCGGGATAGACCTCGAGGCCGTCGGGGAGGCTTCTGTAGGTGTGGTAGAGCGTATGGTATTGCCGGGTCGCGTTGCCGTTGAGCAGGTCGGTGCGGCCGCAGGAGCCGATAAGGAGAGCGTCGGCCGTGAGGATCCTGCTCGGGAGCATGACGCTGACGAGGTCTTTGGCGTGGCCTGGGGTGTGCAGCAGCTTTACGGGGAGGTCGCCGAGATGCAGCATGTCGCCGTCCTCGACCCGTACATCCACGGTCCCGCAGGGGGCCTCCCTGTGCATGACTAGTTTCGCGACGGTCCTGGACTTCAGGATGTGCGCCCCGGATACGTGGTCAGCGTGGGTGTGGGTGTCGATGATGTAAGCTGGGCGTAGACCGTGCTCGAACACGTAGTCGACCATCGGCTCGACCATCTCCAGCTCCGGGTCTACCAGGGCTGTGAGCCTGGTCACCGGATCGGCGACAATGTAGCCTAGGCATCCCCGCGGCACTCGGAACTGCTTGAAGAGGTAATCTGGGTGCGCTCTCTCCATCGTCTACCTCCTCGTCCGCCACCAGAGATCCTTGCAGACTAGAACACGCCTCGTTTGCCGCCGGGTCTCGTGTGTTACTCGCTCTGGTCGAGCTCGGGCAGTCTCTCGCGGGCCTCTCTTACCTCCGTATCGCCCGGGTTCTGGCGCAGGTATCTGTCCGTGGCGGCAGGTAAGGTAACGTCCTCGGGTTGAGGATCACGCAGCCGTTCCAACAGCTCCTGACGATCCTGATCTCCGTGCGTTCTCATGGCTCTATTCTACCGGAGGCTCTCCCAGAAGGGGGCCAGCGCCTTCCGAGATGCCTCGACGGGCGTTACGTCTCCAGAGTATCGACAGGTCCCGAACGGCTCCTCGACCCCCTTTATGGTGGCGGCGACGCTCCCGGTGAGCGCGTTGAGGTTGTAGCCTCCCTCCAGTACGAGCGCGAGCGGAGCGGACCCGACCTCGCGGGCCAGAGACGCCAGCCCCGCCGCGAAGCGCCCGAAGGAGGCGGACTCGAGCCGCATCCCTCCCAGCGGGTCTGCAACATGCGCGTCGTAACCGGCGGAGACTACGAGAAGGTCGGGACGGAACTCGCTGAGTACGGGAAGGAGGAGGCCCGCGAAGACCTCGGCGTAGAGATCCTCACGGGAGCGCGCAGGCAGGGGAACGTTTACCGTGAAGCCCTTCGCGCTGCCCTCTCCGACCTCCCGGGCGGCGCCGGTCCCGGGGTAGAAGGGGCTCTGGTGGACCGAGAGGTAGAGCGCCTCGTCGTTGGCATAGAAGACGTCTTGCGTGCCGTTACCGTGGTGAACGTCCCAGTCGAGGATGGCCACCCTTTCGGCGCCTTGAGCTAGGGCGTACGCGGCGGCTATGGCGGCGTTGTTCAGCAGGCAGAAGCCCATCCCGTAGGCGCGCCCGGAGTGGTGACCCGGAGGACGGGCGATGGCGAAGGCAGCAGCCCCGGAGAGGGCGCTCTCAACCGCCCCTACGGCGGCTCCGGCCGCGAGCTTGGCTGCCTCCAGGGAGTCCGGCCCGAGGGCCGTGTCGAAATCCACGTAGCCTCCGCCCGCGGCGGAGAGCTTCTCAAGGCCCTCTAGGTACTCAGGGGAGTGAACCGCCTCAAGGGCGGATCGTGGAGCAACCCGGCAGGGACGGTATTCCACCCGTGCGCCCGCTCTCCCGGCCTCTTCGGCCCCGGCAAGGGCCGCTCTGAACCTCTCCGGGGCCTCCACGCCCGCCATGTGGTTGACGTGGCGCTCTGAGGCGGGATCGCTGTAGACATGCAACCTCTACGCTCCTAACTTAGCTGCTTTCGGCGATTACTACGGGTGTCTCTGCGGGTAGCCCAAGACTTCCAGAATATTTTCCGTTGTCTTCTCGACCTCCTGATCTGCGTCTACAACGGCGAGGGTACCCTTCTCCTCGTAGTATTCCCTGATCTCCCCAGCCTCCTTGCGGTAGGCTTCCAGCTGCCGGCGGAGGGCCTCCTCGGTGTCGTCTTCTCGCTGCACGAACGGACCGGGGTCCTCGCCTTCGACAGGGTCCGGGGGTGGATCATACTCAAGGTGGTAGACCCTGCCGGTTGCGAGGCTCTGCCGCCTGCCGTTGACGACCCGCTCGATAAGCTTCTCGTCGTCCGGGCCTTCCAGCATTATCACCTTGTCGAGGGCTGTGCCGTGTTTCTCCAACTCCTCATCTAGAGAGCGGGCCTGGTCTACGGTGCGCGGAACGCCGTCCAGTATCCAGGCGCCCGCCGGCTGGAGGTGAACCCGTATAAGGTTCATGATCGTATCGTCCGGGACCGGATCGCCCCGGTCGCTGTAACCTTTGAGCTCCTGACCGATCTCGGTGTCAGCCTCGATCTGGTCGCGTACCAGATCTCCCGTAGAGACGCGCACGTAGTTGAGCCTCCCCGAGACCCTTTGGGCCTGTGTACCCTTGCCTACCCCCGGGGGGCCGAGCAGAGCTATCTTCACCTCGCCACCTCCTGATTCCTTCCCGATCACGCGTGACCCGCGCCCCCTATATCTTAGCGAGATTGAGAGCCACGAGCATATCTGCCCCCACAGCCCCGTAACGGTCGCGCTCGCTGGGTTAACATCTGGGTCACATATCCCTCATATCCGCAAGGAGCCCGTGATGCAACAGGAGAACCACCAGATTCTCGGACGCGAGAGACGAGGACCGATAAGCGCGGAGCAACTCGACACCGTACCGTGGAACCACGCCGACACGGACGCGACGGTCGAGTTCTCCACGAAAGAGCTTACAGCGATCTGTCCGGTTACCGGACAGCCGGACTTCTACGAGCTTAAACTGACCTACCGCCCGCGCTCCCGCCTTCTTGAGTCGAAAGCGATGAAACTATACCTGTGGGGCTTCCGTGACAGGGGCATGTTTGCCGAGGACATGGCCGCCTCGCTCTTGAAAGACCTCGTCCTCGCCTGCGACCCCGTCGAGATGACTGTAGACCTCACCCAGCAGGTGCGCGGAGGACTGGAGATCCGAACCGTAGTGCGCCATCCCCCGGTACGTGATTGATGTCGAGCGGTGAGCCCGCGCTCCCGCTTCACAGGGCTGCTCCCGGTAACGAGCCTTCGTCAAGTTGTTCGTCGCGCCGGTTCTGAGGATGACCTCTACGCTATCCTCGTTGGTCTAAGAGAGAGCGCTAACCTACATCCACGTCGGTGACATCCACCTCCAGCACCCCGTCGAGGCCCATGATCTCTTCTATCCTGCCCTCAAGGTCCTCTTGAGCCGCGGCCCTACCGGTTAGCTCCACGACGCCGTCTTTCGCCGCGCGGACCTCTAGCTCGGTCCCGTTTATGAGATTCTCCACGTCGTCCGCGAGGGTCTCATTGTCCTTCATCGCCGGATCGAGCTCTTCCTCGCCCGTATCCGGGTCTATATACACGTCGTTGCGCGGGTAGCCTGAGTCAGCGGTGTTCGTGCCCTCGTCTTCGTAGCCGCTGGCTTCACTCGCCTGACGCTCCAACTCCTCGGGGGATTGTGCCTCGTCTGGGTCTTGCGGCGTGGTCACGAACTGTCCCTCGTGCTCGTAGTCGTTCGGCGCGTCAGACTGGGCGGGCGCGTAACCCTCCGGCTTCTCCATATCACCGAGATGGTCGCCGGGTTCCTCGTCGGAGGGATCGGCGTGGAACCTGGCGAAGTCCGCCTCCGGGTCGAGGGTGAGCGAGGATATGGGCATCTCTACCTGCTCCTCCTCGCTGCGCTCTACGATAGCGTGCGTCACCTCACCCGACCTCTCGTCCGTGATGAGCCCGGAGATCCTGCCGAGTATCTCCCCGTCCGCCGCCCTCGCCTCAAGACCGACCAAACCTCTGTCTTCCATGCCGCTCAAACCTCCTTGTATCCTCGCACTTCGTTCAGAGATACCTTATTACCCCCTCGACCCGGATGCCACCGCTCACCTTGATCTAAATTGTAAAAGTAATAAAATATGAGCATGTTGCACTCATATACTGAAGAGTTAGAGTTTCGCTTTGTTCGGGAATATGAGAAGGAAGACATCTCTATTTTAGGAGGCCTTTTAAACAATGATATGTGAGAATTGCAGGTCAAGACCTGCGAGCGTACAGGTGACCCAGCAGCAGGGCGGGCAGAGGGCTTCGGTCTATCTCTGCACGCAGTGCGCGCGGGAGCTCGGTATGATCGGAGGGAGCAGCTTCAGCGGCGCGAACCCGTTCGAGATGCTGCACAACCTGGTGCAGCAGCAGAGTCAGGGCCCGAGCAACTTCTTCGAGGCCCTCTCGGGCGAGGCACGGGAGAGTGTCATGCGGGCTCGAGAGGCGTCGGCCGGAACGACGAAGACCGCTGCTGTTGGCACGGATCACTTGCTGGCTGGTGTCGTTACCGGCGAGAACGTCGCGACGGAGGCCTTGAGGCGTGCCGGCGCCAACGTCGACAAGATGCGCTCTGACTTCGGGGGGCAGCTAGGAGATCCGGGCGACCAGATCTACACCTTCACCCCGAGCGCCAAGCGGGCGTTGCAACTCGCCTTTACGGCGGCGCGGCAGATGGGTTCGGTTCAGGTCGGGAGCGAGCACCTGCTCCTCGGCCTGCTCGGTGAAGGCGACGGCAACGCCTGCCAGATACTGGCCCGCAACGGCGCCGGGGACGCGGATGCTTTGAGGCGTGAGATCGCGCGTCTCCTTCAGCAGCGCGGTCAGATGGGGCCGGGTGTTGCGCCCGGCGGACCCGGCGGCGGAGGCTTCGGTCCTGGCGGTGGTGGTTTCGGGGGCGGCGGAAGCTCCTTTGGTCAGGGCGGCCAGCAGGGCCCGGAGAGCCAGACGCCTACCCTGGATCAGGTAACCCGCGACCTTACCGAGGCAGCTCGCAACGGCGAGCTCGACCCGGTGATGGGCCGGGCCGAGGAGATAGCCCGCGCCGTGCGCATCCTCAGCCGCAGGACAAAGAACAACCCTGCCCTTATCGGGGAGCCCGGAGTCGGCAAGACTGCCATCGTCGAGGGGCTGGCCCAGAGGGTGATCGCCGACGAGGTGCCCGAGACGCTCAAGGACAAGCGTGTGCTCGCCCTCGATACCGGCGCGCTGGTAGCCGGCACCCGCTTCCGCGGCGACTTTGAAGAGCGCATGAGCCAGATGATCAAGGAACTGCAGTCCGAAGAGAAGAACATCATTCTGTTCATCGACGAGCTGCACACAATCGTCGGGGCAGGCGGGGCCGAGGGTGCCGTAAACGCTTCGAACATGTTGAAGCCGGCGCTGGCTCGCGGCGAGCTTCAGGTCATCGGCGCTACCACGCTCGACGAGTACCGCAAGCACGTCGAGAAGGACCCGGCGCTGGAGCGCCGCTTCCAGCCCGTGCTCGTGAGCGAACCGACAGTGGACGAGTCCGTGGCGATCCTCTTCGGTCTGCGCGATCGTTACGAGGCGCACCACCGGGTGCATATCTCGGACGACGCTATCATCGCCGCCGCGCAGTTAGGCGACCGTTACATCACCGACCGCTACCTGCCGGACAAGGCCATAGACCTCCTCGACGAGGCGGCGGCCGAGGTCAGGCTCCGCTCGACGGTACCGCCGGTTGACGTCAGGCGGATCGAGGAAGAGATAGCGCAGTTGGAGCGTGAGAAGGAGGATGCGGTAAGGGCCGAGGACTACGAGCAGGCCGCCGGCTATAAGCAGCGTATTGAGCAGCTCAGGGCCGAACTCGACCAGCAGCAGCAGGGCTGGGCCGGCTCTCGCGAGTCGAACGCCCCCGAGGTTACGCGCGAGGACATCGCCCGTATCCTCGAGGAGTGGACCGGCGTGCCCGCGACGAACATCGTCCAGGAGGAGGCCGAGAGGCTCCTGCAGCTTGAGTCGGTGCTGCACGAGCGGGTCATCGGGCAGGAGCGGGCCGTTACGGCCGTCGCGGAGGCGATTCGCAGGGCGCGGGCCGGCATCAAGGATCCGGACCGCCCGGTTGGCAGCTTCATCTTCCTCGGGCCTACGGGCGTCGGCAAGACCGAGCTAGCGAGAACGCTCGCCGAGTTTCTCTTCGGTGACCAGGACGCCATGATCCGGATAGACATGTCCGAGTTTCAGGAGCGGCACACGGTCTCCAGGCTCGTCGGCGCGCCTCCGGGCTACGTAGGCTACGACGAGGCCGGCCAGCTCACCGAAGCTGTAAGGCGTAGGCCCTACTCAGTGGTCCTCTTCGACGAGATCGAGAAGGCTCACCCGGACGTCTTCAACACCATGCTGCAACTCCTCGACGACGGCCGGTTGACGGACGCCCAGGGCCGGACGGTCAACTTCCAGAACACGGTCATCATCATGACCTCGAACGTTGGGAGCCAGCACCTCGTCTCGACCAAGCAGTTCGGGTTCACCTCGCGCGACGGTGTGGACTTCCAGGAGACCGAGCGGCGCGCGATGGATGCTCTTGAGCGTTCCTTCCGGCCCGAGTTCCTCAACAGGATAGACGAGATCATCGTCTTCGAGCCGCTCACCAAGGAGGACGTGCTCAGCATCGTAGGCATCATGCTCAAGAGGCTCAACAAGCACCTTGAGAGCCAGAGGGTCTCCGTCGAGGTGACCGAGGCGGCCAAGGAGTTCCTGGCCGAGAAGGGTTACGACCCGAAATTCGGCGCTCGCCCCCTGGCACGGTCGATACGCCGGTACATCGAGAACCCGCTCTCCAGCCGAATCATCGGCGGCGAGTTCGATCCCGACGATACGGTCATCGTCGACCGTGCCGAGGACGGAACCGAGGACCTTGTCTTCCGCACGAAGGTAGCCGCGCCGCAGTAAGCGGCGAATCGCACTCAGACATACGCTCTAAAGAGAGGCTCTCCTAGCGGGGAGCCTCTCCTCTTGTTGGCGGTTGAATAAAAGCTGTTTGAGAAGCCTCGTAAAAGGCATCTTCACGCAGACCGGAAGGTTTCTCGCTTCTCCTATGTGGATAGGATCAACCCGAAACCTTTTCTACAAGAACAGAGAGAGGATGAGAAGATGGGGATTATTACCTGGATTATTGTCGGACTTATCGCCGGTGCTCTAGGCAAGCTGATTATGCCCGGCGACGACCCCGGCGGGATCATCGTCACGATCCTGATTGGTATAGCGGGGGCCCTGGTCGGAGGATTTATCACGCAGAATCTCCTCGGCATGGGCGGCGGTGGCTTTATATGGACTATCGTTGTGGCTACCCTCGGAGCGATTATCTTGCTCGCCATCTACCGCGCTTTCGTGGGGAGCAGAAGAGCCTGAACCATACTGGAGAGGTCAACTGTCGAGAGGGCTGAAGCTTGATGCTCCGGCCCTCTCGACTTTGGTTTAGTAGCCTCTTCGACTCCTCAACTCGTGTCCCGTTTGCCTGTTGGGCTTTCGTCCTGACTCCAGCGAAGCCGCGCAGCGATTCAAGGCCTCAGCAAGCCGGTGAATCTCGTCTCGATCCAACCTCGCTAGCATACGTTCCTCGATAGATTCGACTACGCGGTGTGCCTTAAAAACCGTTCTCTGACCTTTCTCTGTCAGAGAGGCTTGTAGTACGCGTCCGTGCTCCGGGTGGGACCGGCGGACTATGAGGCTCGCCTTCTCTAATTTCGTCAAGATCTGATGCATCGTCTGCGGCGTAACGAAACTTCTCCGGGCGAGCTCGGCCCCCGACAGGTCTGGTGCAGCCTGAAGCCCGCTCAGCGCAGCGTACTGCGGCCCCGTAAGGCCCATCTCCCGCAAAGCCTCGTCCATCTCGGTACGCAGCGCGTGCTGGGCACGCTTCATCTGGTACCCGACCCTGCTCTCTACTTCACCCTCGACCGTTCTATCGTCTCTCACGAACACCTCTTGAAAGATTATCAGTACGCTTATATAATATCAATATACTGATATTATTTCAGAGGGAGGTAGAGATGGCGAGGGTAATTGGTCCTGATTTCGTGGCGTTGCAGGTGCTTGATCTGGAGGCTAGCGCGCGGTTCTACGAGGAGAGGTTGGGGTTGGAGAGAGCCTCACACAGCCCGTCGAACGCGGTGGTGTTCCGCACCGAACCAGTCCCGTTCGCGGTACGGGAGCCGGTTGTGGATCTCGACGAGGTGGAGCGGCTCGGGTGGGGGGTTGCGCTGTGGTTAAAGTGCGACGATGCTCAGGAGTTGCACGACTCTCTTGATGAAGCGGGCGTACCTACAACTCAGGAGCCCTTCGACGGACCCTTTGGCCGGACGTTTGCGTTTATGGACCCGGATGTCTACACGGTCACGGTGCACGGTGGCTAGAATGCCGGAGGTAACAGGCCGATTCGAGATGCGCCCGGTAGGGCCGTACTCGCTCGCCGCGAGCGTGAGGTTCCTTGAAGGGTTCACGCCTGCAGCTTACGAGGGGGGCGGGAAGGACTATCTTCGCTTCGCGTTCGTCGCCGACGGGGGCGAGGCGGTCGCCGGGGTATGCGTGAGGGCAGAGGGAGCGGCGGTCGTCGGGGAGGTGTATGGCGAGGCGGATGCAGACATCGTGCGCGTTCAGGTTGCGCGCATTCTCTCGCTCGACGTGGACGGTAACGGCTTCGCGGAGGTAGGAGAGCGAGACCCGGTTGTGGGGCGGTTGCAGGAACGGTATCCGGGCTTGAGGCCGGTGTGTTTCTACTCGCCGTACGAGGCGGCGGCGTGGGCGCTCATCGGGCAACGCACCAGCATCGTTCACGCCGCAAAGATCAAAGCGCGGATGGCGAGGGAGATAGGACCTCTCGTAGAGATACGCGGCGAGAGAGAGCACGCCTTCCCCGGACCTTCACGCCTGGCGAAGCTGGAGGACTTCCCGGGGTTGTTCGGGCGCAAGGCCGAGTATCTGCGGCTTCTCGCCGGTAAGACCGCTGAAGGCAGGCTCGACGCGACGTACCTGCGCTCACTACCGGCTTGGGAGGCGCTAAAAGAGCTTAAAGAGATGCCAGGTATCGGCGACTTCTCGGCGGAGTTGATTTTGCTGCGCGGCGCGGGTAAGCTGGACCATCTGCCGGCCAACGAGCCGAGGCTGAAACGGGCTGTCGCGATCGCTTACGGGCTCGACAGAACGCCGGTCATGGAGGAGTTAGAGGAGATATCGGAGAGCTGGAGGCCATACCGAACCTGGGTCAGCCTGTATTTGCGGGCGATGTTGGAGGAGGAGACCGGCGAGATCTTCGGGGGAAGGCGAACGGGTAGTGGATGAGCTGCTTGAAGCACGCCTACCGGTAGTGAGACCCGGCGTTCTCCTTCGTGTCCCAGGTAGATCGCACTATCTCACGCGCGGAGCCGATGAGATGCGCTCCTTATCGGGGGAGAGCCCTGATGAGGTTCCGCAGGGCCTCTACCCTCTCACGCAGACCCTTGCCCTTGCCTATTGCTGACGCTAAGAGGTCTATCAAGGCTTGAGGTTGTGGTCCTTGAGGGGCGTCTTGGATTGCGGATCTCGACCTAGAGTAGCTCTCGCGCCGCGGTCGCGTACTGTTTGCGTACGCTGGCTAGAGGCGAAACTCGTGGAGCGTCAATGAATTCGGAGTTTTAGCTCGCCGTAGGCGGCGTTGATCTCTTTCATTCTTAACTCGGCCATCTCGCGTACTTCGGGGGCGAGGGTAGCCACCCTATCGGGGTGGTATGTCTTGGCTTGCTTTTTGTAGGCGGCATCTATCTCCTTGCGGGAGGCGCTTTCGGGGACGCCAAGAATCTTTAGCAGCGAGCCGATTCTCTCGGCCTCAGCCTCGGCTCGGCGCCTCGCTCGCTCTCTTCTTGCAGAGCCGGCGTGCTGGCGCGGCTCTCCACCTCGCTCCGTGCTAAAGGCCTGCGCAAACCTGACGGCCGCTGCTTTGTTAGAGACGAGCAGACGTACAGGAGGCTGCGTGCCCGTTATCGAGAGTAGGCCGTACAGGACAAGGTCGCACCGTTTGTTTTGGGCGTAGCGGAGGTCAGGCGTACCGTCTGCGTTTACGTACGGCCAGGTCTCACCCACTGTCTCCGCGTCCTCCGGAATCTCTCCTTGCTCGGCTGTACGGGAGGGGCGGTAGATCACGCCTAGCGCGTCGTAGGCTAACGCCCGATAGTAACCGTCTTTGTAGGAGAGTACGGCTTCGGGCAGGAAGTAGAGGCTCGTTACGCCGGTCTCGATACCCCAGATCTCCACGTTGGCCGAGATGCCGGGCGGCTCCATCACTACTACCTCGGCCGGATGCCTCGACGAGTTTCCGTCGAACGCGAGCACCGCGCCTTCGGAGGCTCCTGCCGCCGTTGTCGTGTCCTCCTCGATACACCATACCTTCCGCGCGTCCGAGAGCGCCTTGCAGGCATCTCGCACATCATCGAATAAAGCAGCGGCCTCTCCGTCCAGGCTGTAGGCGAGCTTGGTGATCCGCGCCTCGACCTCTCTCCTATGTATTAGAAGAGCCCCCGCTCCTCCGACTACGAGCAGGACGGCGGCGGCTACGTACGAGATTAGCGGCCCTGCAGCGGCGGCCACGATCGCCTCGAGCGCTACGTAGGTTGCCGAACCTCCACCTCGGTGTCGCTCGTTGATCCTGGCGAGTTTGCGTTTGTCTAGCATTTCCTTGTTTATCGGTCATTCTGCCTTAGGACTTAAATTAGCATTCACCTCACAAGGAACGCGGTTCTCCCACCCGCATAGTCTGATATGACCCGGACCCAAAAGGCCCGCCGCATCTTCTCAGCGGCGACTTGCTAAGGTTCTGTTTAACCAACATTTAAATAGGATGTTCCACCGCTTTAACCACGGGTAGTTAGCGTCGTCTTACACTTCGTGCTGGTATGGAATTCTTCTCCACACCGCTGAACATGGTCCGCCCGATTCGACGACCCTCCACCAAAGACGGGAGTACGCTTTGAGCTTTATCGCCGAGAAGAGGCAGCTTACCACCGCCGATCCCCCCGAGGTAGCCGATACGCAGCGCGGGGAGGCTGAGCGTGAAGCCGACGAGCGTAGCGCCCGTAGGGCGGGATACGCGTTCGTGACGGTTGGTTTGCTGCTGATGTTTCTCTCTTCCGGGGGCTCGCTAGCGGATGTTATGCGGGGCCTGGAGACGGGACTACGTGAAGAGATCGGTCTGGGCCGCCTGCTCGATGTTTCAGGCTATGGCTTCGCTGATACGGAGGTCGAGCAAGACTTACTCTCCCCCGACTACGAGGAGATATTCCCCGGCGGAGAGACGCTGGACCCCGAGGGATCGCGTTAGGTGAGCGGTTGGTTGGTCTCTGGCCCGGAGCCCGGCCTCTCGTGACCGCGGAACCTGTCGCCGAGGACACGGTTGGTCTGAGGCCTACGAAAGCTCGGGAAGATGTATTGGTGAACCGGCCCGCCGGAGGTGCTGCCGTTGAGCCTTCCCGGGTCGGGGTGCCTCGGGCGGTGATCTACGAACCACATCCCGCCGTGCGGGCCGTGCTCGAGCATCTCTTACTGCGGGAAGGCTACGCGGTCGAGGTCTGCGGTGAGGGCCGCGAGGCCGCGCCGGGGCCGGTGCTTCTCCTCGCAGGCTCGGAGGACGGGAGCGGACTATACGTGTTTCGGACGCGGGACGCGGCTGGAACACTGCCCCGGCTCTCAGGCGGACCGGATTCGCCGGGGGTATCTGGCCTCAAGGCTGTGGGCATCCACGCTTTTCTGCCCAAACCGTTCGGCGCCACGGACGTATTGCGGGTCGTCTGGGCCGTGGGCGGCTTCGATGAGCGTAAGAAGAGTCCGACGGCGGATAGAAGGTCTTCGGTAAGTTCCGCGAAGCTGTCGTAGCCGTTCGTGTAACAACCTGTCTCCTTGAGCGGGCCGGAGATGCATCGGGGAGATCAGAGAGATGTACCAGTACGGCTGCTCCCCTTAGAGTGTATTTCAAAACCTGGTGCGACAGGTGAAGTGTGAGCGGTAAGCGGAGGGTATTCGGCAGTGGTTGCTCCATTTCGACTCTTCGTTTGTCAGCCTCAGACACTCAAGTAGGGGTTTTAAAACGCACTATTAGTAGTCGTCTCGGCGGTCTTCGTTCCGGCTATCGCTTTCGGGCGTCCTGCTATCGAAGATCGGAAAGCTGATAACTGAACGCTGCGTCTTCTAGCACTTGATGCGTAGAAGATGGAGAGCGTAGCCCCTGTGAGTAGGGGCTACGCTCTTCGCTCGCAGGAGAGCCGCCAAGTTCCAGACAGCTCCTCGTCGGTACAAGGTTCTTCGTGCCGCCTCGATACTCTCTCGTACCACTTGCAGATAACGCTCTCCGGCAGCTCATCACAAAACAGACCACTTGGTCTGAAAGAGGCGCGATTCTGGTAACATGCAGCGGTAGTGGTGTCGATTAAGGGGAAGTGGCGTGGACGTTAGCTCGATGATGGAAAGAGACAGCGTGGTTAAGGACCTCGGGATAGAGTTCGCCGAGCTCGAGCCGGAGAGGGTGATGGCGACGATGCCGGTGGACGGGAGGCACGTTCAGCCTCTGGGATTTCTGCACGGCGGGATCAGCGTGACGCTCGCCGAGTCGGTGGCGACGGTCGGGGCCTGGCTCAACTGCCCTGAGGGAAAGATTGCCTTCGGGTCCGAGATCAACGCCAGCCACCTCCGCCCCAAGCGCGAGGGAACCCTTACTGCAGTTGGGATGCCGGTCCAGATAGGACGCACGAATCAGGTCTGGGAGGTTCATATACGCGACCAGGACAACAAACCCGTGTGTATTTCACGTTGCAGGCTCGCGGTCGTGGACGCTGAATGAAGAAAGGCGAGAAGACCCGGCGCAGGATCGTCGAACGCGCGGCCGGGGTCTTTAACACGCGTGGCTACTTCGGCTCCTCCATGAAGGATCTCACGCGAGAGACGGGCCTCGAGAAGGGGGGCATCTACAACCACTTTGTCAGCAAGGAGGAGATCGCTTTAGAGGCGTTCGACTACGCCGCGTCCCTTATGCGAGCGCGCTTCGAAGCGGCGCTGGTAGGCCGTGACGGGTCGCTGGACCGTCTCTTCGCGATAGTCGACGTGCTCGGCGGCCTCGTCGGAGACCCGCCTGTTCCAGGCGGCTGCCCCGTCCTCAATACCGCTGTCGAGGCCGACGACACCCACCCCGCGCTCAAGAAGAGAGCTCAGGAGGCGATGACCGGCTGGCTCCGGCTCGTCGGTAGCATCGTCAAGGAAGGCATCCGGAACGGGGAGATACGCACCGGTACGGATCCCCGAGAGACCGCGAGCGTAGTCGTAGCGACGCTGGAGGGCGCGGTAATGATGAGTAGGCTCTGCGACGAGCCCGCGCACATGGTCAGAGCGGTGGACCATCTCAAGGAGCACCTGAAGTCCATTGCATCGGAGAGCGAGAGGAGCGGCGCATAGGATGGGGGAGACTACCGAAAGGACGCGTACCGTCGTGTGGCAGGATCCGCTGCCCGGGGCCGATGCTGCCAGAGAGTTGAGCGGGCTCGAGTACCTGCGGGCCATAGCGAACGGGGACTTGCCCGCTCCTCCGATCGCAGATCTCATGGGGTTTGACCTCTCCGAGATCGAAGAGGGGCGTGCCGTCTTCGAGTGCATGCCCGCCGAGTACCATTACAACCCCATAGGTACCGTCCATGGCGGGCTCGCCTGTACGCTCTTCGACTCTGCGATGGGCTGCGCCGTTCACACCATGCTCCCCGCCAGCGTCGGCTATACCACCGTCGAGCTAAAGGTCAACTTCTTAAAACCCATCACGGCGGAGACCGGAAGGCTGTTGTGCGAGGGAAAGACCATCCACGTCGGGGGGCGCATCGCGACCGCCGAGGCGCGGCTCTACGATGAAGGGGGCAAGCTCTACGGTCACGCAAGCACCACCTGTATGATCTTCCGCGAGAGCTCGAAGGAACGCTCCGTTGGTGAGAGCCGCCGATAAACGAGAGGAGCAGATCATGAAAGCCGTTCGGATCGAGGAGTTTGGCGGCCCGGAGGTGCTGCAAACGGCGGATATCCTCTTGCCCGAGCCAGAGGAAGATGAGGTTCTTATCGAGCTTCGGGCCTCGGGCGTGAACCGGGCCGACGTTCTCACCCGCAGCGGCGGTTACCACGTCGCCGGACAGCCCCCGATAGTACCGGGCTTCGAGGGTAGCGGGATCGTCCGAGAGATAGGCCCGGTGGTAGCGGGCGTGAGCATCGGCGACCGAGTCCTTGCCTTCGGCGGTCGACCGGGCTTCTACGCAGAGTACGTCGCGGTGTCGCAGCGCCGCGTGGTGAAGGTGCCGGAGGACCTGGACTGGGACTCTGCGGCGGCCCTCCCCGTCGCTCCTCTCTCAGCCTGGTACTGTCTACGGCGGCTCGCCCAACTTAGGAGCGGCGAATCGGTTCTCATCCGGGCGGCTGCCAGCGGCGTCGGCGACGCGGCTGTCCAGATCTCCAAACACCTCGGCGCCACGGTGATCGCCACCGCCGGATCCGACGAGAAGGTCGCCTGGGCCTTAGAGAACGGCGCCGACGAGGGGATCAACCATGCGCGGGAGGACGTCCTCGGGAGGGTGAGAGAGATAGCCGGGGAGGGAGGCATCGAGGTGGTGCTCGACACCGTGGGAGGAAGGGTCTTCGGCGAGAGCCTCAAGCTGGCCGGCCACGGCGGGCGCGTGGTGGCCCTGGCGAACGTCGCGCTGGAGGAGAGCACGATAGACACCCGCGACTTCTACCCGAAGAACGTGACGATCTACGGGTTCCAGATCACAAACCTCATGCAACACCTGGGCTACGATCCACGAGGCGACCTCGAAGAACTGGCGGGTCTCGTAGCTCGCGGGAAGCTCAAGATCAACGTGGATAAAGCCTTCCCTTTGGAGGAGGCAGGTGACGCCCATCGCTACCTGGAGGGGCGCCGCAATAAGGGCAAGGTTATGATCCACCCGCAAGGCTTGTAAGGAACCGAAGGAGCTACACGTGGATAGCGCAATCTTCCCCGCGGAGTCTCCCGATCCGGCGCCCGCTGCGATCGGCATGGATGTTGAGGAACGTGCCGAACATCGTTACGCGGAGAACCAGGGAGTAAGGATTCACTACGCGGCTCTAGGTGAGGGACCCCTGATCGTCATGCTCCACGGTTTCCCGGACTATTGGTACACCTGGCGCTACCAGATGGCCTCTCTCTCCAGAGACTACCGAGTCGCCGCCCTCGACCTGCGCGGCTATAACCTCAGCGACAAGCCCAAAGGGATAGAGCACTATGGGATGCGGGCGCTTCTCGGAGACGTGGCGGCGGTGATCCGTTCTGAGCGATACGAGAGTGCCGTTGTAGCCGGTCACGATTGGGGTGGCGCGATCGCCTGGCAACTCGCGACGCGCGCGTCGGAGTTGGTAGAGAGGCTCGTGATCCTGAACCTCCCGCACCTCTCCGGTCTCACTCGCGAGCTCGCGGAGAACCCGCGCCAGCGCGAGGCGAGCGCCTATGCCCGCGACTTCCAGGAAGAGGGCGCACATGAGAGCCTCTCCGCCGAACGACTCGCCCGCTGGGTCTCGGAGCCCGAGGCGCGGTTCCGGTACGTCGAGGCTTTAGAGCGGTCGGATTTTGAGGCGATGCTCTACTACTACAAGCGCCACTACCCGCGCGAACCATACCAGCCGATGGGACCGCTAGGTGAAAAAGTGAGCGTGCCCGTGCTCCAGATCCACGGCCTGAGAGACCCCTACCTTCTGCCCGGAGCTCTCAACGACGCCTGGGAATGGGTCGACGGGTACTTCACGCTCGTCACCATCCCGGAGGCGGGGCACTTCGTGCAGCAGGACGCTGCGGAACTGGTGACGTGTACCATGCGCGGCTGGCTGTTGCGGCAACGAAATCTCTAGGACAGAGATTCCTGTGCGGAAGCCGTTGAACAGGCGGCTCTACTATGGATGGGTCGTGGTCGGGGTCGTATTTCTGGCGTTGCTGGTCTCGGCGGGGTCCGAGCCGCGCCGGCGGTGCTCATAAACCCTCTCGAAGACGAGCTGGGGTGGGGGCGGGCGACTATATCCTTCGCCGTCTCGGTCGGCCTGCTTATCTACGGCCTCTCCGGCCCGGCGGCCGGTTGGCTGATGAATCGTCTCGGCCCGAAAAAGGTGACGCTAGCCGGCCTCGCCCTAATCGGGGGCAGCACCCTCGCGGGCGCCGCGATGACCGAGTATGGCAGTTGAACTTGTTTTGGGGCGTCTTGAGCGGCGTGGGGACCGGCGTCGTGGCCCCCGTCCTGGGCGCTACTGTCGCCAACCGCTGGTTCATCGAGCGTCGCGGCCTCGTCCTTGGCGTCTTCGGGGCGGCTGCCTCCGTCAGCCAGCTCGTATCCGTACCGGCCCTCATGTGGCTCGTAGTCGTCTTCGGCTGGCGCGAGGGGACGGTCCTGCTCGCCGTCGCCGTACTGATCGTACTGATCCCGGTGCTGTTCTTTATGCGCGACGACCCGTCGCGCCTGGGCCTGAATCCTTACGGTGCCCCGGAGGGCGAAGAACACGGCACCGCCGCAGAGTCGTCGCCTTCTCCCGAGCCGGGCATGGCGGCGAACGCCCCGACGGAGACTCGCGGCGGCGCCGCCGTTTCGCGTGCCGCGCGTACCCCGGAGTTTTGGCTGCTCTCCGGGAGCTTCTTTATCTGCGGGGCCTCCTCGAACGGTATCATCGGGGTCCACTTCGTCCCGCATTCCATAGACCACGGCATCCCGGAGGTCACCGCAGCCGGCGCGCTCGCATTGATGGGGGCTATGAACTTCGTCGGCACCATTACCTCGGGCTGACTCACGGATCGCTACGACCCGAGGAAGCTGCTCGCGGTCTATTACTTCCTGCGCGGCCTCTCGCTCCTGCTCTTGCCGTTCGTGACAGACTTCGCGGGGCTCTCTATCTTCGTGTTCTTCTTTGGACTCGACTATATAGCTACCGTACCTCCGACCGTCGCGCTCGTCGCCGACCGGTTCGGCAGGCTGAACGTCGGCGCAGTCTTCGGATGGGTGTTCTTCTCCCACCAAGTCGGCGCGGCCCTGGCCGCCTACCTGGGCGGCGTCGCCCGCGACTCGTTGGGCGACTATACTGCGGCGTTCCTCGCGGCTGGAGCCCTGGCCATACTCGCCGCTTTCATGGCCTCTAGCTTAAAGCGAGATCCACCCCCGATCGGCGCCGAAGGCGTCCGTGCTTGAGCAACTCTTCACGACGGTCGGCACGCTTCACAGTCCCGGCCGGCGACGCTTGTGATTCTCGCGAGCGCTACCGCTGGCGTGTAGACTCGCAAGACGCAGGGTCTAGCAACCCGCCTCGCTTGTCCGGTACGATATCTTCTGGTCTGTGCCGCGCGGGGCCGCCCGCGCGCGAGACCGGATACAAGCTTAAGAGGCCGCTCTCCTCTTCGTGCCTTTGAGAAGAAACCTCTCTACCTCTTCGTTAAAGGTCTCGGCTCGCTCGTCGTGGGGCAGGAGGGCGGCGTTGCGGAATATTTTCATCTCCGCCCGCGGGTTGAGGCGGACGAAGCGGTTCGCCTGTGAGACCGGCGTGGTACGCGCTTGCTGACCCCAGGCGATTAGGGTCTTGTGGGGCACGCGCGGCCACAGGTCCGAGAGCCCAAAGTTCAGCTTGCCGGAGACGAAGGCTGCCGGGAAGTGCTTCGCGCCCGGCTGGTGGCTTGTCTGATAGTAATCTTCGACGATCTCTTGCGTGACGAACTCCTGGTCGTGATAGGACATGCCGCCGAGGTAGTAGCGGATGCCGCGCCGGGAGACGAGGGCGTTGTAGAGAGCATCTCCGAGGACGGGCGCGTAGAAGAGGCTATAGATAGTGTCGCCCAGAGAGCCCGAGGACCTGTCGAGGCTACCAAGCCCGGTCGGACAGATGAGAACGAGCTTCTTGAAGAGTCTCGGGCTACGTACGGCCGCCGGCACGACGAGCGCCGCCGAGAGCGAGCTCGCCACGAGATACACTTGTCCCCCGATCTCCTCCCGCGCGAAGTCCTCGACCTGCGCCGCTATGTCTTCCGGTCCGTACGAGCGCCGCGGTCTCTCCGAGAGCCCGCATCCCAACAGGTCCAGGGCGTATACCCGAAAGTTCTCCGAGAGCTCCTTAAAGTTCTTCCGAAACTCGTAGGAAGACGCCCCCGCATAGACCCCGTGTACCAGCAACACTGGCGGCGCCCCGGCTTCTCCCGCCACCCGGTAAGCCAGCCTCCAGCCTCGCCAGTTGTAACATCGCTCCTCGCCGTCCGCGAGCCGCGCGGGCTCCCCGACCTTTCTAAGACTCCGGTTCAACATCGAGAGCCCAACCAAACAACCCGCCATACCCGCGAACGCCGTCCGCAGCTTCATATTGCCTCCTCTTCGCACAAAGACACTATCCTAGCCTGCGATCGGCTCCAGGAGAAGCCCCGAGTAACCTCGTCTGTGTGTTGAAAAAGTCGCTCTTCGAGGTAACCTGCAGACTGTTTACTTCAGCAGGTTGGACGACAGGAGAGGTTGGTTGGATCACGAGCGGCTGACGATGGGGTCTTGATGCTTCTGCTGGTGCTCGCGCGGGGGAGCTGGCGTGCGATCATCTTCGCCTTCTCGCCCCTGACTCTGGGCTTATCCGTCGTCAGGAGCCTCCCTACCCCGACCTCACCGACGCTGTTCGTAGTTTCGGGCGGCTACTCTCTCCTCGAAGGCGCCCGCAGCCGTCGCAACAAGGGGTATACCGGGTGAGTCCCAAGGAGCGGTGCTCGAGAGTAGAGCGGCGAGGGATTTCAAACGCGGAACAGACGATCGGGGCAGGGGATCGGGTACCTTACTTCAAGGCCTTCGCCGTGGGGTCTGGACGGGAGGTCAGCTCTGGTAACTGCGCGGGACGTCGTCTCGTCCTGATCTTCCACTCTCAAGACAACGCGTACGTTCTCGAAGACATAAACCGGACGGTGAGGGAACACTACCCTTCAACCGAAGACGTATTAGTTGCGGGCGTCGTGGACTTGAGCCTCGTACCTCCCATGTACTGGCTCACGGCGAGCCTGGTGGTAGGGCAGGTCCACGGGCAGTCCGTACCCGCCGACGAAGCCTTGGCCCTTCAGGACTGGGGCGGCCGCATCAGACAGAGGTTCGGCGTACGGGGGGAAGGCCGGAACGTCACCGTCGTAGTCGTGAACGAGCACGCCCGGATCTCCGGCCTGTACAGGGGACTAGAGCCCGGCAGGGCCGTGCTCCGCGCGCTCGAAGAAGGTTAGCGCCGGAACCATTGGGACGTTCTTTAAGTTAACATTCTCCATATGGCGTCTATCTTACGTGCGGTGCTCACATTATCGGCGGTAACCGCCCTCTCGCGAATAACGGGGTATGTGCGTACCATGGTGGCAGCGGCGGTCTTGGGGACCGGTATAGTAGCAAACGCCTACATCGTCGCGAGCGGGCTGCCCACCATGATCTACGAGCTCTTTATGGGCGGCATCCTCTGGTCGATCTTCGTCCCGCTACTCGTCGAACGCATGACCACCCACGGCGAAGAGGACGCCCAGAACCTCACTAACGCTCTTCTCACCCTGATCCTGCCGTTCCTCGCGCTGCTCTCCGTGCTCGGCATCGTCTTCGCCGAACCTCTGGTGAACCTCTCGACGCTCTGGGAGAACTCCTCCCTCTCGGATGAGGAGGAGCAACGGACCTTCGATCTGGCGGTACTGCTCTTCCGCTTCTCCATCCTGCACGTCTTCTTCTACGGCATCGGCACCATCGGTACCGGCGTCCTGAACGCTCACCGGCGCTTCTTCCTCCCGACCTTCGTCCCGGTCCTTAACAACGTGTTCGCCATAGCCTGCTTTCTCGGCTACGCTCTGCTCGCCCCGAGGAACCCCGACGCCGCCGTCTACCTGCTCGCCGCCACGACCATCGGCGTCGCGCTCATGTCGCTGATGCTGTTGCCGGCGATGTATCGTCTTGGGTACAGGCTACGGCCTGTCTTCGGACACCCGGCTCTCCTCCCCGCCGCGAAGCTCGCCGGACCTATGCTCATCTTCGTGGCGGCTTCGTTCGGCCTCCAGTTCGTCGTCACCCTGCTCAGCAGCGAGTTCTTCGCGGCGCCGCAAGTTGGGTACGCCTTCGTCGTCTTCTCGCTCCCCTATGGGATCTTTATCATCGCCCTCGAAACGGCTCTCATGCCGGAGCTCTCCGAGCAGCACGCCCGCGACGACCTGGAGGACTATCGGGATACCTTCTCCTTCGGCCTGAGGACGATGGCCTTTATCATGGTCCCTTCCACGGTCGGCCTCATCGTTCTGGCGGACCCCATCGTCGGTCTGCTCTATGAGCGTGGGAGCTTCACCCCGGAGGACACGGAACTCGTCGCGAACATCCTCATCGCCTACTCGGTAGGGCTCGTCGCCTACTCAGCGTACTTCCTGATCGTCCGAGCGTTCTACTCCCGACAGAACACTCGCACCCCTGCCCTCCTGAACGTCGGAGTATTTTTACTCTACGCGGCCCTCGCCTATGGCCTGTCGGACCTCGTGGGAGTGACCGGTCTTGGGTTCGCCCTCTCGGGGACCAGCACCGTCTTCGCCCTTCTCGGCCTCTGGGCGACGAGAGCCGAGATCGGGCGGCTCGGCGGGCGGCGTCTCCTACGCTCTCTCTCCAAGGTACTGGCCGCCGGAGCCGTGATGTACGCCTTCGCTCTCGTTGGCATGACCCTCCTCGGAACCGGCTCAGGAGGCTTCCTCGAACGCATGCTGGTCCTCGCTGTCGTGGGGAGCATCTCCCTCTTCGCCTACCTCGGCGCGGCTTATCTACTCGGAGCCGAGGAGTTGAAGTCCGTCGTCGCTTTGCTACGTCGGAGGATTAATAAGTGACGTTCAACCGCCGGTGACGCTCCGAGAGACAGCGTATCCCAAAGGGGGGCCTGACACAGCGATCCGACGCTACGGATGCGGCCTGAATCCGCGCAAAGTAGCTCCGAGCCGGGGGCTGTCTAACTATCGCTGGTTTTGGGGACTATCCGCCCTGCGCCTGCCAGACGCCCGCAGAGATATCTCTGAGTAGGGCCTTGCCCTCCTCCACGTCCGCCGAGCCATGCTTGCTGAAGATGGCTATGGTGTAGGGATTGTCCTCGTGGGCGACGATACCGGCCTCGTCGTAGACCTTATAGAGCCAGCCCCCCTTGTTGGCTACCTCCGTACCTTCGGGTAGGCCGTCTCTGAGAGACGACTGGAGGTCGTTGCTGCGCATGAGGTCGACCATCTCCTGGCAGCTCTCGGGGCTCGCCGCCCGACCCGTGTAGACGTTCTTGAGGATGCTCGACATGTCGCGGGGAGTGGTACGGTTGTCTAGTTGAGGGATGGCTGCCCGCTCGCTGGTTACCTTCTGGTAGAGCATCGTGTTCGTAGCGCCTAAAGAGGCGGAGACCGCGTTCACGTACTCAGGGCCGCCGACGAGACGCGTGAGGGCGTTGGTCGCCACGTTGTCTGATTGGGTCATCATTACCCTCAGGTACTCCTCGACGGTGTGGTAACCTCCGGCCTCCTGAAACTGTAACGTCCCGGCTCCGGCCGCCCAGTCCTCGGGAGCCGTTGGGAACTCCTCCTTCAAGGAGAACCTCCCCTCGTCTATCCGCCTGTAGACGGCGACCATTATCGGGATCTTTATGACCGAGGCGCTGAAGAAGGTCTCGTCCGGGTTGACCCCGTAGCCCCAACCTCCTTCGAGATCCTGCACGTATACCCCGGCGGTCCCCTCACGGACGTTCCCGTACTTCTCAATAGTCTTGCGCGCCTCTTCGAGCCCCTCCTCGACCCGCTCGCGGTCCTCCTCGGGCACCTCCTCGGAGGCTGCTTTGGCCGCCGGCGCCTGCGCCGAATCGACGGCGGGCAGGGAACCCGGCTCAACAGGCTGTGCGAGGAGCCCAGAAGGCTCTGAGATGGCGGCGTTCTGCGGGTAGACGGAGCCTATAAGGTCCTCAGGTACTCCGTCTAGTACGATGTCCTCGTACTCTGGATTCTCCGGCTCGTCGGCCCGGATGGACTTGAGGGCCGTCCACGTCTCGTCCTGCCGCTTGAAGAAGAGCATATAGACTCCCTCGTCCTCCGGCCCTTCGACGCGCACGGAGGCCCAAGCGGGATCTAGTTTGCTCTTATAGATGCCCTTGATACTCTCGGGGGTCATACCCGGTATCTCGGCGGCTACGGCCTTGTAGGCGAGGCTCTCCGGCGTCTCCTCCGACTGTTCTGCGGCAGCAGACTCCGGAACAGGTCCCGCCTCCGGGGTGGGAGACTCCGCAGGGGCCGAAGGCTCTTCGTTCGAGGAAAGGGAGGTTTTGCCGGATAGCGCCGAGAGGTACTCCCCGAAGCTCCCCGTACCGCCCGAGGCAAGGTCGAGGGCGAGAAGGGCACAGGTTACGGAGACCAGCAGGATAGCCAGCATGCCCAGAGACCGCCACCGCCTCCGGAGACCGAAGAGCCTGCGGCGGCTCACGTTCCAGCCATTCTCTTCCAGCCGGCGGCGCGGCCCATAGCTTTTGAAGCGCTTTCTCACGCCCGGCCTCTCCTAAGTATAAGGGCGGGTGCGAGATCTTGAACAAACCCTGCCAACATCGCTGGCAAGACTACCGTTCCCTCGAAGCTTTCCAGGTAACCGATTCTGTCCCCCAATGTTGCTCTGCGACCATCGCAGTCGTTGCCAACGGGTATCCTAGCACAAGGGCGGCATCTTGCTCTGGAGTGTTTAATAGATGTGTAAGACCTGCCGCGAGCCACCCCGAGGCCGTAGGGGATAGTCCGGCTTGGACTTTGCGGGGTTGCTCCTTTACACTCTGGTTCTTATCTACTCCATGCGACAAACCTTGCGGAGCAGATAGTAGAGCTGCGTTACGACGAAGGAGGAAGACAGGTAGTGGAGACGGACGGGCGTCTAAACCGGCGCCCAGGCGGAGATCCCGCGCAGAGACCGGAGGGAAGATCGGGGTCCGCGAGATGAGGGCAACGGTCCGGCCGCTCGATGACAGCACCAACCTTCGTGAGGGCACGGACAGGCTACGCGCGCTCGTGTATCCCGCCGCGCAGGACTCTCACGACCCGAGATGGCACCGCTTGCTATGGAGGTGGCTGGAGAGCCACCCGCTGGCGGCGGAGCATATGCACCGTTGGGTACTGGCTACCGAAGCGGATGAGGTGGTGGGGCACCTCGCGGCCACGCCCCAGTGGTACCGGATCAACGGGCAGAGGGTGATCGCCCACACGCCCGCTGACTACCAGGTGCTCCCCCAGTACGGCTTCCAGGCCCTCCTGCTCATGCGCAAGTTCTTCCGCACCATCGAGAACTGCGTCTCCATAGACATGCTGCCGTCGGTCATCGCGGTCGAGACGCGGCTCGGCGCCGAAGAGGCGGGGGAGATGCAGTACATGGCGAAGCTGCTCAACGTCTCAAGGCTCCCCGCGCCGCCGCTCCCTTCGCGCATAAAGAAGCTCCTCAACCTTGAGGAGCGACCGGTCCTGAACGCGCAACCCGCCCCGGCGTATGCTGACCGGCCCGGTACGGACCCGCAGGGGTTCCACGAGAACGTCGTACCGCCGCCCAGTCGTCCGCGCGCCCCGATCCCTAAGCCTGTACAGGGGCTGCTAAACGGGGGGCTCCAGGTCGTCGATAAAGCGCTCGGCAGCGCCTTCGGAGGCGCGTTGAAGGTGGAGGTCCTAGACGAGTTCGACGAGTCCTTCGACGAGATGTTCGAGAAGGTAGCCGCCGAGGTGCCCGTCTTGCCGGAGAAGAACGCCGAGTTCTTGCGCTGGCGCTATGGGCCCGGATCGCCGCAGCACCCGGTGACCATTCTCGGGGTGAGGGGCCGTGAGGGGCTCCTCGGCTACGCCGTGCTCGGGGTGACGATACAGGGGTTCTTCGACGGCCTGCGAGACGGCTACGTGCTCGACCTAATGACGCTCCCGGGACGCCACGACGTATCGAGGGCGCTGCTCCGGGAGGTAGTTAGTCATTTCAGGCAGTCGGGGGTGCCGCTCTTCAGATACCGGTTCCTTGAGTCTTCAACCTCGCCGCAGAGGAGCGATCTCCTGAAGCTAGGCTTCTTCCCCCGCAAGGGACGGCGCAACAGCCTGCTCGTGAAGTTTGCGGACCCCGGCCTACACAAAGCGGCCCGCGACATAAACAACTGGTCGTATAGCATCGGCGACGGTGAGGCGACCTTCTGGGTTCGTTTAAGTTAGATATAGGAGGTAACTAGAATGGCGGTTAACACCGAGAACGTGAACACTGAGATACGCGGCTGGCTCCAGGAGAACGTGACGGGGAGCCGGGACATACCCGACGGCTACGCGCTCATCGAGAACGGCGTTCTAACGTCGCTACAGACTGTCGAGCTGGTCATGTTCCTTGAGGACAGGTTCGGCATCACCGTCGAGGACGAGGAGCTAGACGAGGAGAACTTCGGCTCGATCGACGCGATCACCAACCTGGTGGCCGGCAAGTCGGGTTGAGCATGCGCCCTGAGTTTACTTTCAACGATCTGCTCCACAACTCTGTCGAGCGCGACACCGGTAAGGTCGCCATCGTCGACGGCAAGAGCGAGCATACTTACGAGGATCTGTCGCGAGAGAGCGGCGCCCTCGCCGCCGCGCTTCAGGACGCTGGAGTGAAGAAAGGCGAGCGGGTCGGCATTCTCATGGACAAGTACTGGGAGGCGATAGTGGCGATGCTCGCCGCCACGCGGATCGGTGCCGCCTTCGTGAACGTCAACCCCATGCTCAAGCCCCCGCAGGTCCGCTACATCGCCGAGGACTGCGACATCCGCGTGATGATCGGAGACTCCCCAAAGCTCGACGACATGGAGCCGAAGACGGTCGAGAGGGCATTCTACAGGGGCGAGAAGCCGGATTCGCCCGGCGTCTGCGGCGAGCTCGTGGACCTCGCGGAGGTCCTGCAAGGAGACGATAAGCCCAAGGACGTGAGCGTCTCCGAGGTCGACCTCGCCACTATCCTGTACACGTCAGGCTCGACTGGCATGCCAAAAGGCGTCTCGACGAGCCACCGCAACTTCGTGGCGGGGGCTCAGATCGTCTCTACATACGTGGAGAATACCAGCGAGGACCGCATCCTCTCGGCGCTTCCGCTGAACTTCGACGCCGGACTCAACCAGTTCACGACCTCGCTGCGCGTCGGCGCGACCCTGGCTCTCCTCCGGTCGAGATTGCCGGGTGATCTTTTGAAGGGGCTGCGCCGGCACGAGATAACGGGCGTCACCGGGGTGCCGCCGCTGTGGGCGCTCTTGCTCCGGGGCTCGAAGTCGATAGAGGAGGAGCCGCTCGCGCATCTGCGCTACGTTGCCAACACCGGTGGGCGCATCCCCCAGGCCAACCTCGACGAGCTGAGGCGTCTCCTGGAGCCCTCCGGCACGAAGATATACCTGATGTACGGCCTCACGGAGGCGTTCCGCTCCACCTACCTGCCGCCCGAGGAGATAGACCGCGGGACCGAGTGCATCGGTAAGGCTATCCCGGACACCCAGATCATGGTGATCAACAAACAGGGCGAGGAGTGCGCCCCGGGCGAGGTAGGCGAGCTTGTCCACCGGGGCCCGACGGTCGCGATGGGCTACTGGGGCAAGGAGGAGGCGACGCGCAAGGCGTACCGCCCGAATCCGCTCGCCCCGCCCGAACTGTTAGACGTCGAGCGTGTCGTCTACTCCGGGGACCAGGTCCGGCGCGATGAGGAGGGCTTTCTCTACTTCGTTGGCCGCGAGGACGCGATGATAAAGTCCCAGGGTTACCGGATGAGCCCCGAGGAGATAGAGAACCTGCTCATAGGTTCGGGCCGCGTACACGAGGCGTGCGCCTTCGGGGTGCCGGACCCGAACGTGGGCCATCAGGTCATGGCGGTCGTCTCGCTCAACGACGGCGGCGACGATGGCGTCCTTGACGAGGTCCGGGAGTATGCCGTGAAGAACGGACCGCCGTACATGGTGCCGAAGGAGATAATCGTCCGGGACGAGTTGCCGAAGACTCCTTCCGGCAAGATAGACCGAAAAGGGATAAGCAATGCTTACGCAAACAGATAAGGCCCAGGATCTCGCGAAGCGGTTCGGCGGCTGGCAGGACGGCGAGTTCGCCCCAGGCGGCACCCTCGTAGGCCGGATCGCCGAGCAGTACGGTACACCCTTCTACCTCTACCACGGCGACATGATCGTGGACCGCGTCCGACGCGTGCGGAACGCGCTGGGCGGAGACGTCGAAGTCACCTACTCGGTCAAGGCCAACCCGAACCTAGCCGTCTGCCAGCTCATCGCTCGCGAGCGCCTCACCGGCGCCGAGGTAGCCTCCTCGGGCGAGCTGGTCGTGGCGCGCACGGCGGGCTTCGACCCTGAAGATATCGTCTTCGCTGGCCCCGCCAAGACCGACGAGGAACTCAGAATGGCCGTGGACGAGGGCATTTTCGCGGTCAACGTCGAGTCCGTGAACGAGATCGACCGTCTCGCCGCCGTCGCGAAGCAGCAGGGCGAGAGGATAGGCGTCGGGCTCCGCATCAATCCCGCCGCCCAGCTTATGGGCTCCCAGATGCGCATGGGCGGGACGGTCGGACAGTTCGGCCTGGACGAGGCCGACCTCGCCGAAGCGGTCGAGAGGACGCTCTCCCACCCGGATCAGTTGACGTTACGCGGCATCCACGTCTACACGGCCACGCAGGTCTTCGATGCGGACGCGCTCCTGGAGCATTGCCGCAACATCTTCGAGCTGGCGCTACAAACCGCCGACCTAGCGGGCAGGCCGCTACAGATGGTCGACTTCGGCGGCGGCTTCGGGGTGCCGTACTTCGAGAAGATGGAGGACTTCGACCTGGAGAGGTTCGGCCTGGGGTACCAGGAGCTCCTCGCCCGGTACCGTGCCGACCCGCGCTTCGAAGGCTGCCGCTTCGTCTTCGAGCTCGGACGCTACCTCGTGGCCGATGCAGGCGTCTACGTCACGCGGGTGGTGGACGTGAAGGACATGAAGGGCAAGACCTTCGTCACGACCGACGGCGGGATGAACCATCACCTCACCGCAACCGGAAACATGGGGCAGGTCTTCAGGAAGGCGTACCCTATACTAAACCTCAGCAGAATGGGAGGGGAGCCGGGCGAGCCGGTAGCGGTAGCGGGGCCGTGCTGCACGCCGCTGGATATGTTCGGGACCAGCATACCCATAGGCGAGCCGCAGCCGGGCGACCTCGTCGGGGTGTTCTACAGCGGGGCGTACGGTTTCAGCGCCAGCAACCTGGGTTTCTTGAGCCACCCGAACCCGGCTGAGATCTTGATCTGGCAGGGTGAGCCACGCCTGTTGCGGCCTGTCGGCAGGCCCGAGGACGTGCTCGCGGGCCAGAAGGCGCTCCTCTAGCGCCCGCAAGATAGATCCCGTTTACTCGGCACAGGGAGGAGCACACCTTTGAACCCGCAGCCCATCCAGGCAACGGCCGTCTATAAGGTCAGAGAGATAGAAGACGCCGGACGGAGCGAATGGGATAGCTTGCTCGAGGGCGCGCCCGGAGGCGGGCACGTACTGCAGAGCCATGAGTGGGGCGAGTTCAAGAAGCAGATCGGCTGGCAGCCCGTGCGGCTCGTGCTTGAGAGGGACGAGGAGATCGTCGGGGTCGGGCAGTTTCTCACCTACAACACGGCTCCGGTCCCCGGCAGCCTCTGGTACTGCACCAAGGGCCCCTGGCTACCGTGGCACGACGAGGACGCTGTCCGGGCGTTCTTCGAAGGCGTCCGGGACCTCTCCCGGCGCCGGGGCGCGCACACCATCAAGATAGAGCCCGAGGTCCTCGAAGAAGAGAAGGAAGTAAAGACGCTTCTCCTTGAAGAGATCGGCTTCAAAAAGGCCCGCTACGACCTGAACCACAAGACGACCATGCTGATCGACCTGAGCGCCTCGGAGGAGGAGTTGCTCGGGAATATGAAGAGCAAGACGCGCTACAACATTCGCCTGGCCGCCAGGAAGGGCGTTGAGGTGATAGAGTCTCCTTTCGAGGAGGCGTGGGAGGCATTCTTCGACCTGCTGAAGACCACCGCCGACCGGAACGGCTTCCCTATAAGAAGGTCGCCGGAGTACCTGCACGACGTAACGCGGAGGATGCACGACGCGGGCAACGGACGCCTGTTCTTAGCTACGCATGAGGGCATGCCGCTAGCGGGTATTTACTCCTTTACCTTTGGCGAGAAGTACTGGTACACCTACGGCGCCTCCAGGGACGAGAAGCGTAACCTCATGCCCACCTACCTCTTGCAGTGGGAGGTGATGCGCTGGGCCAAGCGTAACGGTCTGAGGTACTACGATATGGTTGGGGTGCCCAACCCGGAGAACCTCAACGAGGGCGACTCGCTGTGGGGCGTCTACAAGTTCAAGGTAGGCTTCGGCGGGGAGATCGCCGACTCTCTGGGTTGTCTGGATCTACCGATAAGACCTACGCGCGCCTCCGCGTGGTATAGGTTCGAGCCCGTTTATTATCGTCTCTACCAAAAGATGAAGAACAACGTATTCTATTAGCAGTCAGCTCGCGCCCCAGTATAAAGCAAACAGGCTGTTCGTCGGCATGAAACTGGAGTTCCTTACGCGAGTCGCCTACGTCTAGAAGCGCGACGACCATTAAAGAGTGACTACCCGGGGGGGGGCAAAGAATTAGGTATAGCTGACTGCTAACCTACGGGTTTACAGGCGCTATCTCAAGCTCCTCAGCGTCGGCCGCGATGACCTTGCCCTTCTCATCCGTGAGGGGCTTGTAGCTGTCCTTATGAAGCTCGCCGTCGAAGATCACCTCGCCGTTCTCCGTCACCTTCTGGTAGGTGATCCACTTGGCCTCCTCGGGGGTTCTGTACTCGGGCTCGGAGTCCATCTCCACCTTCTTACCGGTAGGCTTGCCCCAGATCTCGGCGTAGATGTAGCCGTCGTCCGCCACACGCTCCTGGAGGAGCACGTAACCGTCCGTGGTATTCTCGAACTTCATGTCCAGTGATCCGAACCACACCGTCGCGTCCAGGCCCGGCCTGATGTAGGGTAACTGCGCGTAATGTGGATGGCGCTCTATTATGTCCAGTCCCGCGTAGTTGGCAGCCATATATAGCGTCGAGGAGACTTGGCACAATCCCCCACCGTCGGCCTTCTCCTCTCTGCCTTCGATGATGACTTTCGTCTTGTTGTACTCCAGTGGAGCGGCGACCTCGTTGACGGAAAAAACCTCACCCGGCGCCAGGAACGTTCCGTTTATAGCGCTCGAGGCGATCTCGAGGTTCTCCGCCCGCTCGCCATCTTCGTCGGGTACTATCGCGTAGTTGGTCCGGTAGCTCCCGATAAGCTCCGTCGGCTTGAGCGCCTCGGCCTCCTCAGTGGTCAGCTCCGGTTCGGTAACCGTAACTGGCACCTGGAAGTTGCGCTGGCCCTGGAAGAGTCCCGCTTCGACGTTACCGAAGAGCTGCTCTTCCTCGATCTGCTTGCCTGTCTGACCCTCGACGACGGAGACTCCGTTGCCCTGAACCTCAAACTCAGCCTCTGCCGCCTCGACCGTGAGGTCGTCGAACATATCAGAGGCGACCTCACGGAATCTCTCCTGGTCCAGGCCTACACGCAACTCGCCGCCCTCCGGCGTAAAGCTGAGGGTCTGCCCGATCTTCTCTGCTGAGAGCTTCCAGTTCTCGCCGCCGGCGCTCAGTTGGACCGGTCCCGAGGCCATCGCCTGCTGTGCCTTCGCTGCAGCCGCCTCTGCGGCGGGGGTTAGGACTGCGGGGGCCTGCCTCTCCCCGACGACCTCGACCTCTCCGCTCATAGCGTTCAGCGCCTCGTCTACGTTCGCTGCCGTGGCGTCGACGTTCACGTTGTACCCCTCCCGGGACTCAACGACCTCGGCCTGACCTCCACTAATGTTCACGGCGCCGTCTCTCGGCTCCGCGTTTACCCGCGCGGCGAGGTTCTGGATCTCGCCACGAGCGGCTACACGGTTGTAGTCGACTACGGGCGGGACAGTTACAGTGCTCCACGCGGCCATCACCCGGTCGCCGAGACGCTTCAGAACGCTGCCCTCGCGCCCGACGCCGTACGCATCGTCCACGGTACCAGCAGCGTCGAAGCTCAGCCCCAGCCTCTGCGTGCTCAGAGATAAGTCTTCAGGCGCGCCGGTAAAGCGTATCTCCCGCAAGTCACTCGACGCTTGCTCTTCGACTAGCGCGCGTGCTTCATCCGGGGTTTTGCCGCCCAGGTCTACGCTCCCTACCGCGACGCCACGGTAGATCTCACCACTGTTGGTCCAGTAGTCAGCCGCCACCAGCAGCGCCAGGACGGCGCACAAGACGAGCACGGGCGCGACGATTCTCCGCTTGCCTCTCTTTCGCCTGTGCTTGTAGGAGCCACTGGCTGTATTCCTAACCCGGAAACCCTCCTCTGGGCTTACTCTGACTTTGGATTTTTTGAGGCTCAACGGTTGTCCTCCACACGTGGTCCCATGCCGACCTGCAACTAGCCTTGAGAGTGGTTCCCCTCCTCCTGCACGTCAAGCAACACCTCGACCCTGCTTCAGCGATGCTTCGTCAGCAAAGGCTAACATGGTGCGGAGGGTTACGCCAGCCTCTGCGGTCTGTTTACGTCTAAACTAGACGTAGCACCAAGAGTCGAGATCTGATGCTAGAGGAGGTAGTTTGATCTTAAACGAACCACCTGTTGTAACCGTATGTAATTTATGTGCAAGGCCGCCAATTCATACGGTCGCGTATACGCTCACGGATGTCGCCTCGGGCGCACTCTCTCACTTATTTAGGCTTTGTCTTCCGGATCGAAGGAGTTCTTCACGTAGACCCACCAGGGACCTATCTTCTCAGCATGGTAACGGGCATTCAGCCGACCCATCAACTCACGTTTGTGCTCGTAGGTGAGGTGCTGGTTGAACAGGATCTGGCCTTCGGCGAGGAAGGTGAGCACGTCAGGATCGGACGCTTCGAGGTCGTCGAGCCAGCCGTTAAAGCCTCCGGGCGTCTCGCCCTCTATATACCCGTCTACTCCGGCGGAGAGCCAGAGGTAGGGGCTGGGGTTCTCCAGATGCAGGAGCACCAGAACCTGCGGCGATCCTATGGAGGCTATCTTTGCGTCCTCTCCGTACCGATCCTCGATCTCCTGTGCCCCCGCCCGCTGGGCCGGCAGGGTCACGCTCGTACCGGTCAACTTCTGGGCGGCGCTCGCGTTGATCACCTCAAAGGTGTTGCCGATCGCTATCGCGAGGAGGATCACGCCGAGGAGCGCCGCCGGTACCCGCGACGACTCGGCCCGCTTGATCCAGGTAGCTACGAAAGCGCCGAACCCGATGGCCGCGTACGGGAGGAAAACGTAGAAGTCGTCGGCGAGCTGGAAGTCTCGTATGGACCACAGGATAGGGCCCGGGAGGGTGATGAGGATCGGGGCGAAGCGGTACTCGAAGGGGCCCTTCACATAGAGGCGCAGGATGAAGAACAGCCCGATCAGGATGGGCACCAGCATCGTAGCGTACGGCAAGATAATGTTGCCTGCCGCCCCGGCTAGCTGCGGCCCGAGGTTGAAATTGCCTCGCACCAGGTAGGTGGTGTTGAACACGAGCATCCCGTCGAGAAGGTACTTCAGGGCGTCGTGATAATAGTAGTACGCCAGGATAGCCAGGAGCGGGACGGATATCCCCGCCGCCGTCCGCAGCGCCGCCCCGGAGCGCTCCTCCCTCGGGCGCAAAACGGCAAGAAGGAAGGTCACGAACGGGAAGAAGCCCATTAGCTGCCATACAAGGAACGCCAGAGAACCGAAGAAGCCTGACCAGAACCACCTCTTCTGGGTTGCGAAGAGCAGGCACAAAACCTCGAAGAGGACCATCGGGGTCTTTGGTTCGGGACCCGAGGAGGCTGGTTGGGCGAAGCCGTAGAAACCGAGGAAGGTCAGGGCCGCGAAGAGCCCCGCCCTCTCCGATCGGAACACGTTCTTGCCGAGCAGGTAGACCCCTAAGACGGTGAGACAGGCGGAAGCGAAGAAAACCCCGCGTACCGTATAGATGTCGTCCCAGCCGAAAATCTGAGAGATCACCACGCCGAGCCCGGCGATCATGGGCGCGAGAGGTCCTTTATGGTCGAAGATGCCCGCGTAGGGTGGTATGCCTTCGGCTACTCTCTGACCCCCGTAGAGGTAGATGGAGTAGTCGCGGAGCAACACTCCGTTGAACCCGTAAAGGCCGTAGACGAAGACGGCCAGAGCAAGGATTAGGAGCGGTAAAACTAACTTCCTGGCCCGGGTAAGGCTATCCTTATACGTTGCGCTCTTACTTATCGGTGCGGCCTCTCAGAGAGCTTGACAAAGCCCGGCTATCATAAACGCCCGTCAAGCCCTCCGCAATCACCGAGCAGGCGGGACTTCATGCCTCCGCGCGGCTCTGCGAGGTCCGTCGCAGGAGAGCGACCGTTACCCGGAAATGGTGCTTTTGGAGCGATGTGCATCTCTCTGCCGGCTGTTAGGGTTCTGGCAGGATAAGAACGCCGATAGGAGCAAACCATGAGCGAGCTTGGCACGCTGCAAGCCTTTCTAGAGAAGCTCCCCGAGCGCGGCGACCGGCCGGCCTTGCTGGCGCTGCGCAAGGAGGACATTGAGCGCTGGTCCTACGCTGATTTGGTCGACCACGCGCGTCGGTTGGCTCGGGGTTTCGCCGAGAGGGGCGTCGGGCGCGGAGACCACGTGGCGCTGCTCGCCGTCAACCGGCCCGAGTGGGTAGTGGCGTGTCTGGCGGTCATCGGGGCTGGGGCGGTGGCCGTGCCCCTCGACGCGCAGATCGGGGACAAGCTGCTCCGCGGCGCTCTGGAGGACAGCGAAGCGAAGCTCGTCTTCACTACGGTGGAGGGGGCTGGCCGGATCGAGGGCCTGGAGATGGAGGCTGCGCCGGAGCTCGTCTTGCTCGATGCGGAGGACGACGAGAGAGGCTGGCGGCGGCTCCTCTCCGACGGGGGCGGCGAGCTTCCGCGTGTTGAGCCGGAGGATCAGGCGGCGCTGTTCTACACCTCGGGCACGACCGGGACGGCGAAGGGCGTGCCGCTCAACCACCGCAACCTCTCCTTTCAGCTCAACACGCTGCTCGAAACGGACTTGGTGGCTGAGGACGACCGGGTCATGCTGCCGCTGCCGCTCCATCACGTCTACCCGTTCGTGATGGGGATGCTTACGCCGCTCGCGGCCGGGCTGCCGATAATCATGCCCCACGCGCTTACCGGGCCTCAGATCGTGCGCGCCCTACAGGAGGGAGAAGTCACCCTGATCGTAGGCGTTCCACGACTCTACGATGCGCTCTATTCGGGCATAGAGGATCGGGCCACGTCCGGTTCTCGGATCGTCGCCGGGCTCTTCAAGGGCGGCATCTCTTTGAGCATGTGGCTGCGCCGCCGGCTTGGCCTGCGCGCCGGCGAGCTACTGCTCCACTCTATACGCCAACGTTTCGGGCCGAACCTGCGTGTCCTCGCCTCCGGCGGCGCCGCGCTCGACCCGGAGCTGGCCTGGAATCTGGAGTCTATGGGATGGCGGGTGGCGGCTGGGTACGGCCTGACCGAGACGGCCCCGCTCCTGACGCTCAACCCGCCGGACGGCGAGAAGCTGGGGAGCGTGGGGCGGCCGGTACAGGGAGTGAGGTTGCGCATAGATCCTTCGGCGATACCAGATGAGTCCGAAAACGGGGCGAAGCCGGAGCAACGCACCGACGAGCCTCAGGAGGAGGGGGAGATCCTGGCCCGCGGCCCGAACGTTTTCTCCGGCTACCGCAACCTGCCCGAGGAGACCGAGAAGGTCTTAACCGAAGACGGATGGTTCCGCACCGGGGATCTAGGCTACTTCGACGATGATGGCTACCTGTATGTTACCGGTCGGGCCTCCACTCTCATCGTCACCAAGGGCGGAAAGAATATACAGCCCGAGAACGTAGAGGAGGTCTATACGGCCCACTCGGTTATTCGCGAGATTGGGGTGCTACAGAGAGACGGGCGTCTGGTAGCGGTGGTCGTACCGGAGGCGAGGGAGATTCAGACCCGCGACACAGAGATCGAGGAGGCGATCCGTGATGCGGTCGAGGAATGCTCGAAGAGCCTGCCCTCCTACCAGCGCCTCTCGGACTATGCCGTAAGCCGTGAGCCGCTTGAGTACACTCAGCTCGGCAAGCTCCGCCGGCACCTCTTGTCCGATCACTACGATCGGGCGAAAGAGGGCGAGGAGGGCGAGGCGCCCGGCCCGATCTCGCCGGAGGAGATGTCCGAGGAAGACAGATCCCTCCTTGAGAACGAGGCGGCGGAGAAGGTCTGGGAGATGCTCGCGAGTCGCTACCCTGATCGGCGCCTGACCCCGGATACGAGCCCGCAGCTCGACCTCGATGTGGACTCGATGGAGTGGGTGAACCTGACGATGGAGATCGGGGAGAGCACCTGGGTGGAGCTGGACGAGGAGGCGATAGAGCGCGTAGAGACCGTACGCGACCTCTTGCAAGAGGTCGCCGAGTCTGGCGAGACTGCCTCCGGCGTCTCCCCGATCGAGCAGCCCGACAAAGTGCTCGACGAGGACCAGAAGCGGTGGCTCAGGCCGCTGGGACCGGCGTCGTCGGTAGCGGCGCGAGCGATGTTCCTGCTCAACCGGACCCTGGTGCGCGGGCTCCTCCGGCTGCGGGTCGAGGGGCTGGAGAACCTGCCCGAGAGAGGGCCGTTCGTGATCGCGCCAAACCACGTCAGCTACCTGGACTCTTTCGTGGTCGGTGCGGCGCTCGACTATCGTAGGCTACGGGAGACCTACTGGGCGGGCTGGACCGGAGCGGCCTTCGGGAACCCCGTCACCCGGACGGTGAGCAGGCTCGCCCAGGTTGTGCCCGTAGACCCCGCCCGGGCCGGCACCTCCAGCCTCGCCTTCGGTGCCGCGATCTTGCAGCGCGAGAAGAATCTCGTCTGGTTTCCGGAAGGCCAGCGCTCCTCCAGCGGCGAGCTGCAGGAGTTCAAGCGCGGAATCGGGATGCTCCTCGACCACTACCGGGTGCCGGTGGTGCCGGTATTTATACGGGGCGCCTATGAGGCGATGCCGCCGGGCAAGGCCATCGTTCGTCCCGGCAAGGTTACGCTCATCTTCGGAGAACCTATCAGCACGGACGACCTTGAACAACAGGGCGAAGGAGACGGCGCTCAAGCCCGTATCGTCGTCGGCTTGCGCGCCCGTATAGCGGAGCTTGGCGACCTTTTGTAACTATCCGTGCAGGGCAAAGGTATGCTTCAAACCGTCCCTGAACCGGGGCAAGAATAGCGTTTTCGTCTGCCGGCGGCCCTTGAACAGAGCGCTCTCTTCGATGCTCTTTATCACTTGACGTTTGTTAAACTGCTCCTTCTATGACGCAAGCGCAGGACAACGTCGAGACGCCGCAAGAAGCATCGCGCTCCCTTCTGAGCAGCCGCGACTGGGTGTACCTGTTGAGCCTGCTAGTCCCCTTCTTCCTGTACGATCTATTGTTGAAGGGCGTTCTGGTCTTCTCGCGTCCCGAGGACCCCGGTCTCTGGGGAGCCTTGGGGCTAATGCGCTCGGATCTTCTGTTCAACCTGGGATACGCGCTGCTCTGGATCGGGCTGTTCGCGATAGCCAGGAGGGGCGCTTCGCGTCGGGCCGTCGTCGGGCTCTTCCACCTGTCCACGCTCCTAGTCGCCCTGATAACGACCAGCGCATACCAGTATTTCAAGGTTACCGGCTCGACCCTCGACTCTGACTACATCTACCTCTGGCTCAATTCTCCCGAGGGTACAGGGGGGGCTATCGCGAGTGAGCTAACCACGGGCATACTCATCTTGCTCGCGGCTGTCCTCGTCTATACGATTCTCGGTCCCTGGTTGGTGACTTGGCTCTTGGGCCGCTGGCGCGGCTGGTCCGGGGGCCGGACGGCGAGTATCTCATGGCTGCGAGTCGCCGGTGTCGGGCTCGCGGTGTACGCTCTGTTCTCGTTCTCGTTGCTCCCCGGCGGCGGCTCGACGGGCGCGAGCAAGTCCTTCTCCCGGGACGCCTTCATCAACGTAATCATGACCGCCGCCGAGGTGGCGGATGGCCAGAGTCTCCCCGATCCCGCCTCCCAGCCCGCCGAGGACTCGTCCGAGGCGAGCCTGAGGCCCCTCGTAAACTCCGGGGAGAAGCGAAACGTCGTCATGATCTTTCTAGAGTCCACCCGCGCAGGCGCTACCACCGCCTACAACAGCGACCTTAGCACGACGCCGTTTCTAGACTGGTTGGCGGATAGAAGCTTGCTCGTAAACAAAGCGTACACGGTCGTCCCTCACACTCACAACGCCCTCACCGCGACCAACTGCGGCATCGCGCCTCCGTTGGACCCCTGGGGGACAAAGGTGCTCAGCTATTACGAGCCGCCCTCCGACTGCCTGCCCGAGCTCCTCAGCGAGCAGGGATACAACAGCGCCTACTTCATGTCGCAGGAGGGGAGCTTCGAGAGCAGCCCGAAGATCCTGAAGAACGTCGGCTACGAGGAGTTCCACTCGGTCGATACGATGGACACAGAGGGCTTTGAGAAGACGAACTACTTTGGCTACGAGGATGAGGTTATGCTGGAGCCGAGCAAGGAGTGGTTGGAGGAGAACGGAGACGAGCCTTTCCTCGCCACATACCTCACCTCGGCCCCTCACCACGACTACCTAGCCCCTGAGAAACGTTACGGGAGCAAGCAGTTTACCAACGACGAGCTGATCAACCGTTACCTGAACAGCGTTCGCAACCAGGACTTCTTCCTGAAGCAACTGTTTGAGCAGTACCAGGAGCTAGGTCTCTACGAGGACACGGTCTTCGTTATCGTCGGCGACCACGGCGAGGCCTTCGGAGAGCACGGCCGCTACCAGCACGACAACGCGATCTACGAGGAGGGCCTGAGGGTGCCGCTCCTTGTTCACGATCCACAGCGGTTCCAGAGCGGTGCGCGTCTGCCGGGACCGGTAAATCAACTCGATGTCTTACCGACCGTAGCAGACCTTCTGGGCTACGAGGTCGAAGGTGGGGAGTATCCGGGTTACTCGCTACTAGGACCGATCCCCACAGATCGCACCCTTATGGCGAGTTGCTGGAACGCGGCTGGATGCCTGGCGAGCATCAAAGGGACCGAGAAGTACATCTATCATTTCGACGACAAGCCCGAAGAGCTCTTCGACCTCTCCAAAGACTCAGCCGAGAAGAACAACCTCGCCGCTCAGAACCCCAAAGAGGTCGAGAAGCGTCGCCAGGAGCTACTGGAATGGCGCTCTGAGGTTTACTCGAAGTACGGTATCGAGCCCCCGGAGTAGCCTCGTTTGTCTACCGCCGCCGGCTTCTGTTGGCGGTCCACAGCTTCTAACGCGTTTGACCGTTCTAGTTGCCTAGCGAGCCGACCGGCCCGCCAGAAGTCATCACGGACATCGGCTGCCGGGATTGTTGTACTTCTCGTCCTGGCGCTTACGGTAGAACTCGCCGCGACCCAACGGTGGCTTGTCTGGATGGGTCGCGACGTGAAACGCGAGGTAGCGATCGTAGGCGTTCTCGCCGGAGATTTCCTTTACATACTCCCAGACGTAGCGGAGAAGATTTCTGGCGGGGTGCTCAGGCATCCGGCCTCGTCCCGCCGCTTCCTGCGCCCGCGCCGACGGGCTCGCGTTCGATCTCGCGGCCTTCGGAGTCGAGGTGCGACTCCTCGTAGGTAGCCTCGCTCATCTCGGGCTCTTTCGTGCCTCTTATAAGGCCGAACCAGACGCGTGCAGCGTCGGCTATGATGATGATGATCAGGAGCGCGAATAGGATGGAGAGTACACCGTCTACCGTGGCGTTTGTGATTATCTGCTGGGTCTGCCCGAGAGTCTGGGCTCCGGTGAAGACCTCGCCCGCCTCATAAGCATCCACGGCGGCGGACCTCTGGGCGAAGAAGCCTATCTTGGGGTCGGCCGAAAAAATCTTGTACCAGCTCGCCGTTAATGTCACGATGGCGTCCCACGCGAGCGGTAAGAGCGTTACCCAGACGTACTTCAGCTTGCCCATCTTGATGAGGATCGTAGTTGCGACCGTAAGGGCAACGGCGGCCAAAAGCTGGTTGGCGATGCCGAAGAGCGGGAAGAGCTGATTGATGCCGCCCAGTGGATCGGTCACACCGACTATCAGGAAGTAGCCCCACGCCCCGACTATCAGGGCGCTCGCGATGATGTTGCCTGGCAGCCAGGAGGTGTTGCTGAAGGGCCGGTAGATATTGCCGACGAGGTCCTGGATCATGAACCGCCCGACGCGTGTCCCCGCGTCCACGGTCGTTAGTATGAAGAGGGCCTCGAACATTATCGCGAAGTGGTACCAGAACGCCTGCAGCCCCCCGAGGAAGGCCGTCGCGCTCGCGAAGATCTCTGACATCCCGACCGCGAGCGTCGGCGCGCCCCCGGTTCGGGAGATGATGCTCGACTCGCCCACGTTGGCCGCCGTGGTCGATAGCGTCTCCGCGGTGACCGAGAACCCGAGACCCGTGATGGCGGAAGCCGCCGACTCAGGGGTGCCCCCGGTCACGGCGGCGGGCGCGTTCATCGCGAAGTAGATGCCGGGGTCGAGGACGGCGGCGGCGATAAGAGCCATTACGGCCACGAAGGACTCCATGAGCATCGCCCCGTAGCCGATCATGCGTACCTGCGACTCTTTCTGGATGAGCTTCGGGGTAGTGCCGGAGGCGATGAGCGCGTGGAAGCCCGAGAGTGCCCCGCAGGCGATCGTTATAAACACGAACGGGAAGAGGGGGCCTACCGGGGCAACGGGACCGCCTGTGGCCGAAGATGCGAACTCCGTGAGCCGCGGCATCTGCATTACGGGAAGGGTGATGGCTATACCTATGGCCAGGAGCCCGATGGTTCCGATCTTCATGAACGTCGAGAGATAGTCGCGTGGGGCCAGGAGCACCCACACCGGGAGCACAGAGGCGACGAAACCGTACACTATCAGGGCTATCGCGATCGTGACTCCGCTGAAGGTCCAAGCGTCGGCGTAGGCGGAGGACTCCGAGATCCAACCGCCCCCGAAGAGCGCCAGAATGAGGAGCCCCACCCCTATGGCCGAGACTTCTAGAATCCGCCCGGGCCTCAAGAAGCGCAGGTAGAAGCCCATAAAGAGCGCGATCGGGAGCGTCATCGCGATGGAGAAGGCGCCCCACGGCGAGTCGGCCAGAGCGTTAACCACGACGAGCGCTAGAACCGCAAGCAGGATAACCATGATCGCTAGGACCGCTATGAGCGCCGCCGCTCCGCCGACAGGCCCTATCTCCTCGCGGGCCATCTGCCCCAGAGACTTGCCGTCGCGGCGCATCGAGAAGAAGAGGATCGTCATGTCCTGCACCGCGCCAGCGAGGATGACCCCGAAGATGATCCAGAATGTCCCCGGCAGGAAGCCCATCTGTGCCGCCAACACCGGCCCCACGAGCGGCCCTGCCCCCGCTATCGCGGCGAAGTGGTGTCCGAAGAGTATCCTGCGGTCCATCGGCTCGAAGTCCTGCCCGTTGTTCAACCGCTCGGCGGGCGTGGCCCGGTTGTCGTCGGTCTCTAGCACCTTGCGCTGGATAAAGCGGGCGTAGAACCGGTAGGCGATGGCGTAGGAGGCGAGCGCAGCGAAGAGTAGCCACACCGCGTTTACCGACTCTCCCCTGCCGAGGGCCAGCACCCCCCAACACACGGCCCCGACGAGGGCTACTGCTACCCAAATAGCGTACCGACCAATACGGCTACCCATAGACCCTACTCCTCCTACCTCTTCCCAAAGGCTATTGTGCTGGCATGCTAGCATAATAGAAGAGCGGGTTAAACGCGTTCGAGGTAGGGAACCATAAGCCTCTCTACCGCTTTTCCCTACGGAACTCGGACAGCCGGTCTACAGGTAGGCCTCCCCGACTCAAGCAGCTGCACGAATCTTTCGAGGGCTTTGAGGTGCCGTCAACTATCAGGTATCCCTTCTCGTTAGAGCAGGAATACCTGATAGGAGAAGGGATACCGCTAACTCTCTAGAGCCGGGGTGAGAGAAGCCGTGGGGCGGTCAGGCTGACGCCGAGGGCGAGGACGGCGGCGATAATGCCCGGGTAGAGGAAAACCTCGAAGGGCGCAGAGCGGGCGGCGAGCCCGAAGACGGCCTGCAAAGCATCGTTCATGTAGGCGAACGGGACGAAGTCGCGCAAGAGCGCGCTTACCCCGGTCGGGTTCTGGTTTCGGAAGAAGCCCGAGACGTAGATCAGGGGCGCCAGTATCGCCGTGGCGTAGAGGAGCACGTCAGCGGGGGAGGAGGTGAAGTTCGCGATGAAGATACCGATGCAGTTCGCCGTTACGAGGGTCGCGAACACGCCGAAGGTAGCGGCCAAAATCCACACCAACGGCGCCGGGTTGAGCGCGTAGACGATGAGCAGGGCGGGCAGGATCTGGATGAAGTCCAGAACGGCGTTGACCGCCAGTATCTCGAAGACTATGCGCCGTGGCGAGAGTGGGGTGAGGGAGACGCGCAGGAGGATACCGTCGTTCAGGTCTACCGTAAGGCTCTCGCCGGCCCCGAAGGTCCCGGCCATCACGGCTACTATCCCGATCACCGCCGCCGCGTACTGGGCCGGGATGTCGCTCGCCGCTACCGGCACTATAAGCGCTATCGGATATAGCATCTTTATCATCAGCGCGAACCTCTTGCCGAAGAAGAGCGCGACATCCTTTTTCCAGTAGGCGTCCGGCGGGTTAAGCCTCATCGCGCAAAGCCTCCCCGGTCAGCTTTACGTACACGTCCTCAAGGCTCGGCCTGCGCACCGCGAGGTCCGTGATGTCCCCGCCCGCGCTGACCAGCCCTGCTACCACGTCGGCGACTAGACCCGGCCTCCCGGCGCAATGGAGCACGAGGTTGCGGCCCTCGGTAGCTACGCGCTCGACCCCTTCTACCTTTTTCAGAGCTTCGTAGTCGACCGGGTTGCGGAGCGCCGCGACGATGCGCCGCGTACCTTCGAGGGAGGAGACGAACTCCTCCGGCGTCCCTTGAGCGATCAGCCTCCCTCTGTGCAAAAAGGCCACCCGGTCGCAGAGGGCTTCGACCTCGTCCACCTGGTTGCTGGCGATCAGGATAGCGACGCCGGAATTCGAAAGCTCCCGAATCTTTTTCTGGTAGGCGAGCTGAGAGGTATAGTCGAGCCCGAGCGACGGCTCGTCGAGGAGCAGGAGATCCGGTCCGTGCGCCATCGCCTCGATTAGCGCGAGCTTCTTCCCCATCCCGTAGGAGTAGGTCTTCGTACGGTCATCTCTGTACTCGTCGAGACCGAAGTAGTCGAAGAGCTCCGCGAGTACGCTCTCCGCCTTCGCCTCCTCTATGCCGTATGAGCGGGCGAAGAGATAGGCGTTGGCCCAGCCTGTCAGGTCGCCGTAATGGGTCGGACGGTCTACCATGAGTCCCATCCTCGCGCGCGCCTTACGCTTCTCCCTGACGCCATCCGCGCCGCAGACCCGGAAGGCGCCGCTCTCCGGCTCGACGGCGGTTGAGAGGACGCGGAGCAGGGTGCTCTTGCCGGAGCCGTTCGGGCCCATCAGGCCGAAGATTTCTCCGGGCCGAACTTCGACGCTTACCTCCGCGACGCCGCGCCCGCTGCTCTTGTAGAGGCGCGTAATCTTTTCGGCTGAGAGCGCTGCGGATCTCTCCAAGACTTCCTTCCCAACGGTCAAGATGGCGCGTTTATTCTAGCGGTGCTCTATAGAGTTCGTTGTTATGCGCATTACCCTAAGGGTCCTACGTTAGAATAAGGCGAGAGATCAGAGAGAAAGGGATACGCTTTGGCGGACACCAGGATCACGTGGGACCCGGAGGCTGACCGGCGGATAAAGCGCAGCCCCTTTCTGATGCGCCGCTTTATCCGAAAGCGGATCGAGGATCGCGTCGTTGGCCGCGGCCGCAACCACGTCACCGAGGCCGACGTGGACGAGAGCGCCGGGATGTACCGCCAGTACCGCTTTAAATAGAAGTTTTCAGCGGTCGCCGATCAGTACTATAGCCGGTATCGCTGGGCGCCGTAGACCTCCGGCCCTGGCTAACGTTCTGACAACACGCCGCCCTAAAAGATAGGAAAAGCTCCTCGGTTTGTCGTTACTTTATTCCTATAGCGCTCTCTTTCTCTGGAGCTTTCTAGCAGCCACGGTGGTGCCGCTTAGCTCGGAGCCGCCCCTGATCCTACTCATAAGTAGGGAGGAGCTTTTGGTGGTGCCGGTGCTGGTAGGGACGTTGGGGAACGCCGTAGGGGCGTGTACGACGTACTGGATCTCGCGCCGCGCCGCCCAGGGCCTGGCGAGGCCGCGCAAGGTCTCTAAGAGCCGGCCGGCCCGGTTGTTCAAACGCTACGGGCAGCCGGCTCTGCTGCTCTCGTGGGTGCCTATACTCGGCGACGGGCTGGTCGTGCTCGCGGGGGCGACACGGCTGCGTTTCTGGGGTTTCTGCTTCTGGATGACGCTGGGAAAGGGGCTACGCTACCTCGCGCTCGCGTTAGCCGCCCTGTACTTTCTCTAAGCACACAGGGTGTTAAAGCGTACTTTGACCACAATCCCGAAGGACGACCGGAGATTGCGTCACTAAGGATAGGGTCGGAGCTCTAAGACCAATGCGCGGAAACATGTACGCTGCCCGGGACGGCGGCGCAAGGTATGAAACCTATTCCCTCGCGCCGCGTTAGAGGGCAGCGACCGATCAAACTCAAGGTCGGTACGCTCAGGCGCTGGGTAGTGTGCTAAGCATCGCCTTTCGCCGCGTTCGCCAACTTCTCCTCGGCGGCGATTACCTCTTCGTCTTCCACCCGGCGGAAGAGGGGGGTGGCTCCGGACACGCGGTAGCTCTCCGAAGGGTATAGCTCAGAGATACGCTCCACGGGCCCTTCGAAGAACGCGCGCAGCCGTTCGACCGCCTCCGGGACGTAAGGGGCGGCGTGGTAGGCGATAGTGCCGAGCAGCACGCAGCAGTAGTATAGCGCTACCCGCGCCTCCTCCGGGTCCTCCTTACGGCTCTTCCACGGGGCAGAGGCGTCGAAGAAACGGTTGGCCCGCTTGCTCATAGCCATCAGCTCCCCGAGGGCCTCCCTCGGCCTCCCGGCGTACATCCGCTCTTCGTAGCGAGCTTCGATCTCCTTTAGGTCGTCCAGAGCCTCGCGCGCGTCGTGGGGAACATCTCCAGGACGCTTCACCTCGCCGTCGAAGTACTTCTCGATAAACGAGAGGGTTCGGTTGATGTAGTTGCCGAGGTTTCCTATGAGGTCGGAGTTGACCCGGCTCTGGAACTCGCGCCAGGAGAACACCACGTCCCCTGTCTCCGGCAGGTTGGAGGCGAGGTAGAACCGCAAGAGGTCGGCCGGGAAACTGTCCAGCGCCTCGTGCAGCCATACGGCGAGGTTGCGG
>CADCVD010000032.1 GCA_902806055.1 uncultured Rubrobacteraceae bacterium
CGGTGATCCTCTGTGGAGGCGTAGCTATAGGCCCGCAGATCAAGGCGCTCAAGGGCCGCAGGGCCCCGGTCGTGGTCGGCACACCGGGACGCATCCTCGACCATTTGCAGAGGGGCACGCTCGGGCTTGGCTCGGTGCGTTACCTCGTGCTCGACGAAGCCGATCGGATGCTCGATATGGGGTTCGCGCCGGACGTCGGGCGTATCCTCTCGCGCACTCCCGGCGGCAGGCAGACTGCCCTCTTCTCGGCCACGATGCCCAAGACTATACGCAGCATGGTCAATAGTCACATGCGCTCTCCGCAGTGGCTCGCGGTAGAGTCCAGGACGCCCACGGTAGATACGGTCGCGCAGGTCTCCTATCGCGTGAACGGCCGCGACAAGACGAGAGCCTTGCGGTCCCTGATCGACGCGGAGAAGGAGCCGCGTGCGATCGTGTTTCGCCGGACGAAGCACGGGGCGACCAAGCTGCACCGCCAACTCGAACGGGACGGCTACAAGGCGGGCCTGTTGCACGGCGGGAAGACGCAGGCGCAGCGTACCAAGACGCTCGCCGCGTTCGTCGGGGGCCGGACAAGCATCCTCATCGCGACGAACGTCGCGGCGCGCGGGCTCGACATACCCGACGTCTCGCACGTCATCAACTACGATCTCCCTGAAGACGTGGAGACGTATGTACACCGTATAGGGCGTACGGCACGCGCAGGCAGGGAAGGGATCGCGGCGACGCTGGTCGGCGAGGCCGAGAAGAGGGAGTTCGACAAGATCAAACGTGCCCTCTCAGTTGAGGTACGCGAGAGTAGCCTGCCTCTCTCCGCCTGAGAGCCAGGTAGCACCCGCTGCTCGCGAACTCCGCAGGCTACACCCGGCTCCGCGTGGCTAGTAGTGGAGACACGGATCTCAAAGGCGCCCGACCACACACCTGGAGTAGCTCCGGGCTTTACTTCAGGCTCTCTCGGCTAACAACTCTTGACTAACCCGATACCGCAAAGGCGGTGACAAACCGGCCGGATAGAAGCTGCATGATGAGTTGGAGCCCATAGGAGCACCTTCTCCTCTCCAACTCATACTCTCGCCGGGAAAGAATCGCCACGGAACCGGAGGCCCCGACACACGGCATGGACGGGCCTCCAATTCTACGAGAGCGTAGCCCCCGAGAGGAGACGGCAGAACTCCGCGAGCCGCTCCTCCGCCCAGAAGCGCCCCTCATTCCTCTCGGCCGAGACAAAGGCGACGTGTCCTCCGTGTAGCGGCGTCGCTGTCGTGACCATGGGGTTTCTAGAGACCTCCAGACGCAGCATCGGTTTGAAGGGTACCAGGGGGTCGTCCTGAGCGTGAACGATGAGCGACGGTACCCGTATGCGCGGGACGAAGGGAAGGGCGCTAGAGCGGGCGTAGTAGTCGTCGGCGTCGGTGAAGCTGCCGTGTGGTGCGGTGTAGATCTCGTCGAAGTCGCGGACTGTGCGAAGGTGTTCCAAACCTCGGACATCGTATAGGGTCGGATAGAGTCGCTTCTTCCGCTCGACGAGGTGGCGCAAGCTCCGCACGAACCTCCGCTGATAGAGGTAATTGGAGGGCCTCTCCAGGTTCGTCGCCGTCTCCTTCAGATCTAGCACGGGTGAGACGGCGCACAGGCCGAGGAGCGCCGGCGGCGCGCCCTCCCCCATCTCTCCGGCCATCTTCAAGGCGAGATTTCCGCCCATGGAGAAGCCTGCGACTACAACGCGGTTAAGCTCATCGAACCCTACCAGTTCGCGCATCACAGCCGCCAGGTCGCCGGACATTCCACTGTGATAGAGCGTCGGGGTGAGATGCTCGGTTCCGCCGCAGTTACGCTGGTTGAGACGCACTACGTTCGCGCCCGCCCGGTAGGCCAGATGCGTGGCACCGAGCATGTAAGGGGCGTCGGCGTTCCCGCCGAGACCGTGCACCAGTATCAAGGTAACCCGGTTCTTCCGGTCCTCTTGCCAGCGGCAGCGGGCGAGGATGTGCACGCCCGGCTCCACCTTGAACAGGCGCGTCTCGTCTGGGTAGGCGCGGAAACGCCGCGGCCACGCCCAACCGGCGAGCGTCTGAGTATGCCCGCCTGTAAGCAGCGGGTGAGGTTTGAATGGCCTAGTCACGAGCACACGCGCGTAACGATGTCCAAGCACTCGCGAGGAGGACGCGCTTTGGTCTCCCCGCTGGTGGTCACGCTGTCGTTTCTATCCACGGCTCTCTGCCCTCTTAGGTGCCTTTTTGGCAGCCGACGCTTCCCTGGCGCAGCCTTCGCGGCTAGATTGTAGTCACCGAGGATCCGAGCTGCGAAAGGGCCCGCGCGGCGAGCCGCCGACAACCCCTGTCAGGCGCGCAGCTTACAGCTAAACTCTACATTCTTGGCTCGATTCGTCGCCGTTACAGATCGCTGCCGCGAAAGCACGCGTTGCTCAGTTAGGCATTTCGCGCCGAAGAACAAACAAGGACAGAAGTCTCGGCGCGGCCGAAGCCTTTGCCCTCCACTCGGTCGACCTTTACAGCTCTAAACTCTATATTAGCGAGTTGGCACGAGGTAAACAATGCCGCCACTGCCCGCTCCCATCATCCTTTCTAGGACAACGCGATCCCTCCATGCTTCTAGAGATCTCTATCCTAGAAGGACCTCGGAAGACCGAGCACGTGCTCTGCTATATAGGAGAGGATGAGGTTAGTTGGGATCGGGGCTAGCTGGTAGAGACGCGTCTCGCGAAACTTTCTCTCGATGTCGTACTCGGCGTCGACTCCGTATCCGCCGAAGGTCTGCATCGCCACGTTAGCCGCCTCCCAGCTCGCGTCCGCCGCCAACAGCTTCGCCATGTTCGCCTCCGGGCCGCACTTCTCGCCCCGATCGAAGAGGCCCGCCGCCTTCTGCACCATCAGGTTCGCCGCCTCGACGCGGGCGTAGGTTTGGGCTATGGGGAACTGAATACCCTGGTTCTGGCCGATCCTGCGCCCGAAAACCTCTCGCTCGTTGGCGCGTTCCGTGGCTCTCTCTATGAAGAAGCGTCCGTCGCCGATGCACTCGGCGGCGATGAGGATGCGCTCGGCGTTCATGCCATCCATGATGTAGCGAAACCCCTCACCCTCCTCGCCGATCAGGTTCTTTGCCGGCACCTCCACGTTCTTGAACTCAAGCTCGTTGGTGAAGTTGTTCATCATCACCCGGCGTCTCTTGACTCTGAGGTTCTTCCCGAGGAGCCCTCGCAGATCCAGTATGAACGCAGAGAGGCCGTGGGAGCGCTTCTCGACCTCTTCCAGAGGGGTGGTGCGAGCGAGTAGGATCATGAGGTCCGAGTACTGCACTCTGGAGATGTAGATCTTACGTCCGTTTACGACGTACTTGTCGCCCCGTCGCTCGGCGAGCGTGGAGATCCGGGTCGTATCGGTCCCGGCTTGCGGCTCGGTGACGCCGAAGGCCTGCAGGCGCAACTCGCCGCTCGCTATCTTCGGCAGGTACTCTCTCTTCTGCTCCCGGGAACCGTGCCTGAGGAGCGTGCCCATGACGTACATCTGGGCGTGGGCGGGGTTCGCGTTCGCGCCCGAGCGGTTAGCCTCCTCGAGGATGGCGCAGGAGGCGAGCAGGTTCAAGCCCATCCCGCCGTACTCTTCGGGGATGAGGGCGGCGAGGTAGCCTGCCTCGGTCATGGCCCGTACGAACTCCTCCGGGTACTCGCGTTTCGCGTCGAGCTCACGCCAATATTCGTTCGGGAACCTCTCACAGACCTCTCGCACACCTTGCCGAAGCTTCTTAAGACTCTGCTCCTCCTCGATCATGTTGCGTTCTTCCTCCCCGTGACGCGTGCGTCTACTAGCTACCCTTACCGGAGGGTATCAGGTCGTAAAGGTTCCTCTAGCTATCATTCAAGAGCAAACGGTGTCCTCCCGAACAAGCGGCCGGAAGCATCACAACTTCTCAAGCTAGGTTAGGGACAGCGTTCTGCGAACGGTCGCCAACGCTCTGCCGGTCGCCGAAAGCTAGGTTGAGCAACATCTTCCGAAACTGGTATGCGAGACGTGACTGAGGCTCAGGCGCTGCTGGCAGGACACGGTCAGCAGCGACGAGTATTGCCCCGCATTGGCGGAGAACTTGTCGCAAGTTCTCCCACCGGTCTCGGCGACGAGGAGTATGTAGTCCCGGTGCCTGAGTGGTGAATCGGCTAAAAAGGCTCCATCATGTACGGAACCGACCGCTTACGAAGGAAGATAGTAGAGTCGAAGCAAGTAAGAATCGATGTAGGTGAACATCAAGAAACGAGGCGAGAACTTGATGCGTTTGCACTCCGCCCCGATGTCGGGGAACAGCTACAAGGTCCGACTGCTCCTGGCCCTTCTGGGCAAGAATTACGAGTTGATCGACTACGACACAAAGGGCGGCGGGACGCACGCTCCCGAGTTCCTTGAGAACGCCAACCCGGACGGCAAGATTCCGGTGCTCGAGGTAGAGGACGGTACTATGCTCCCGGAGTCTGGCGCTATCCTCCTCTACCTTGCGGAAGGCACGCCCTACCTGCCCGAGGACAAGCTGGAGAAGGCGCAGGTTCTGCGCTGGATGTTCTTTGAACAGTACAGTCTTTTGCTCTATCTCTCCCGCCCCCGCCTCTGGCGCATGCGGGAGGTCGAGATCACGCCGCAGAAACAGGCCGAGTTGGAGCAATACTTCGAGCAAGGGTACAGAGCCTTGTCCGTGATAGAGCGGCACCTGAGCGGCCGCAAGTTCTTCGTCGGAGAGAGCCTCACAGTCGCCGACGTTGCCCTCTACGCTTACCCATACCTCTCCCCAGAAGGCGGCTACGACCTTGAACATTTCCCGAAGGTGCGTACCTGGCTCGACCGAATCGCCGCCCTGCCAGGGTACGTGCCGCTTCGGTAGCCTGGCTCGTTGCCGCCTCTAGCACCTTGCACTCTCTCAGAGTGGCACGCAGAGAACGGGCTCCAAGGTATCGAGAGAGGAGAGCCGCGCCAGAGAACATATCAATCAGGGCCAGCATAACCAAGATCGCTACGACTCACGCTCACACCTCGTCCTCGTTCCGGGCCGAGGACGGATGCTTAATTCCAACACCGGGCCGGCAAGGTACGCAACATGGCGCTGGTGCGAACTACATGATCACTCAGACAGCTGAAAGCCAAGTAGAGGTTCAGGCAACACATCAAATCATTGGCGCTGACTAAACCATTTCTTTCGTTGTGCCGAAAACCTACCGTAACCCTTTCTAGGGGCATTGATGCTTTACGTATAAAAGGGAGGTCAAGGAAATTGCAGGGCGCGGATCGACCAGAGGCGTAGATGGGCGCGAAGCGGAGCGTCTGGCGACGTTGGATCACCTGGACGTGGTACGACCCGAGGTAGACCAAGTACTCCAGGAGCTCGTCGACGACGTGCACGAGACCTTCGGGACAAACCTGTGCATGGTCAACCTTATTCTCGCCGACGTACAGTACTTCAGGACTTGGTCGGGGGGCTTGGTCGGGGGACCTGCCCGAGGACCTCGCCGAAGCTAGGCAAAATCCCCGAGAGCAAAGCGTGTGTCGATACGTCGTGGAGACCAAGAGACCGCTTCTCATACCGGACTTTCTGGTCACCGAGAAATTCAAGAATCACTACGTCTGCGTCAACTACGGCGTGCGTTTCTACGCCGGAGCCCCGCTGACGACCTCCGACGGCCACGTGCTCGGCTCGCTCTGCCTGCTGGATACCCAGCCCATAAAGTTTGGCGAGGAGTAGATGACCCTGCTCGGTGCCTTCGCGCGTGCGGTGGTCGGCCGGCTCGAGCTGTTGGGAGCTTTGGGGCGTGAACGGGAGGCCAGGGAGGTCGCCCAAGCCGCCAATCGGGCCAAGAGCGCGTTTCTAGCCAATATGAGCCACGAGGTAAGAACGCCTATGAACGGCGTTATCGATATGATCGAGCTCCTGCTCGGCACGAGGCTTACCGAAGAGCAGCGCGAGTACGCCGAGACGATACGCCTCTCGGGCGAAAGCCTCTTGACCATCATCAACGACATCCTGGGTTTCTCCAAGATAGAGGCCGGGGCTATGAGTATCGAGACTATAGATTTCGATCTCAGGAAGGCCGTTGAGGACGTGACCGACCTGCTCGCCGAGCGGGCCCATTCCAAGGGCTTGGAGCTCGCGAGCCTCGTCGACTACGACGTCTCGAACGCGCTGCGGGGTGATCCGGGGCGTCTACGCCAGATCATAACCAACCTTCTCGGTAATGCGATCAAGTTCACCGAGAAAGGGGAAGTCATCTTGCACGTAGAGCTCGCCGAAGATACGCCGGATGCGGCGTTGGTGCGCTTCGAGGTAAGAGACACGGGCATCGATATGACCCCCGAGCAGCAAGAGCGTATGTTCCAGTCTTTCTCTCAGGCCGACTCCTCGACGACCCGCAAGTACGGCGGGATGGGGCTCGGGCTGGCAATCTCCAAGCAACTCGTCGAACTGCGGGGCGGCTAGATAGGCGTGACAAGCGAGGCGGGTGCCGGTAGCATCTTCCGGTTCACTGTGCCTTTGGTCAAACAGCCGGAAGATGCCCGGTCTATGCTGAAGCCTCTCGCCGATATCAGCGGCCTACGCATCCTGATCGTGGACGACAACGCCACCAACCGCACGGTACTGTCGAAGCAGATCATCCCGTGGGGGATACGAAGCGAGAGCGCCGAAGATGGCGGCGAGGGGCTGCGAGTCCTCCGCTCCGCCGCGGAGAGCGGCGAGCCTTTCGACGCGGCGATACTGGATATTCAGATGCCGGAGATGGACGGCGTAGAGCTGGCCCGCCGAGTCAAGGCCGACCCCGCAGCCTCCTCGACTCGTCTGCTGCTGTTGACCTCAGTCGGCCACGGCGGGAACGACGGTGAGGAGGCTCGGCGCGCGGGCATCGAGGCGTACCTGACCAAGCCGGTAAGGCAGCGCGAGCTCCACGATGCCCTCGCGACAGTCGTGGGCGGGAAGCCGAAAGCGGCTTCGGTCCGAGAGCGCGATACGCGCCTCATTACCCGCAACAGCCTCCGCGAAATGCAAGCCCGTCACCGCGTCCACGTGCTGGTAGCCGACGACAACCCGGTGAATCAGAAGGTCGCCGCGAGGATGCTCGAGAACACTAGGTTACAGCGTCGACTTGGCCTCCAACGGATCGGAAGCTTTAGAGGCCCTCTCGCACAGGCAGTACGCGGCGGTCTTGATGGACGTGCAGATGCCCGAGATGAACGGCTACGAGGCCACCGCCGAGATTCGTGGTAGAGAAGGATCGGCGCGCCACACTCCGATTATCGCGATGACTGCAAACGCCATGCAGGGAGAGCGGGAGAACGCGCTCGCCGCGGGTATGGGTGACTACGTCTCCAAGCCGGTAAGCCTGGAGAAGCTTTAGGCCATACTTGTTCGGTGGGTCTCGGAACCGGACTCCACGATGCCCCCCGTCCAAGAAGCAACCGACAGCACGACAACCCGAGAGGATGATGCGGAACCTCTGAACCCGAGCGTGCTGACGGGCCTACGAGAACTACAAGTAGAGGGCGAACCGGACCTCCTGGACGAATTGATCGAGCTGTTCTTAACTGATGTGCCGCCGCTGCTTATAGTCCTGCGCGAGGCCGTCGAGGGTGGAGATGCGCATTCCGTAGAGCGCAGCGCCCACACTCTCAAGGGAAGCTGCAGTAGCATGGGCGCTATAAGGATGGCTGAGATCTGTGAGAAGCTGCGGGAGACGGGCACTACCGGGGATCTCGTACAAACGTAAGTACTTTTCAATCAGCTCGAGGCGGAGTCCGTTCGGCGTTTGCAGCCGAACAGCGAGCGAACTAACAGGTGCACTAATATACCGATGCCCTTACAACACTTGGTAGCTCTACTGGACCCGCTCTGGCGCATGGTTAAAAGCCTGGAGGTATATGCCCCGAAAAGGAGGCCACGTGCCCAGAAAGAATTCTGAGCTCGCTACCCTTTGTGCGTTCCCGCCTTTACAGAATCTTCAACCGGAATCAGGGGAGCTTGAACCTATGACCTTTGCACGGCAAGGGTTGCACAATACCGCGCCAGATTCGTAGACAGTGCAAAATCTCTGCCGACGACCGTCTTTTTCACACAACGCTATTCTCAGTTGCCTCGATATTTGCCAGGCGCCGCATGCAGCGTATCTCCAACCTTCAACTACACGCTCCTCAATCGCTTGAGCGCTTGCTGCCCTCCTAAAGTTGACAAGGCGCCAGACAATTCGATCTCCATGTTACCTTTGTCGACGTCCGCAAGCAACTAAGGTGGAACCTGAAGCAGGGTTTACTAAACCAACCGTTGCTGGCGTACGGATGGAACAGAAATGTACGAATCATCGGGTCTAGCCCAGGGTATAAGCGTCCTAGCGCTAACCTTGAGCGGAAGGACAAGGACTTGCAACTACAAGTGATCCCCACCAGCGTTCATGGGGCTCTTGACTACTCAGCTAGCGGCATCAACCTGGCCTTTCCGGCGCTGCTCGAGTTAGACGACGCACCGGCCGCTGCCTTGATCCCTCGTCTCGACGGGTTGGGAGGGGCGGGTTACAGTCTGTTTACCGATTACGAGTTCGGCCTTCTCAAGGTCCTCCCGATGCCCGCTCACCTGACGTTCGATGCTGCAAAAGGAGCTTTGCTGGCATCCTCGCCGTGGCTGTTTGGCTTTGCAGAAAACGGAACACGTTACTGGCTGCCGCACGTGCTCATGGGCTCTGCGGATATACTAGCAGCGATCATGACCAAGACCGGTTAGAGGACCTCATGGTTAGGTGTTCTGTTCGTAAGAGCATCGAAGGCATCTTCGCCGAGAGCCTCTCTCCCTGAGCAGTAGCGCCAATGAGCTACCCTGATCGAATCCGCGGGGAGGCTGAGACCCGAACTTTACGGTACGAAGCGCGGGTGGGAAGATACCCGATTCGCTACGAAGTAGCCGGAGAGGGGGAGCCCATCGTATTGGTGCATGGGCTCTCGGGATCGACCCGTTGGTGGTCCCGAAACGTCCCAGCCATCGCCGAACGGTACCGGGTCTATCTAGTCGATCTTCCGGGTTTCGGGACGATGCGTAGCCTGCGGCGACGGTTCGTCCTTGCCGAGGCCGCTGCGTGGCTCTCGGAGTGGATGGAGGCCGTAGGTCTTGAGCGTGCGCACCTCGCCGGCCACTCGATGGGAGGCTACGTATCCGTCCGGCTCGCCGCCAGCCGGCCGGACCTGGTGCGCCGTCTGGTGCTCGTCGCGCCCGCCGGGGTACCGACGGAGCGTTCAATGCTCGGGCACCTCATCCCCCTCCTGCTTGCTGCCCGCTACGCGGCCCCGGCCTTCGTGCCGGTGCTCGTTCGGGACGCGCTGAGGACAGGGCCCACGACCCTCTGGCGTGCCGCCCGAGACTTGTTGGCGGAGGACGTTCGGGGAGACCTGCGAAATATAGCAGCCCCCACGCTTCTGGTCTGGGGCGAGAACGACCCTCTCATACCCCCGGCGGTCGGCGATCTCTTGAGAGAGGAGATACCCGATTCCCGTCTGCTCGTGCTGCACGGGGCCGGTCACGTACCCATGTTCGACCAGTTCAAGGAGTTCGATGCAGCGCTCCTCGCCTTCCTTGCCGGGGAATCGGTCGGAGAGTAGTCGAGTCTACAGGGATAAACGTGCGGCCAGTACGCAGGGTAATGGTCGCTACGGCGCCTCATCCGAGGCTCTCACGCGCCGATTACGCTTCTCTTCCTTCCCTAAGGAACTCTCGTATCACGCCGACGAGCTCTGCGGGCGCGCTGAAGTTAGCCGCATGAGCTGCTCCGGGCAAGATCACGAGGCGGCCCTCCGGCAGGAGTCGGACCATCTCCTCGGCCCAGCGCTGCGGGCAGATGGGATCCCGCGAACCACGCACGACGAGCGCCGGTGCCCGCAGTCGAGGGAGGTTCTCCTCGACGCGGTCCTCCAGCGCATAGCGAAACGTATGCCACCCCCTACGTGTGCCCGCCGCCAGGTAGTCGCGCAGTTCGATGCCCAGAAGGGAGAGTGGCTCGCGGGGCATGTCGCGGAGGAACCGCGCGATATGCCGGGAGACGGAACGTCCTTGAGGGTCCATAGTCGGGCCCAGCAGCACAGCTCGCTCGACGAGTTCCGGACGGCGCACGGCGAGGTTCGCTATGATCTGACAGCCCATAGAGTTACCGACGAGCACCGCCCTCTTCAACCCCACTACGTCCATCCATGCGGAGAGAGCGTTGGAGAGCCCAGCTACATCCAAGGTGTGAGGCGGCTTCTCGCTCCTGCCGAAGCCGGGTAGGTCGGGTGCGTAGGTCCGGTAGTGACGCGCCATCCGCTTCAGAGTAGGAACCATGTAGCGGCTGGAGACGATCAGGCCGTGTACCAGGATTACCGTTGGTCGTCCTTCAGGCACTACCTCCTCCGAGGTACGGTAAAGTATCTGCAGGCCGTCGACACAAGTCTGTTTGCTCGTCAGCGCGACTTTCGCAGGATCTCCTTTCGTCACGGGCGCGGTAGATGACAATAGGCTACCTTACTCGCTTTGGCTACCGCAGAGTGATCACCCTATCGGGAAGTCATGCTCGCCTGCTTGCTCGAAGGTAGTTGTCATGCTATTCCGGTACTTTCGTGCAGGCGAACCCCAGATTCGACAGGGCAGTTCACCGCTAAGTATCCTCCAAGTCGCTCAGCCCTAGTGGGGACGTTGCTGATGTAATTCTTACACCGTTCAAAGGCCAAAACACATCTCGGTACCGCCCAAAGGTCGTTCAGGCGAGCTTTACTAATGTTCGCACGCCCCTAACAGATCCTCTCACAGTGGGTCAAGGACCAGTACAAGCTGGCACAGCTGCCAAACTTTACGGACGCGACGCTTGCCTCCCTGCGCACCACAGTAGGCGTGATGGGCCTACGCGAAGTGTTGTTGAACCGGCTCCCTCGACTACAGATGCCGGCGCTGATCTTGTATAGGACCGAGATAGGTTGCTTTCGTACTCTTAGGTGAAAGAGGCGATCGCTCTCGTGCAAGATGGCTCCCTCGAACTTATCTCTAACCGCTGTCTCCTACCTTACGTCGAGCGCCTTGAGCGGTTCGTATTTCCTCGGAGGGTTCCTTAGCGGGCAGCAACCTCGCTAAGAGAAGCACCCACCTCTAGCTAGTAAATCGTTACGGTAGTGTTCGTTCAGAGCCGGAACAGGTCGCCGAGGTACACGAGGATGCTCAGAGCGATGCTCAAGACCCCGCTTACCGCTGTCCGGCAGACCGGACTGGTACGCGCGAGTACCTATCTACGAAGGTACCTATCGGTCTTTGGAGAACCGCATGACCTTAACTCCGAAGAGGGCCGCGACCAAAATTGAGACCAAACCGAGCACGAACAGCGCCGCTATCGCGGCCAGGACCACGGTAGGCCAATCTATCCGATCCTCCCACCCACAAGGTGGGCCGGAGCCATAGAATCCTATATTCCCATAACGGAGAGCCCTCTACTATGTCCTCCTCGCCGTGGAGCGGCCTTCTCCCCCTGAGAGGAAGCCAACCGCGATGCCGAGCGCTCCCAGAGCCAGGTGGATCAGGTTGTCGGCGATGGTGTAGCCGCTTGGGATTAACCCGAATAGGAAAGGCAGGACGAAGCCGAGTAACCCCACCAGCAGGTAGACCACTCCCAACACGCCGACTACGCTTCGGGCGACACCTTCGTTGCGCTGACCGAAGCCCACGTAGGCTAGGATACCTCCCGTGAGGATGTGGACTATGTCCTCTGCGACGTCTATGTTGAGCAACCCACCAAGCAGCCCGTCCCCGAGCAGCAGCCCTCCTATCCCGAGCAAGAGGAGCACAACCCCCACTACCTGGGCGAATATCCTTGCCGTCATCTCTTTGTTCCTCCTTCTCTTGTTTGCTGCCTAGATCCGGCACAACGGCGTGCTACGTAACCACTCGTCGTAGTCCGGATAGCGGTCTTTTCCTTGCTCCCCTTCTTGAGGAGCCACTTCTTTCTTACCCGGCGATCGAGTATGTAACCTTCGCTATATGTTGCTCCCCAATATTCATTAAACTGCCGCTATAGAGGTCTTCTCAGAACCCCGAAGAGGGTTGCTTGCTGTACGTGCGCAGAGGTACATACTTTCATTATTTTCCGCATACCCAGGTTTGCGTCCATCAAAGGGGGATATATATCTAGAAGCAAGCACCCAAGCTGATCTTCTTTTGTATACGATTTTGGTGTGGGTGAAGGCTCTACTAGTTTGGAAGGAGATGTTTCTACAAACGTTATGCGCATACTAATTGCTGTCGCGCCTACCATGTATCGAGAGACGCTCGCGCACATTATCCAAAGAGATCGCCCCAAAGACGATGTGCGCTTCGCCGACCCGCAGGCCCTTGACCGGGAGGCGTCTTCGTTTCTCCCCCACCTAATCGTATGCAACGATGACGCTTCGAAAGTTAGGGAGGTGAGCATCCCTTCCTGGGTAGTGATTCGGTACCACGATAGCTTGAGCGCGAGCATCTTTCTCGACGGGCAAGACACGCAGCTTATCCAAGATATAGAGATCGAAGACCTGCTCGGGGTGGTTGAAGAGACCCAGAGGATAATCGTGGGAGACAGTAGTAGTTAGCGGAGAAGATATCTCTCGGACGAGATGGCTACCCCCTCCGCCGCCGTTTTTCTTGCTCTTACTCCTCTTCCTCCTCCAACCGAGAGATATCTTCAATGGTGATCCACTCCTCCAAAAGGGCCTGCCTTACGGCCTCCCCCCTTGAGGAGACACCCATCTTTGGATAGGTGTTAGCTAAGTGGCGCTTTACTGTGGCCTCCGACAGGGTAAGCATGTTCGCTACCTCTCGGTTGGAGAGGCCCCGGGACACGAGCAGCAGGATCTCCATCTCCCGAGCCGAGAGTACGCCCTCAGACCCAATCTCGCCCTCTTCGATCATCTCTTGAGGCATACCAACCACAATGTGCTGCCCCTCAGGATCGAAGACCGCCGCTCGCACCGCGCCTATAAGGTGCTCTATAGAGACGCTCTTTAGCAGGTAGGCGCTCGCCCCCAGCCTCATAAGCTCACGTATGTAACGCGGCTCCTCGAACATGGTCACTATAACCACCTTGGGCGAAGGCGAGATCTCGCGCATCTTCAAGAGAGATTCCTGGGCCCCCTCGAAGGGCATCTGCACCTGCATGATGACCACGTCTGGCTTCTCTTTTTGGGCCAGCCTTAGGGCCTCTTGGTCGTTTGGCACCTCGCCCACGATCTCCAGTCCCCCGTAGGAGGAGAGCAGATTAGCAATCCCGCGGCGGAACAAGGTGTGGTCGTCGGCCAGGAGCACCCTTATGGGTGGTCGGTTCGTCTTAGGCCTTTCCTCTTCTTGCAGAGACATCCCTTTCTACGACACGCTAAGCATCAGATCTTCCCTACATCTTATTATGCAGCATAATGGGATAGGATGCCTCTGTTCACTAGATCCGCTAATTCTCGGAAACCCGCCGCGTTCCTGGGAAAACCGACGGTATGGAAGAGAGCGCCGTTATGTCGGGTAAGCAGACCGCCTACTCTACTTATTCATCATAGCTTTAGGTCATCGCTTCTTTGATCTCTTCCGAAATCTTCTCAAGCATCACGCCTAAATATGCAGAAGTAGACCAGTACTCGCTTATATCAAGAGAGCCGGAACATGACCATCGGCCCTCCGTCTCACCAGGTTACGCTAAACGGGATTATCAGGAGCTGAGCTTCCGAGTGCTCTCGGAGACTCACCTAGGTAGCCACTCGAAGAGTAGCTCGTTAGACAGAGGATTCTCCTTAGAAAGGTCTATCGCTGGAGCGGCATTCTCTATGGCCTGCCTGAACTTCTTGTCTACTTCGTCTTGGCTATTGGCTATCTCGCGCAGCGTGCGCTGGGGATCCTCCGTCTCCCAGTACACGATTATCGAATGTCCTATGGGCGTTCTCTGGATCCATACCTTCTCCTCGATAATGCCAAGCCGCTTTCTGGACTCTTCGTATTCTTCCCGAAGTTCTCCGGAGACCGAAACCGCCTCTCCCATGCTCCTTACTTGGTCTTCCTGTCCCGGCATGATAGGCAATGCAAACGCAACTACTGCCATTTTCTTACTTCCCTTTCTTATTTCTCTCTATAAGACCTCGATGCCTTCTGATCCTACCTTGTTCGTTGCGTTATTTCGGCGAGAGCATGACCTCAACGTGCTTGACGCCTTCTTCTTGGTGTTCCTGTTCTGGAAGATCCAGATGCCTAAGAAGTTCCAACATCCGCTTGTTCTTGCCCATCACCATCGCGTAGAAGGACCTAATCCCCTTGCCCCACGCTACCTCGATCAGCTCGCGAGTCAGGGCTATTCCTATCCCGTGATCCTGCCAGCTATCTTGGACGATGGCCGCGTACTCAGCCTTCTCTTCGCCCGGTTCGCGGTCGTAGCGTACGATTGCGATTATGTCGTTTTGCTCATTGGGGTCCAGGGCAACATAAGCAAAGTGGTCTACGCCATCGACGTGAGCAAAGTACTGGGCCTTCTCTTCGGTGAACTCGTTTAGCGAACCGAAGAAGCGCAGATAGATCGTGCGCTCGCTACAGCGTCCAAGGAATTGCTGCAGGGCGGAGGCGTCCTCCTGCCGAACGATTCGAAAAGGGACATCATGCCCGCCGGACAGGCTAAGGGTCCCTTCGTTCTTGTGCTCATCATGTTGTGCACCCGGTCTCACGATAGTGAGCAGTACCCGCAACAGCCGTCGCTCACACCCTTGCTGGCAGCTATCGCGGTTTTCTTGCTGCTAAGGGATGCTTCTTGAGGGACTTGTTCTATCCCTGGTTCAACGAGCCCGACAAGAGTGTTCTTTACGGAAGCTGGGGAGCGTTTGATAGTTTGCAAAAGGCAGGTACTGAATATATCAACCTGTAACCTTTGGGAACGGAGACGCCGAAGAGTTGAACCACAAAGAAATAGAACAGAACTTCACTAGCGCCGGCTGGGAACTAGACGGTAGCTTCTCGGATCATCTGATCATCGACTACGATGGCGACGGCCTGTCCATACTAGCCCA
>CADCVD010000033.1 GCA_902806055.1 uncultured Rubrobacteraceae bacterium
GGGCGGGCGGACGGCTCCTACAGCGGGTCGGCGCGGGCGGGGGAGACGGATGTGGATCTTTACGGGGCGCTCTACTCCGTACGGCATCTCTTGGGCGAGTGGGGCGGGCACCGCAAGGCTGCCGGGGTCTCGATCGGCACCGGTAACTTCGACGAGTTCGTAGCCGGGGTGAACGAGGCGGTGCGGGCGCAGGAGAAGGAGAACCCGGAGGTCTTCGAGCCCCCGATCGGGGTGGACGCGGAGGTGCCGCTCGGGGGTCTGGCGGAGGGACTCTTAGGCTGGCACGAGCGGCTCGCGCCCTTTGGGAGCGGAAACTACCGACCGGTCTTCATGACCGAGGGTTTGCGGGTCGAAAGGTCACGTCAGCTCTGGGAGGGTATGAACCTCGTAAACCTCGGAGGCGGGCTCGTAGCGAAGCTGGCGGGACCGGAGGAGGCTGTCCCGGCGGGCGCGTTCGACGCGGCTTATACCGTGAGCAGGAACGATTTCTCCGGGGCCGCCGAACTCGAGATACTCGACTGGAGAGCGTAGGGCGTTGAACGCCATCGGGGTAGACGTGGGAGGGACCAAGATCGCCGCTGGCGTGGTCACGCCGGAGGGAGAGGTTCTCAAGAAGGTCCGCCGCCCTACCGCTCACTCGCCCGAACATTTGCTGGAGGGTATCGTAGGCGCCATCGAGGAGGTTCGGGACGGGTTCGAGGTTGAGGGAGTTTGTCTCGGGGTGCCGGGGACCGTGCTCTCGGCGGAGAACAAGGTAATCTTCTCTCCCAACCTGCATTCCATCGAGGACATTCCACTCAAGGACGAACTCGGCAAGAGGACGGGTCTGCATGTCACCGTGGAGAATGATGCCAATGCTGCGGCCTGGGGCGAGTTTAAGTTTGGAGCCGGGAGTGAGGTCGGACACCTCATATTCATAACGCTCGGGACGGGGGTTGGTGGGGGGGTAATTACGAACGGCGTCCTCTTGCGCGGGGCGCAAGGGGCTGGCGGGGAGCTCGGGCACGTGACGATCCAGGCGACCGGCCCGCGCTGCAACTGCGGCAACCACGGTTGTCTGGAGGCCCTCGCGTCGGGTACCGCTATACAACGCCGTGCTCGCGAAGTTGCCAGCGAACAGCCCGGCTCTGCTCTAGGCAAGCTTGCCGCCGATAGAAAGGTACTCGGGGAGGACGTTAGCGAGCTCGCGTGGCAGGGGGATGAGGCGGCGGTCTCGATCCTGGAGGAGACTGGAAGATGGCTCGGCGTCGGGCTCGCCGGATTCGTCAACGTCTTCAACCCGGAGATCATAGCGGTAGGCGGCGGGGTCGCCGAGGCGGGGGATCTGATCCTGGCCTCCGTCCGCCGGGAGATCTACCTTAGGTCCCGCTCCCCTGGACGCGACCTCGTACAGATAAGAGAAGCGACTCTGGGCGCCGCCTCCGGCGTCCTCGGTGCGGCTGCCCTAGCCCGAGGCCCCTCGGGCGAGTACGTCTTCGGCTAGCAGGATTCCCTTTGCCTCTAGCCGTCGTTCCAACCCCCATAGGCAACCTCGAAGACATCACTCTGCGCGCCCTCCGTACTTTGCGGGAGGCGGACTCTGTAGCCTGCGAGGACACGCGCCACACCGGGCGTCTCCTTGCCCACTACGACATAAAAAGACCTCTCATCTCCTACCACGAGCACAACGAGGAACGCCTCGCTCCCGAGCTAGCCAGGAGGGCACGCTCTGAGAAGGTCGCGCTCGTCTCCGACGCCGGCACCCCGTTGATCTCCGACCCAGGTTACCGGCTCATACGGGCCTGTATCGAAGCCGGCGTGGAGGTCGAGGTGCTGCCCGGTCCCTCGGCCGTGATGACCGCGCTCGTCGCCTCCGGGTTGCCGGTAGATACGGCGGTCTTTCTCGGCTTTCTTCCGCGCAAGGGGCGTGAGCGTACCGGGCTGCTCGACCGCATAAAACGCGAAGCCTCGACGTTCGTGATCTACGAATCGCCGCACCGGCTGGCGAAGACGCTAAAGGAGCTGCCCCCGGGGACGCCGGTCGCCGTGTGCCGGGAGCTGACCAAGCTGCATGAGGAGGTTTATAGGGGGACGGCGGCAGAGGCGACGGAGCACTTCGCGGAGAGAGTGCGCGGAGAGATCGTGCTCGTCGCCCGCGGCGGTGCTGAGGAGGAGCCTGCGGATTTCGAGGCGGTCGTCGAGAGGGCGCGTGGGTATGTCTCGAAAGGAGAGAGCCCGTCGCGGGCGGCGGCGCGGGCGGCGAAGGAGACGGGGCAGAGGCGTTCGGAGATCTACGACCGCCTCGTTAAGTAGTAGCCAGCGGACCTCGGCGCCCTCTCTGTGGCTAGCTTTCGACTTCTGGGGCGTCCGTTTCGGGTCCCCTCTCCGGGTCGGAGCGCCAGACGAGGTACGAGTAGACGACGAGCCAGAGAAGAGAGCCGACCGTCGCCGCAACTAGCGCCGGGAGGGCCCAGGCCGGGTTCGCGAGCCCCAGACATACGAACGCCAAGCCGAGCAGCACGAACGTCCAACCGGCCATCCGATGCGTCTTGACCCACGAGCGCCTGCTGG
>CADCVD010000034.1 GCA_902806055.1 uncultured Rubrobacteraceae bacterium
GCGGCTCCGTGGCATCACGTCGAGAAAATTCAGCTTGCCGGAGAAGAGGTGCACGACGGCTAGACCGGCCGCCAGGAGTCCCGAGAAGAGGATCAGAGAAACCATCTATAGGTCCTTCCTGGATAGTGCTGGTGCCCGACACATTGCAGATAAACAGCACTCAAGCCATCCTGCGCTTCCCCGTAACCGTCGCCACTAAATGCTCAGCAAGAGTAGGTCAAGAAACCTCTGTCGACCATCCCGGCAAACTACCCACCGGACACCCAATAATATCCGCCACCTCGGACCTGTTACGCGTCCGAGAACGGGTCCTGTATGGTCTCCTTGATGCCGTTTACCGCCTCGTCATAGAAGCCGGGGGGCGCACCCTGCCCCACGAAGATAGTCGCCCGCAACCCCAGCACAATCCCGGCAACACCAAGTGCGATGGAGACGAAGTACGCCCGATGAGCGCAAGTACTATCCTAACCATACAGAGCATCCGCCCTAACAGGCTTCCTTTTGCTCCGATTTTTTCTCTTCATCTCCTCTCCTTCCTGCTTGCACTAGCTCCGGTCCTCAAGCTCGATAGTGACCTCGCGCACCTCGCCGTCTTTAGAGATGGACATCTCGACCGTGTCGCCGGGGCTGTACTCGCGCAACGCAACGAGCAAGTCCCCGGCGCCTTCGATCTTCTCGCCGCCGGCGGCGATGATAACGCTCCTCGGTTCCACACCAGCTTCCGCCGCGGGGCCTCGCGGGTCCACGTTCGTCACGAGCGCCCCAGTCTCGACCTCTACATCGAACTGCTGGGCGATCTGGGGGGTAAGATTGGTCAGCGCGACGCCGAGGTACGGGTGGGACGCCTCGCCGCTCTCGATGATCTGGTCCGCCACCGTGGTCGCCGTCTCCGACGGTATGGCAAAACCGATGCTCTCCGCCCCGGTCTGCGCCGGCGGAAGGTACGCGACGTTGATTCCGACGACCTCGGAATCAGCGTTTGCCAGAGCCCCGCCAGAGCTGCCGGGGGAGATAGCCGCGTCCGTCTGGATCAGGTCGACTAGTGCGGCCTCTTGCCTGCCCCCTGTTAGCTCGGCGGGAACCTCGCGGTTGAGGCCGCTTATAACGCCTGCGGTGACGGTGGATTGAAACCCGGACGGGCTTCCCAACGCTACGGCCAGCTCGCCCAGCACGAGATCTCCGCCGTCGCCGAAGTTTGCCGCTGGTAGGCCGTCGCGCTCGACCTTAACCACGGCGACATCGGTGAACTCGTCAGTCCCCACCACCTCTCCCTCTTCTACGCTACCGTCGGCGAAGGCTATGTTGACCTCTGTGGCGCCCTCTACGACATGATTGTTGGTGATGATGTAGCCATCCTCGATATAGATCACACCGCTCCCCAAGCCCTGTCCCTCCTGAGGACCGCGTGGTGTGGTCTGGACGGCCTCCACGTTGACCTGCACCACGGACGGGGCGAGCTTGGCCGCCACCTCCTCTACCGGCCGGCCGTCGCCCAAAGCCTCCTCGGAGGGTTGAGCTGCAACGGCCTCGTCGCCTCCACTTTTCTCCTCCGTGGCCTCGTTCTGGGCATCTCCGTTACCGCTCGCGCAGCTACTCAGTAGCAGCACCGCTAAGGTCAGTGCTAACACCGGACATCGCCTCGCCGCAGCTTCCCGCCGCGCTATACCAAGATTCAAATTCGCTCTCTCCTTCGTTCTTCGGACATCGTGTTCAGGGTCTCTCGATCAACAGCGCGTAAGGCTCGCCCTCGAGCGTCACGAAGACGTTATGCTCTCCCACAGCGAGGCCGGAGGCCACGGCCTTCCCGAGGCTCTCCTCTTCCAAAATGGGCCCCAGCTCCACGGTCTCGACCGTGTCCAGGGTCTCCGCATCTAGCACAACCAGCTCGTCGCTGGTAACGGCGTAGAGGTTTCCCTCCTTCACGGCGAGATACTCCGCCGGGGCACCCAGGTCCGTCTCGTTCACAGTTCGTCACTCGCCCTCCCCGCCGGGCTCCACGAGCATCACGCGCCCGGACGAAAGCTCGGCGACGTAGGCCCGACCGAGGTCGGCCGCGTCTACGGCGAGCGCTCCGGCGTTACGGACAATTTCGCCTTGAGCCCCGGCGGGTTCACCTCGTAGAGCGCCACACCTTCGGGACCCGCCAGCCCGAATCCGTCCTCGCCGCTAGCCTCTATGAGCGCATCCTCCGAAGCACCAACCTCTAATTCGGTGAGCATCTCGAAATCATCGAAACCGACGGCCGTTACCTTCGAAATGTCTCGGGACAGGGAGAACAGCGTCGCGGTGTTTCCCGCCGTCGTGGTGCCCCCCAGAGTTACCCTTACCGGCGACTCGCCGCCAGGGAGGGCTCTCACCTCTAGCAGATCGTCGTTCTCTAATCCAGGCGTGAAGGCTCCCCGAGTTTCCCGCCGACGAAGCCGCCGAACAGATTGGCCATGAACAAGAGCAGACCGGCGGCTACCGCTGCACCGGTGAGCCCGAAGCTCACGGGCGGCACGGCCACGCCCTCTGCGAAGATGATCCCGAACAGGGCTAGAACTATCGCCAGGATGATACCCAAGATGAGGCCGAATACCGCCGTCAGCGCCCCGTGCTTGCCGCCGGAGAATCGCGCCATCTTGGCGGCCACGAAGCCTCCGACGATGTACGAGAGGAAACCCGAGAGCACAGAGATGACCACCAGCGCGGCCGTCAGTTCTCCCCGCTCGACCGGCGGCTCGGCGAAGAAATCGTAGAGTAACCTCAGGACCGGGCTGATCACGATCCCCGTCAGAACTGCCACGATCCACCCGAAGGCTACAGCCCTCCATCGAGTGTCTTTGGCACCTCGAGCGGCGCCCGCCGTCCTACTGCTCATCGAGAAACCTCCTTTCTTCAGTCATCGTTCCCAAGACCAGCACCTTTTTTCTATGCGCCGTTGAGCCTCCACAAGCTGCCGTAGCTTCCGGCAGAGAGCTTGTTAAGGCGCCTTTACTCCTCATCGCCGCACCCTAGAAGGTCGTCCGGAGAGATCGCTACCGACTCACGCCACGGATCCGAAAGCTTCTGTGTGGGAGCCACCTGCTTTAAGTACGCGCTCCGTGGTTCGCTGCAGCTCACGTACCCGGTCCTTGGACAAGCCCAGCTTTCTGGAGAGCTCGGCTAGAGTGTCCGGGCTTCTACCGTCGAGGCCGTATCGCCGTATGAGGACGTACTTCGCCTGCTCCGGCAGCCGCTCTACTGCCTCCTTCAGATGCTCAGTCTCCAGCGCCTGCACGACTTCGCCCGCAACGTCCGGCAGCTTCTCGCTCTGGACGAAGTCTCCGATCCGCGACGTCTTCTCCAAACCAACCGGTAGGTCGAGGCTAATAGCGTCCGGCATGACCTCTATCATGAGGCAAACCTCCTCGACATCCCATCCGAGGCGCTCGGCTAGCTCCTCCTCTGTCGGTTTGCGCTCGCGCTCGATAGAGAGCTCAGCCTGAGCCTTACTGACCTTCCTCGCTTTATCGGACAAATACCCTGGCAACCGAATCGTGCGACCAGTATTGGTGATAGCCCGCCCTACGGCCTGCCTTATCCACCAGGTGGCGTAGGTGGAGAAGCGGTAACCGCGGTCGGGGTCGAACTTCTCTACCGCCTTCATCAACCCAATGTTGCCCTCTTGGATTAGATCTTCGAAAGGTAGACCCTGCCCACGATACCTCTTGGCGATGCTCACGACGAGTCTAAGGTTCCTCTCGATGAGGCGTTTGCGCGCCCTCACGTCACCCGCCCTCATCGCTCTGAAGAGCTCCACCTCTTCTTCGCGGGTCAAGAGCGCGCCCTGTCCTATACGGGCCAGATACCCTGCCAAGAGACCCGGCGTTTGCGCCATCGTCGTCATCTCGCCTCCTTTGACACCTCGCTCGCCTACCCGGCCCTTACCAGGTTGTAAAAACGATTCTCGCAGGGGACTGTTGGCCGCCTGTAAGGTTCGGTTAGGAGGGTGTAAAGGTTCGGTTAAGCCAGGCCATAAGTCGATGAAGACTTGAATACCTCAGGTACAATTTGCCTTATGGCTCTGAGATTCCGGGTGTGGATGCCGTTCTTGGCGGTGCTGCTGGTGCTGCTCTCTATAGCGACGCTCCTTATCTACGTGCTGCCCGCGGCTAGAGCGCGGCTGGGGCAGTACGCGGAGAATCTAGCGTTCTTCAGGGCGGCCGCAGCGGCGAACGCCGTCGCGGGGTCAGAGGGGTCAGACCTACAACGCGAGCTGGAGCCTATCGCTGACGCGGGAGGAGGAGAGGTGCTGGTCATCGACCGGCAGGAAAATATCGTCGCGCAGGCCGGCGAGCGCCTTCTCTCTTCCCCCCCGCCGGAGGAGGTTCTCCGAAGCGCCGCCCAAGGGGAGCGCCTGAATGAGATGCTCGAGGAGCAGAGGGTAGCGATAGCCCCGCTCGTACGCGAAGGTACCCTCGAGGGAGGGGTCGTCTTCGCCGCCGGGGAAGGCGAGAACATCGTTTATCAGCTCTTCCTTCGCAGCGGCATCGAGGCTGCAGCCGTTACCGCCGTCGTGGGAGGTGGTCTCGCGCTCCTACTCGCTACCCTGCTGAGCCGACGGGTCGAGAGGCTCACTGCGGGCGCCCGCGCCATGGGGAGTGGCGATCTGTCAAGCCGCATCGAACCCGGCTTCGACGACGAACTCGGCGAGCTGGCCCAGACCTTCAACGGGATGGCCGACAAGCTTCAGAACTCTTTTCTTCGATTGAAGGAGCAGGGCGGTACTATGAACGCTGTCCTGAATAACCTCGCCGAAGGCGTGCTCGCAACGGATCTTTCGGGCAACGTAATGTTCATAAACCTTGCCGCCCGAAGCATGCTTGGCTTCGGCAGCGAAGGTCCGCTCGGGAAGATGCCGAACCCCTGGGAGGACTTTGATCTGCCCGAGGCGTTGGCATACTGCGCCAAGAATCAGGAGTGCCTCGAGGCGCGGGTGAGGGATAAAGAGGGCTTCTTCCGAGTCAAGCTGGAGCGCCTGGACAAGTTCGACGATCATAAGGGCGGGGTTCTGGTGGTGATCCAGGACCTTTCGGAGGGACAGCGCCTCGAGGCGAACCAGCAGCGCTTCCTGGCAAACGCTGCCCACGAGCTCAAGACACCTATCACCACGATCTTGGGCGCCTCCGAACTGCTTTTAACCGGGAGCGAGGACGATCCAGAGGTCCGTCACCGCTTCTTGAACCACATCCTCTCGGAGGCTCGCCGCATGCAGCGCCTCTCTGAGACGCTCTTGCGTCTGGCCCGAACGGGAGCAGATCTTCGTGAGCCGAACGTCGAGGTTGTGGACCTGAACGGCACAGCCAGGGAGGCCGCCGAGCGTATGAAACCGTTCGCGGAGAGGGCAGGGATCATCCTCCGCGTGGAGGGAGAGAACGGTGGTCGCGTCTGGGCCGACTACGAGTGGCTCGAGCAGGCGCTCCTCGTCGTGCTCGGCAACGCAATTCAACACTCCGAGCGAGGGAGCAAGATCAGGCTGTGCATGGAGAGCGGCGCCGTAACCGTGGAGGATAATGGGAGCGGGATAAGCGAGTCCGACCTGCCCTATGTCTTCGAGCGCTTCTATAGGGGGAAAGGAAACCCCGGGCAGGGGACCGAGCTCGGAGGCTTTGGCCTCGGGCTTGCGATCTGCAAGGAGCTGGTGGAGAGGATGGATGGGAGCATCTCTCTAGTGTCCGAGGAAGGCGTAGGTACCAGGGTCAAAATCGAGCTACCGGAGGTGGGAGAGAGTGTCTAGGATTCTAATAGTTGAGGATGACCCGGGCGTCAGGGACGTGGTGGAGCATGCCCTCTCTCGTGAGGGGATAACGACGCTGGCGGTCGCAGACGGAGAGACGGCGCTGGAGCGCCTGAGGCAAGAGGCAGAGCCCTTCGACCTAATCCTCCTGGACGTAATGCTTCCGGGAAAGGACGGTGTCAGCGTCTGCGGGGAGATCCGTGCGGGCGACGCCGGGAGCGTGAGCAGCGGCGTACCGATCGTTATGCTCACCGCCCGCAACGACGAGACGAGCGTCGTGGTGGGCCTGGAGGTCGGCGCCGACGACTACATAACTAAGCCCTTCAGCCCGCGCGAGCTTGTGAGCCGCGTGAGGGCTCATCTCAGGCGACAACGTCTAGACGCCAAGGGCGCCGACGAGCAGCAGAAGCTCCTCAAGTTCCCGGGTCTGGAGATGGACCTCCTAAGAAGGCAGGTCTCTGTCGAGGGTATGCCCGTGGAGCTGACGGCCAAGGAGTTCGAGGTGTTGACGTTACTCGCCGCCCACCCGGGGCGGGTGTACAGCCGCGAGCAGATCATGCACCACCTGTGGGACGGCGACTTTTTCGGCGAGGCACGCGCCGCCGACGTGCACGTCCAGCACATCCGCAAGAAGGTAGAGCCGGATCCCAAGAACCCCCGCTACGTCCAGACCGTACGAGGGATGGGCTACAGATTCGCCGAGTCTTGAGCTGGCAACCGCCTGCGCTCAGCGCTCGTAGATCCCGTCCCCGTGCCAGACGTCGCCTTTCTCATGCTCCGCTTACCCGCTCGTATGGCAACGGAGGTCTCGTTCGACAAGCCGTGTTTTTGGCGTCTCTGAGGCAGGGACCTCAAAGCCCCGGTGTTAGGCTTGGTACAGATTCAGACGGTGTGCCGGTAGAACAGCGCCCGTGAACGAACTGGATTTCAGCCGTGGTTTCTTACGGGCGGGTTTGACGCTAGCGCTGGTGGTCTTCGGTCTGTTCCTGGCCTGGCGCTTCGTCTCTGGCATCGCCACGGCCGCGCTCGTGCTCTTGGTGAGCCTGCTGCTGGCGGTGGCTTTGTCAGGGCCGGTCGAAGCGCTGCACCGGCGTAAGGTCCCCAGGCTTGTGGCTTCGGTCTCGATAGTTCTGGGCATCCTGGCCGTCGTGGTCCTCGTCGTCTACCTGTTCGTGCCCGTGCTTTCCAACCAAATCTGGCAGTTAATCTATGCTCTGCCCTTCGCGTTTTCCCAGGTTAGCGAGTGGCTTGAGCAGCTTGGGAGCAGGACCGGGCTGCCGGTCGGGGGCGGAGACGGCCCCTCGCTCTCAACCTTGGCTTCCTGGGGGCGCCGCATTTTGGGCGGGGCTCTGGGACTCTTCGGGAGCCTGACGACGCTCGCCTTCGGCCTGGTGGTAGCTACCTTCGTGCCCCTTTATCTGGCCGGGAACCCAAAACCCGTGGTGAGTTGGGGAGTGAGAGTCCTCCCGCCGGCTTCCAGGCCTCGGGCGCGAGAGGTACTCTCTAAGGTGCGCCGCAACCTCTTGAACTGGCTCAAAGGCCGAATCCTCTCCATGGCGCTCGTCGGCGTCCTCTGGACCGTCGCCCTGTACCTCATAGGTATACCCGGTGCGCTGTTTCTGGGCGTCCTTGCCGGGCTGCTGGAGTTCGTGCCGTACGTCGGGCCGGTCGTCTCCACAATACCGCCGGTGCTGCTCGCGCTGGCCGGAGACCCGAGAGATGCCCTGTGGGTCTTGCTCTCCTACCTGGTCATTCAGCAGATCGAAGGCTATGTGCTGACCCCCCTGATCGAGGGCAAGATGTCCGCGCTGCACCCGGCCGTGGTGATAGTGGCCGTGACGCTAGCAGGCGCGGCCTTCGGCTTCCTGGGGGTCCTTCTGGCCGTCCCGGCGACCGTCGTCACTAAGGTTCTTGTAGAGGAGTTGTGGTTTCGACGTCTGGAGGGCGACCAGGATGAGAAGGGGGATGAAGAGGAGGCGCGAAGAAAGCTTAGCAACACCTGAACGTTCAGAGGCTCTCCGGAGAAAGGCCTGACATAAGAGCTGAGGAGCAGCGAATGGGCCCCGTACGAAGTTGAGCGAGTTCTTCTCAGACTTGAAAGTCACTTTGGGCTCCGATGCTCTCAAACGGATAGGGCGCAAGGTGCTCGAGGACGACTGCTTCGGGCTTGCGGGTCAGCTGGCCTACCTCGTTTTGTTCTCCTTGTTCCCTTTCCTCATGTTCTTGGTCGCTCTGATGGGCTTGGTGGTGAATGATCCAGAATCGATCCTCAACACCTTAACCGAGAGTATGGAGGACTTCTTACCGGGAGACATTATAGGGCTACTGACAGACTACACTGACCGCACGCTGCGGGGCGCGAGCTCTGGCGTGCTCTTCCTCGGCGCCTTGGCCGCGCTTTGGTCTGGATCGGCGGCCTCCTACGCCCTCATCAAGGTGTCCAACCGGGCCTACGGTCTTGAGAGACCCGACCATCCTGGAAGGTGTGGGGCATCTCCGTCCTGATGGTTTTGTGTTTTGTGCTCCTCATAGGAGTCCTAGCAGTGGTGATCTTTAGCCCCGAGGCAGGAGGCTACCTACAAAGGCTCACCGGGCTGCCCGGTTCCCTTCTGACCCTCTGGGGCCTCCTGTCTTGGGTGGTGGCCTTCGTTGCCTTGTCTCTCGCCCACGCCGTCCTTTACTACCTGGCCCCCGACGCCGATCTGCCCTTCAAGTGGGTCACGCCAGGGGGGCTGACGGTCACCGTGCTCATACTGGTAGCCAGTGTGACGTTGGACTTCTACGTAGCCAACCTTGCGCGCTACGATCAGCTTTACGGATCGCTCACAGCGGGCGCAGTACTGATGCTCTGGCTCTACGTCACGGGATTCATGGTCATCGTCGGAGTAGAGATCAACGCCGTGCTCACCCGCATGACCGAGGAGCGAAAGGATGCGGGATTAGCTCGATACGAAGATCCGGCAGGCCATAACCGAGGCTAAGATTGGGGCTGGGGCATCTAGCCGGCCCGTAGCCTCTATTTATAGGATTGCTGATAAGAGGTCTTCTCGGGAACTGACGGTAAATGTTTTTCTTTGAAGCCAAAAATTCAGATACTTGAGGCGCGTCCGACAAACAGTGCAACGAGCAGGCTGCACACCCCCACTACTAGACAGACGACGCCAACGAAATCGATGCTCAAAAAGCCCAGACTGATCGTACGCCCCCCCACGATAACTATCTTGCTTATCACCAGTAACAGCCCCATGCTGCCCAAGAAGGCACGCATATAGCCCAGCTCGTCTATCCACCACCAAGCACCGATGAAGATTAGACCGGTGCCGATATGGAGCATGTTCTCGGCGAACTCCGCAGGCTGAGGGATGAAGAAAAAAGAGGTAAGGCCCAGCAAACCGAGCATGCCCAGCACGATGAGTCCAACTCCTATAAGGAGAGCATAGCCCTTAAGCAAGTAGAATTGCCACACTGCCAGCCCTCCCTCGGCTCGAGTCATCCGCACAGTCTACACTCATAGTAGCCACGCCCACCTCCTTTTCCCCTTTAGCAACCTTAACGCTCACTTTAGCGAATACTGACGAAGCTTTACGAAGTCCTTACCCAAGCGGGCTACTTTGAAGAGGGTTTCGAAAAAGCGAATCGCCCCGAATCGACCAAATTAAGGAGGAACATGAAAAGAAGACTCGCGATTCTCTTCGTTGCCGTTCTAGTCTCTATCTTCGGCACGGTAGCGTGCGGGGGCGGTGGGGGTGAAGAGCAGCAGGGAGGCGGTCAGCAGCAGGAAGAGCTAGAACAGCGGGTAGAGCAGCTAGAACAGACGGTACAACAGCAACAAGAGCTGATAGAGCAGCAGATAAGAGAGACGGTGGAAGAAGAGGCACAGCCCTAGACAAGCCCCACAGGCCGAGAGGCCGGGGCTCCTCCAAGAAGAGCGCTGGGCGACGCCTACTCCTCCAAGAGGTGGGCTATGAAGAGGGCTCATTCTCTGCGAGCTCACGCACAGCCGATGTCGCCCTCATAGCGCCAGCAGTAGCGCCGCATAGGCCACCGCGCCAAGCGCGAAGGCCCAAAAGCGGCTCTTGCGCTCCCTAGGTAGTTCCTCCTTGAGGACGTTGAGTACTATTCCGCCCGCCAAGAAGGCGAAGAGCACCGCGATCGTGGGCTCGGGGATCTCGGTGACGACCCCTATCCCCCACCCGATGAAGATCGCTGTCGCGAGTATCCAACGGCCTATCCGGTCATAGTCCTCTTTGTGGTCTTCGCGCACCCCGTAATCGTTGACCACGAAGTGCAGGGTAAGCGCAAAGAAGTAGAGGAGGAGACTTTGGAGGCCCGGTGCCTCCCGGTGGAGCAGCAGGTAGCCAATCAGGGCGTTGTAAACGGAGAAAGAAGCGATATGCAGCCAGAAAACGCCGGCGGCGCTCTTAGAACCTTCCTCTTCGCCACTCGTCTCTCGTTTTGCCGTGGCAGCCCGCTCCAGTCCGTAGAATAAGCCGAGGCCCAGGAGCGCCATGATGTAGACGTGGTGCTCCACAAAGACTAGCCCCAAGAGACCGCCGGTCTCCTCGATCTCGCCCTGCCTAGCGCTGAGTTCGGACAAGATGTGGAGGAAGACGTAAGCTACCGAGACCCCTCCGGCCATCGAAAGCCAGGGACTCCGAGGGATGCTCTGCAGGAAAAGGAGCTTGTAGGAGAAGAGGTGTGCTAAGGCCATGCCGGCTGCGAGTATTGCGGAAAGCAGAACCATGCCGTTGTTATAAACGGTCTGAGGGCACCATGATGCGCCGTGCTACCCTCGCGCCTTCATTGCAAGAATTCCTTAACTGAATGCTTACGAGACGCTAACCCTCGCTTGCAGGATGCTCGGAAAGTCAGGGAATGATGAGGCTAGGCTTGCGAACGAGCGAGAGAAAGAAGGTTCTTACATGTCGATCACCAGCGCGCAGGAATTATTCGTGCACGAGCTGAGCGAGATCTACGATGCCGAGTAAAGGACGGAGCCCTTCGAAGCTTCGTCTCCGTCGATAGGCCAAAAGTAAGGGAGGCCGAGGTGAACGATAAGGCGCAGAAGCGGCTGTTGTCCTTGCTCATCGTAGCGACATTCGTGGCCCTGCAATCCCGCTGAAGAGGCCCCTTGCCGAGCAGGTACCCGAGAAGAGAGGTCCGAGGGAAGACGTGGCAGACAGAGGCGGTACTGCAGGGGGCTGCGAGGATTGTAAAGTAACATTGGAATTGTAGTGGCTAGGTATCAAGGGCAAGAAGAGATGTTCTGAGACTACTTTAGGGGATGGATAGCTTCTGTTTACCAGATTGCCACTAATACGACTTCTCGGAAACTCAGCGCTTGGTCCCGGTCCTATAAGGGTATGCGACCGGAGGAGATGAGGAACTGATCGCCTTCAAGCGTGCCTTGCTTCTCTCTCGCTCCATACACAGCGCCGGGCTAAGTTCTGGGCAAAAAGAGAAAGGGTAGAGGACTGTGTGCGTAGTGCAGGCCATCCTCCTCTACCCCTTTATTCAGGAATACTGCGACAAAATCAGGGCCGCTGAGACTCCTGTACAGGTATTCGTGCTCGTGCTACTAGCTGCTGCGCCGTGCTACGGCAAAGGTCAGGAGACCCGTTCCCAAGAAGAGCAGAGCTCCAGCAACAGCACCGGCTAGAGGCATTACCGGGACCCCCCGGTTTCAGCGAGCTGACCGCCATCGGTCTACTACTGACCGCCGCTACCTTGGCCTTCTTCGAATACCCCGCCTTGGCCTTCTTGGAAAATCTCTTGATTACCGGAGACAAGTTCACCATCGCCTTGCTGACCGCCACTGGCCTGCTGACTGCCACTGCCTTGAGTAACTACCTGCTCGCAATCATTGGAGAAGATGTCTTCCTCGCCCCCTACGCATCGGTCGTTGCCCGCGCCGCCCGAAACGGTGTCGGTAGCGTTGTCGTTACCCGCATCCACCAGGTCGTCGCCGGCGCCACCTTCGAGGTTGTCCGCTCCGACTCCGCCGAAGATCTCGTCGTCGCCGTTGTCCCCGAAGAGGGCGTCGTCGCCTTCGTTGTCGAAGAGCGAGTCGTCGCCCTCTCCACCCTCGGTACGGTCGTTGCCCGCATTGTTCTGCGTGCGATCGTTGCCCTGGTTACCGCTAGTGAAATCATCACCCTGATCGTCGAAGAGGAAGTCGTCACCTTCAGAGCCTGATGTGTTATCCGAACCGCTCGTTCCTGAGACCGGGGTCCCGTTCGCGTTCTGATTCGAAGTTCCGCTTTGACCTTCTTCGAAGACCCCGCCTTGGCCCTCTTGGAAGACCTCTTGATTACCGGAGATGATCTCTTGGCCCTCTTGGAAGACCTCTTGACTACCGGAGATGATCTCTTGACTACCGGGAATAAGTTCATCTCCCCCTTCCTGGGCCATGACGGCAGACGGGAAGATCATCATGGCCAACATAGAGACCATAGCTAGGTACATAACTCTTCTCACAAGTTTTCTCCTTACTCTACTGCAGAGGTTTTGTAACGGGCCTGCATCAAGAACACTACAACTGTAGAGTTAAGAATCGGTAAGGCTCAGTAAGGTTTGGGTTAAGGAGAGATAAGCTTGGAGCCCCGCCAAGCAGTCTCGCCTCTGCGTTGCTCACCGAATTACCGCGAACATGTCTTCTGGGCAATCTGGTGAACAAGCCCGAAATCAAACTAGAGCGAATGTCCTCACCCTAGCTCTATACGCGAGTCCTTCGACCTTCCTTAACCTACCGTTAACCGACCCTTAACCGAATCCTTACTAGAAGAGAGAAGAATGAGCGTGTAGAAAACATGCCTCTCAGAAAGGAAAAGTACCATGACCCACGCCCAGCAGATGCTCCAGACCAACCCCACCAAGGCCCTGGTAAGCGAGTCCACCTTGGTGGAGTGTATCGAGGCCTGCTTCGACTGTGCCCAGGCCTGCACTGCCTGCGCCGACGCCTGCCTAGGCGAAGAGGATGTGCAGATGCTAGCCCGCTGCATAAGGCTCGACCTCGACTGCGCTGATGTGTGCGAGACGACCGGCAAGATCCTCTCCAGGCAGACGGCCACGGAGCCGCAGATGCTGCGAGCGGCCCTCTCAGCCTGCGCGGAGGCGTGTCGCTTGTGCGCAGAGGAGTGCGAGAACCACGCCGAGCACGGGATGGAGCACTGCCGCCATTGCGCCGAGGCCTGCCGCCGCTGCGAGAGCGCCTGCAATAATGTCCTGTCAGCGATTTCAGCTTGAAAGTAGCGTAAGCAAGGTTTGTCGGCCTCTGTACTGCTCCACCACAGGCGAGGAGGAGTCTTTTACGCTCTTCCCGGTCTATGCTGTTCAAGGTGGGAGGATCCTGGGTGACCGTCCTGGCCACGCTGCTCGGCGCAGCGCTGATCCTTGCCGCGCTGCGCGACATCTTCCACCAACTGTTTCACCCGGGCGGAACGGGCAGCATGAGCGGAGCGCTTATGAGTATCGTCTGGCGCGTGTTCCGTAGCGTCGCACGACGTCGTTACCCCTCGCTGCTATCCCTCGCCGGACCTAGCGCTCTCATCACCGTCATCGCAAGCTGGGTCGCGCTGCAGACCGTAGGGTGGGCGTTCATCTACTGGCCACGTCTCTCGGAGCAATTCTTGCTCGCCCCGGGGCTAGATCCGTCTGAGCAGCAAGGCTTCGTAGACGCCCTCTACCTCTCGCTGGTCACCCTCTCGAACTTGAGCTACGGGAACATCGCGCCGACGAGCGACTTGCTCCGGGTGCTTGTGTCGTTGAAAGCCCTGATAGGGTTCGGGCTCCTGACCGCCTCACTTACGTGGGTCGTCTCGATCTACCCGCCTCTGACTAGGCGCAGAGCCTTCGACCAGCATATCGCGCTGGTCCGCGACGCGGAGTCGGAGACGGGGATCTCGCTAACAAAGGCAGGCGCCGAAGCTGCTGAGCGCAGGCTCGAGGCGCTAACCTCGCAGCTGGTTACCATCCGCAGCGACCTTGTACAGTTCCCGATTACCTACTATTTCCACCCCAGCGACGAGCGGTTCTCGCTACCGGCCAACGCGCGGGCGCTGCTCCGCATCGCTGAAGAGGGCGTCGGCGAGAACGACTCTCCGGCGGTTCGCCTGAGCGCCAACGAGTTACGCAGCACCGCCGACGACTTCTCGGCCATGCTCGCATCCAGCTTTCTCGGTCTCTCTTCGGCCTCGACCGAGGAGGTCCTGAAAGCCTACGCCCGCGATCAACTCCGCGATCCTTTTGACAGCGATAGAGAGTAACCCTCGGAGAGTGCGGAGCATGTTCTACACCGCTCACTGGTACGTAAGAGAGCTGTAAGGAGGCTGAGGTGTGAGTACGTTCAACATTGCCCTGCTAACAATCGGGGGACTGGTGCTGCTGGTCGGGCTGTTCTCCAACCCGATCAAGCGCAGCCTCCTGTCGGCACCCATCATTGCTCTGCTACTGGGCGTGCTGCTAGGACCGGCGGTCTTCGGGGTGCTCGATCCGGCGAACTGGGGTAGTCAAGAGACCATCCTAGAGCAGGCCGCGCGCCTGACGATTGCTATCTCGCTCATGGGTATTGCGCTACGCCTACCCAGCGGTTACCCCTTTAGCCGCTGGCGGTCGCTGGCCGTCATGCTGGGGCCGGTGATGGTGCTGATGTGGCTCGTCAGCGGCGTGCTGATGTACTTGATCCTCGGCCTGCCCTTCTGGGTGGCTATGCTAGTCGGTGCTGTGATCACCCCGACAGATCCGGTCGTATCCAGCACCATAGTCCAAGGTAACATGGCGGAGGAGAACTTGCCCGGCCGCGTGAGACATCTTCTCTCCGGGGAGTCGGGGGCAAACGACGGGCTGGCCTACCCGCTAGTCTTTCTGTCAATCCTCATGATCGAGCACCCGCCGGCAGACGCCCTGACGCATTGGCTGACGCGCGTGGTGCTGTGGGAGGTGGGAGCGGCCGTACTCCTGGGTGCCGTCATGGGCTACGCGGCGGGACGCCTCCTGGGGTGGGCCGAGCATAAGGGAAATATTGAGCAGCCCTCCTATCTAGCCTACACCCTCGCCCTCTCGCTGGCGGTGCTGGGAGGAACCAAGCTGCTCGGTACCGACGGGATTCTGGCGGTCTTCGCGGCCGGGATCGCGCTCAACATAGCTGTAAGTGCAGAGGACGATACCCAGGAGGAGCGCATGCAGGAGGCGATCAACCG
>CADCVD010000035.1 GCA_902806055.1 uncultured Rubrobacteraceae bacterium
AGGGACCCTCTTTGCCAAGACCTTCGTAATAGCCGCAGTAAGGGTCGTCTTGCCGTGGTCGACGTGCCCTATAGTCCCTATGTTCAGGTGCGGCTTGTTCCTCTCAAATCTTCCCTTTGCCACTGTCTTCTCCTACCTCTCGGCTATCTCGGCCGCGATGCTCTTGGGCACCTCGGCGTAGTGGTCGAACTGCATCGTGAACGTAGCGCGGCCCTGGGTCTTGCTGCGGACGGTGGTCGCGTAACCGAACATCTCGGAGAGCGGAACCATTGCCCGTATGACCTGCCCGTTGCCGCGAGACTCCATGCCCTGTATCTGGCCGCGCCTGGCCGATAGGTCGCCCATAACATCGCCCATGAACTCCTCGGGCACGACGACCTCGACGCTCATTACCGGTTCCAGCAGCACCGGGTTGGCTCTCTTCAGAGCCTCCTTGGCGGCCATACTACCGGCGATAGTAAACGCCATCTCCGACGAGTCGACATCGTGGTAAGAGCCGTCTACCAGCTCGAATCTGACGTCCACGACCGGGAAACCGGCCACCACGCCGTCGTCGAGCGCGCCCTGGATACCCTTGTCCACGCTCGGGATGTACTCCCTCGGTATCACGCCGCCGACAATCTTGTTCTCGAAGGCGTAGCCGCCCTCCTCGTTGTGCTCGATGTTGACGACCGCGTGCCCGTACTGGCCGCGACCACCAGTCTGCCGCACGAAACGTGCCTCGACGTTCTCAACGCGCTTGCGTACGGTCTCTCTATAAGCGACCTGCGGCCGGCCGATGTTCGCGTCCACTCGGAACTCGCGCAGCAACCTGTCGACGATGATCTCCAGGTGCAACTCGCCCATACCGGCGATGACCGTCTGGCCCGTCTCCTCATCGCCGCGCACGGAGAATGTAGGATCCTCCTCCGCGAGACGCTGCAAGGCCACGGTCAGCTTCTCCTGGTCCGCCTTCGTCTTAGGCTCGATGGCCTGATCGATAACCGGCTCCGGGAAGACCATCTGCTCCAGCACGAACTGCTCCCCGCCATCTGCCGCGATGAGCGTATCGCCCGTACCTGTAGAGGAGAGCCCGATGGCCGCCACCAGCTCACCGGCGTAGACCTCCTCGCGCTGCTCCCGGCTGTTCGCGTGGAGCTGCAGAAGCCTGCCCACACGCTCCCTACGTCCCTTCGTGGTGTTCATTACGTAAGAGCCGCTCTTGAGCGTACCTGAGTAGACCCGTATGTAGGTCAGCTTCCCAACATGCGGGTCGGCCTGGACCTTAAAAGCGATAGCAGCCAGCGGACCGTTCTCGTCGGCCTCTAGCGAGATCTCCTGGCCGTCCGGCGTAATACCGACTACCGGCGGTCTGTCGAGCGGGCTCGGCAGGTAATCCACCACGCCGTCGAGCAGCGGCTGCACACCCTTGTTCTTGAAGGCGGAGCCGACAAAGACCGGGGTCATCTGGATGTCGAGCGTAGCCTTGCGGATCGCCGAGCGGATCTGGTCCGGGTCGATCTCCTCGCCCTCTAGATAGAGCATCATGAGATCTTCGTCCTGGTCGGCAACCGCGTCCATGAGCTTCTCACGGAACTCCTCGGCCCGCGCCTGCATCTCGGCCGGAATCCCTGTCTCTTCCCACTCGGCTCCGAGGTCGTCCTTGTAGATAATCGCTTTCATCTCTACGAGATCGACGATCCCCTGAAACTCACTCTCGGCCCCGATCGGCAACTGCACCGGCACGGCGTTCGCCCCGAGCCGGTCGACCATCGTGTCGACGGCCTTGTAGAAATCCGCCCCGATACGATCCATCTTGTTCACGAACGCGATCCGCGGCACCGCGTACTTGTCCGCCTGCCGCCACACCGTCTCCGACTGCGGCTCAACACCCGCGACCGAGTCGAACAGCGCGATAGCACCGTCCAACACGCGCAGAGAACGTTCTACCTCGACCGTAAAGTCCACGTGCCCGGGCGTGTCTATAATATTGACACGGTGCTGCTCCGGGATACGGGTATGGAGGCCCTCCTGGCGTCCGCCGCCCTTGCCGTTCTTAGCGGCAGCGTCGGTGCCGCCCCAGAATACGGTCGTCGCGGCGGACGTGATAGTGATCCCCCGCTCGCGCTCCTGGGCCATCCAGTCCATCACGGCGTTACCATCGTGCACCTCGCCCAGTTTGTGGGTGAGGCCGGTATAGAGCAGAATGCGCTCCGTCGTCGTCGTTTTCCCGGCATCGATGTGGGCCATGATGCCGATGTTTCTGACCCGCCGTAGCGGGGTCTTTCTAGCTACGGATGAAACAGCCATCTCTTAAATCACCACCTGTAGTGTGCAAATGCCCGGTTCGCCTCGGCCATCCTGTGAGTGTCCTCGCGCCTCTTGACGCTAGAGCCAACGTTATCCTTGGCGTCCAGGATCTCACCGGCCAGCCTGCGGCCCATCGTCTTCTCGCGCCGCGCCCGGGCGTATCCGACCATCCAACGGAGGGCGAGCGTGTTCGCCCGGCGCGGGTTCACCTCGATCGGCACCTGGTAGGTTGCACCACCAACACGGCGGCTCTTGACCTCGATCCGCGGCCGAATATTGTCCAAAGCATTGTTGAGGACCGCGACCGGGCTAGATCCGGTCCGCTCCTCGATCACGGAGAGGGCGTCGAAGACGATCTTCTCCGCCGTGCTCTTCTTACCGTCGAGCATGATTTTGTTGATCAACTGCTGAACCAGCACGCTCCCGTACACGGGATCGGCGAGTATCTTCTTCTTCGGCGGCGCCGCTCGTCTCGGCATCCTCTAATCCTCCCCTACTACTTCTTTGTCCCGTACTTGGAGCGACTCTGCTTGCGGTTGGAGACGCCCAGAGTATCCAGCGCCCCGCGCACGACCTTATAGCGTACGCCCGGCAGGTCTTTTACTCGCCCTCCGCGCACCAGAACCACGGAGTGCTCCTGTAAGTTGTGGCCCTCCCCCGGCACGTAGGCCGTGACCTCCATGCCGTTGGTCAGCCGCACCCTGGCGATCTTGCGCAGCGCCGAGTTCGGCTTCTTCGGCGTGGTCGTCGAGACACGGGTACACACGCCGCGCCGCTGGGGTGAACCCTGCAACGCCGGCGTCGCCGTCTTCTCTATCTTCGACCTGCGCTCCTCGCGCACGAGTTGATTCGTCGTCGGCACGGCTGCGCCTTCCTTTCTCTTCTCCGGGAAAAGACCTTACAACAAACAAAGTTACGCGCCGCAGTCCGGAGACAAGCCCCGAGAGCAGTCGTAACTGCTCGTAACCGCGACGCGTAATTTTAGGCTTAAGAAGCCGCTATGTCAAGGTTCTCGACGTCCTCCGTACCGTATCCCTCGACGCCGACTGTAAGCTGCCGGTAACGCGGCATGCCCGTAGCCGCCGGGATCAGCTTCCCGATAATAACGTTCTCCTTGAGGCCCGCGAGGCTATCTACCTTGCCCTCGATAGCCGCGTCGGTGAGGACGCGCGCGGTCTCCTGGAACGAGGCGGCGGAGAGGAAGCTGTCCGTGGCGAGCGAGGCCTTGGTGATACCCATAAGGACCGTGTGGAAGGTAGCCGGCTGGCCACCCTCTTCCTCGACTCGCTCGTTCGCGGTCAGGACCGTGAAACGGTCGGCGACCTGCTCGGGCAGGAGGTTCGTATCGCCCGGATTGTCCACCACGACCTTGCGCAGCATCTGGCGCACTATCACCTCGATGTGCTTGTCGTGGATATCCACGCCCTGCGCCCGGTAGACCTTCTGCACCTCCTCGACAAGATACCGCTCGGTGGCGGTAGTGCCCCGGTTGTAAGCCAGGTCGTTCTCAAGAATCTGGTGCGGATAGATGGCGCCGTCGGTGATCGGGGTGTTCGCCCGAACCTCCGCCCCCTCGACAAACTCCGGCCTCAAGAGCTGGCGCTCGACCTTGTATTCCCTGGCCTCTGTACCATCCGGGGAGTTGATGACGACCTTTATGAGCCGGTCGCTCTCGGTCTCCTCCAGCGTCACGTAGCCGTCTATATCGGCCAGGGTGGCCTCGGCCTTCGGGTGGCGCGCCTCAAAGAGCTCCACGACCCTTGGGAGTCCCGCCGTGATGTCTTCGCCGGCGATACCACCGGTGTGGAAGGTACGCATCGTAAGCTGCGTCCCCGGCTCGCCGATGGACTGGGCCGCGATAATGCCGACAGCCTCGCCCACGTCGACGGCGCGGTAGGTGGAGAGAGCGCGACCGTAGCACGTCTGGCACACGCCCTGCGGGCTCTCGCACTTGGACGGCGTACGCACCGGGACCATTGTCTCGCGCGACAGCTCTTCGCTCCATTCGCCAAGAAGGCGCGGCGTTATATCCGTACCGGCCTCGGCTACTACCTCGCCCGTCTCCGGGTTTACGAGGTCGCGAGCCAGGAAGCGGGCCGCGACGGAGTCGTTCGCGCTACCTCTGCTGCCGCCGAGGAACAGCGGTATCTCGACATAGCCCTCGGTGCCGCAGTCTGCGTCGTGGATCACTACGTCCTGAGAGACATCCACCAACCGTCGGGTAAGGTAACCCGAGTCGGCAGTACGCAGGGCGGTATCAGCCTGACCCTTCCGGGCGCCGTGCGTCGAGGTGAAGTACTCGAGTACCGAGAGACCCTCCATGAAGTTAGACTTCACGGGCTCGTCGATGATCTCACCCTTCGTGTTCGTCATCAGGCCGCGCATCCCGGCGAGCTGAGTGATCTGAGAGTAGTTACCCCGGGCGCCGGAGTTAGCCATCATGTAGATCGGGTTGAGCTTGTAGAGGTTGTTTTTCATCGCCTGCTCGACCTCGTTCTTGGCCTGCGTCCACATGGCGATGACCCGCTCGAGGCGCTCGTCGTCGGAGATAAAGCCCTGATCCCACTGGTCTTCGATCTCGTTGACCAGCCCGTCGTACTTCTCAAGGATGCCTTCCTTCTGCTCCGGCACGACGATGTCGTTCTTGCCGATGGAGACACCCGCTTTGGTAGCCGTGTGGAACCCTACCCTCTTCAAGGTGTCCAACAGCTGGCTGACGAGCTCGGTCGGGTAGCGGTCGACGTAGCCGCGAACGAGGTCCTTGATCTCACCTTTCTTCAAGGTGTGGTTGAGGAACTCGTAACCCGCCGGGTCGTACGCATCACCGAGGTAATCGCGCAGCGCCTGTTCCACGTTCTCGTTGAAGAGCGCCCGCCCGAGAGTGGTCTCGACCTTACCGCCATCGCGCCGCAACAGGATCTTGTCGTGGATCTTAAGCGACCCCTCCTTGTACGCCGCCTCCGCCTCGTCGTAAGAGGAGATAAACGCCTTCGGGTCCTGCTCCTCGAAGTCGTCGTCCGCGTAGGTGATGTAGTAGAGCCCGAGTACCATGTCCTGCGACGGAACCGCGATCGGGAACCCGTTCGCCGGCAGCAGGATGTTCTGCGTCGAGAGCATCAGCACCCGCGCCTCGGCCTGGGCCTCCGGGCTCAAGGGCACGTGAACCGCCATCTGGTCGCCGTCGAAGTCAGCGTTGAACGCCGAGCAGACCAGCGGATGGACCTGTATAGCCTTGCCCTCGACCAGCACCGGCTCGAACGCCTGGATACCGAGCCTGTGCAGCGTCGGCGCGCGGTTCAAGAGCACCGGGTGCTCCTTGACAACGTCCTCTAGCACGTCCCACACCTCGGGACGCAGCCTCTCGACCATCTGCTTGGCGCTCCTGATGTTCGGCGCGAGCGCCCGGTCTACGAGCACCTTCATCACGAACGGCTTGAAGAGCTCGACCGCCATGAGGCGGGGCAAACCACACTGGTGCATCTCAAGGCCCGGACCGACCACGATCACCGAACGGCCCGAGTAGTCCACGCGCTTACCGAGCAGGTTCTGCCGGAAGCGCCCCTGCTTGCCCTTGAGCATGTCGGAGAGCGACTTGAGCGCCCGGTTACCGGCGCCCGTAACGGCGCGTCCGCGGCGGCCGTTGTCGAACAGGGCGTCCACGGCCTCCTGGAGCATCCGCTTCTCGTTGTTCACGATGACGTCCGGAGCCCCTAAGTCCAAAAGCCTCCGAAGCCTGTTGTTGCGGTTGATGACGCGCCTGTACAGGTCGTTGAGGTCGCTCGTGGCGAAGCGGCCGCCGTCGAGCTGAACCATCGGGCGCAGGTCCGGCGGCAGGACGGGTACGGCGTCCATGATCATCCACTCCGGCCTGTTGTCGCTGGTGCGGAACGCATCGACGACCTTCAGACGCTTGATGGCCTTCTGGCGCTTCTGACCCTTCGCCTCGTTAACCGTGTCCCGAAGCTCCTGGGCCTCCTCTTCGAGATCGACCTGGCTTATAAGGTCCCGCACAGCCTCGGCACCCATCCCTCCGCGGAAGTACACCCCGTAGCCGTACTCGTCCCCGAAGCGATCCTTCATCTCGCGGAAGAGCTCCTCGTCGTCCACGATCTGCCTCGGCTCGAGCGTCTGGAACTCCTCCCACGCCCGCCGGGTGAGCTCTATCTGCTCGTTTACGGAGCGCTGAACGTCCTGGACGGTCTCCTCAGCCTCCTTGTAGACCCGCTGGATCGCCGCCTCACGCTCCTCCTCGGGGATCTCCGCGTACTCCTCGGTCAACTCGTCCGGGGAGCTCTCGCCCTTGATGACGCTCTCGCGCTTGGTACGCAGCGCCTGGGTCTGCAAGACCTCCTCGTCTCGCTCCTCTTCAAGCTGGCGGATCTCCTCCTCGACCTGATCCCGCAAGCTATCTATGTCGTTGGCCCGCTCCTCGCGGTCAACCCACGTAACTATGGAGCTCGCGAAGTACAGCACACGGTCGAGGTCCTTCGGGCTGATATCCAGCAGATAACCCATCCGGCTCGGCACGCCCTTTACGAACCACACGTGCGCTATCGGGGCGGCGAGCTCGATGTGGCCCATCCGGTCCCGGCGTACGCGGGCGCGCGTCACCTCGACGCCGCAACGCTCGCAGATGATGCCCTTGAAGCGGATCCTCTTGTACTTGCCGCAGTAGCATTCCCAGTCCTTTGACGGACCGAAGATGCGCTCACAGAAAAGGCCGTCCTTCTCGGGGCGGAGAGTACGGTAGTTGATGGTCTCCGGCTTCGTCACCTCGCCGCGAGACCACTCCCTTATCTCCCCGGCCGAGACGAGGCCGATGGAGATCTTCTCCAGTTTATTAATGTCTATGTCGCGCTCTAGACCCTGCACGCTCTATAGTTCCTCTCTCGTAGTCTCCGACCGACGCTCGCGCGGACCGGCGCGTGTCGCGCCAGTCCGCATGGTTTCTGTTAGCTTGCGAAGGTATCGGGCTTGTCGTCCAGGTTTCCTGTCGGCTCCTCGCGGCTGAGGTTGATCCCCAGGGCCCGCGCCGCCTCATCCCAGTCCCTACGGTCCTGGTCTTCGACCGCCGCCTCCGCGTTGTACACCGGCTTGACAGAGAGCCCGAGCGACTGCATCTCTTTCAAGAGCACCTTGAAGCTGGCCGGCACGCCCGGCTCGGGGATGTTCTCTCCCTTGACTATCGACTCGTAGCTCTTGACCCGGCCGACCCTATCGTCGCTCTTTATCGTCAGCAACTCCTGCAAAGTGTGCGCGGCGCCGTAGGCCTCCAGCGCCCACACCTCCATCTCGCCGAAGCGCTGGCCGCCGAACTGGGCCTTGCCGCCCAGGGGCTGCTGGGTAACCAGCGAGTACGGTCCGGTGCTCCTGGCATGGATCTTGTCATCCACCAAGTGCAAGAGTTTCAGTATGTACATGTAACCGGCGGTGATCTTGCCGTCGAACGGCTCGCCGGTCCGCCCGTCGTAGAGCGTCACCTTGCCGCCGCGACCCATACCGACAGCCGCCCCGCCGTCTTGACGGACCGCGTCTATCGCTTCATCGACATCCTTTACCTCCGCTCCTGAGAAGACCGGCGTAGAGACGAAAGTCGGCTCGCCCCCGTTCTGACCAAGCCCCTGGCTCGCCGCCCAACCGAGGTGCGTCTCCAGGATCTGACCTATGTTCATCCGGCTCGGAACGCCTAGGGGCGAGAGTATAACGTCCACCGGACGCCCGTCCTCCATATAGGGCATGTCCTCCTCGGGCACGATCTTTGAGATAACACCCTTGTTACCGTGCCGTCCGGCTAGCTTGTCGCCCTCGGCGATCTTGCGCTTCTTGGCCACGAAGACCCGGACCATCTCGTTGACGCCCGGCTGTAGCTCGTCGCCCGCCTCACGGCTGAAACGCTTGACGTCGATGACGGTGCCGCCCTCGCCGTGCGGAGCCTTCAAGCTAGAGTCTTTGACCTCGCGCGCCTTCTCGCCGAAGATAGCCCGCAAGAGCTTCTCCTCCGGCGTCGGCTCGGACTCTCCCTTCGGCGTCACCTTGCCGACGAGTACATCACCCGAGGCAACCTCAGCGCCGATGCGGATGATGCCGTCGCTGTCGAGGTTCATTAGGACATCGTCAGAGGCGTTGGGGATATCGCGGGTGATCTCCTCCGGTCCGAGCTTGGTATCCCGCGCCTGGACCTCGTACTCCTCAATGTGGATCGAGGTGAGCACGTCGTCCTTGACGACCCGCTCGGAGATGATGATCGCATCCTCGAAGTTGAACCCTTCCCACGGCATAAACGCCACGAGCATGTTCTTGCCCAAAGCGAGCTCGCCCTGGTCGGTCGAAGATCCATCCGCTAGTACGGTACCCGCCTGGACCTCCTCGCCCTCCTTGACGAGCGGCCGCTGGTTGACGCACGTACCCTGATTGGAGCGGGCGAACTTGCGCAGGCGGTACTCGTCCGTCTCACCATCTTCTCCGCGGACCGTAATCTTCTCTGCAACGACCCGCTCAACGGTCCCGGCGTTGCGCGCTATGAGCACGTCGCCAGTATCCGCCGCCGCCCGGAACTCCATGCCGGTACCGACGTACGGGGCTTGACTGCGGAGCAGCGGCACGGCCTGCCGCTGCATGTTCGCGCCCATGAGAGCCCGGTTGGCGTCGTCGTGCTCTAGGAACGGGATAAGAGCCGTACCCACGCTGACCATCTGCACTGGATCGACGTCCACATAGTCGACCTCCTCGGGCGACACGGACGCAACCTCGCCGCCCCGCTGCCGCGCAAGGACGCTCTCGGCAGTGATCCTGCCCGTCCCATCCTCGACCGGCGTGTTGGCCTGAGCGATCGTGAACTCCTCCTCCTCGTCAGCGGAGAGGTACTCGATCTCGTCGGTAACCGCGCCGTCGCGCACCTTGAGGTACGGCGTCTGCACGAAGCCATAGTTGTCCACCGTCGCATACGTCGAGAGCGACCCAATGAGCCCGATGTTCGGCCCCTCCGGCGTCTCGATCGGGCACATCCGCCCGTAGTGGGTCGGGTGCACGTCGCGCACCTCTATGGGAGCCCGCTCACGAGAGAGACCGCCCGCGCCCATCGCGCTCAGGCGCCTCCGGTGAGAGAGCCCGCTCAACGTGTTCGTCTGATCCATAAACTGCGAGAGCTGTGAGGAGCCGAAGAACTCCTTGATCGCCGACGCGACCGGCTTGGTGTTAACCACGCTCTGCGGCGTGATCGTGTCGGTGTCCTGCGTCGTCATCCGCTCGCGCACGACCCGCTCCATGCGGTACATCCCGATCCTGAACGCCTCCTGCACGAGCTCTCCCACGGTCCGCAACCTGCGGTTACCGAAGTGCTCGTACTCGTCGAGCTTGGCCCGGACGCGCTCGTAGTTGATCCTACCGAACTCCTCGTCCTCGGCGAGCCCCTCGGCAGTCTCGATGAGCCGCTTTAGGAGAGCCTCGATGTCCTCGATAGTGAGCGTGTACGTCTTGTCGTAGACGTCGAGCTTGAGCTTCTTGTTGACCTTGTAGCGCCCCACCTCGGAGAGATCGTAGCGCTTGGGGTCGAAGAAGAGTCCGTTGACCAGGTTCTCGGCGTTCTCGATGTTGACCGGCTCCCCCGGACGCTGCCGCCGGAACACCTCCAGAAGCGCATCCTCCCTTGAGGCGGTATCGTCCTTCTCCAGAGTGTTGCGCAGGAGCCACGATCCCTCGAAGCGTCCTAGCAACTCCTCCGGGCCACCCATCCCGAGAGCCTTAAGCAGCACGGTTACAGGCAGCTTGCGCTTCCTGTCTATGCGTACAGAGACGTATCCCTTGGTCTCGACCTCGAACTCAAGCCAGGACCCCCGACTCGGCATGAGACTCGCTGTCAGAACCTGCTTGCTGGCATCCTTAGGCTCCATAACGTACGCCCCCGGCGAACGCACGAGCTGCGTAACCACGACCCGCTCGGTCCCGTTGATAATAAAGGTCCCCGAGTCGGTCATGAGCGGGAAATCGCCCATAAAGACATCCTGCTCCCGGAGCTCCCCGGTCTCCTTGATAATGAAACGAACCTTTACGAACAACGGCGCGGAGTATGTCTTGTCCTTGGAGACGCACTCCTCGATGGAGAAGGAAGGCTCGTCGAAATGGGCCTCTCCAAACTCCACGGCGTAGGAGCCCGTATAGTCCTCGATTGGAGAGATCTCCGTTAGCGTTCTTTGAATGCCCTCGTTGAGAAACTTCTCGAAAGAGGTACGCTGAATCTCTATAAGATTGGGCAGAGCAAAATCAGTCTGCATCCGGGCGTAAGGGTGGCGCTGCCGGCGCACGATGGGGGTCACCAAATTAGCTCTCCTCCGCGGATAATTGTTGGAAAACGGCTGAACACGCAATGGAGTATCTTACCTCCCAGCTTTTGAGAAGTCAAGACACATTGCGATGATTACATTAAGTTTACTGACGATCCTGGCAGATCGACGCCCGGCAGTGTAGCACCATTTGTAGCTGTCGACAATAAATCAGCGACAGCAAGGAGAAGCGGAACCGAAGCAGCTGTACGAAGGAGCGCCCCCGCAACCTACCCGCGGGGGCGCTCCTAACGGCTCGGCAGTCAAACAACCGCCGAAGAAAGCTATTCTCTTTAGCAGCCGTTTACTTCAATTCGACGGTAGCACCAGCCTCCTGAAGCTTGTCTCTGAGGGCCTCGGCATCCTCTCTGGAGAGGGCCTCCTTAACGGGGTTCGGGGCGTCATCTACGAGAGCCTTGGCCTCCTTTAGGCCCAGACCCGTGGCCGCGCGGACCTCCTTGATGACCTGTATCTTCTTGGCGCCCGCGTCCTGGAGGACGACATCAAACTCGGTCTGCTCCTCCTCGACCGCCGCGGCACCGTCCGCGCCGGCGGCACCCGCAGCGGGCGCCGCCGCAACCGCGGTCGCCGACACGCCGAACCTCTCCTCCAGCGCCTTCACCAGCTCCGAGAGTTCGAGAACGCTCATGTTCTCGATGGTCTCCATCAACTCTTCTTTATTTACAGCCACTTCAAATCCTCCTGACTCTACCGTTTACCGTTCGCTACTTGTTACGACTGCTCTACTGAGCGGCCTGCTTCTGCTCGGCGATCTGACCGAGCGCGACTACGAGGCCCTGGACGGTGTTGTTTAGCACCGTGACGAAGCTAGTAAGCGGGGAACCGATACCCCCGACCACCTGGGCGATCAACTGCTCGCGTCCCGGTAGCCTGCTCAGGGCCACGACCTCCGCCTCGTCCAGCACGCGGCCGCCTTCGAGGAGACCGCCCTTCAGAACGAAAGACTCGACCTGGTCCGCGAACTCCGCCATCAGCTTCGCTCCTACGACCGGATCCTCAGAGAAGGCAATAGCCGTCGGCCCTACAAGGAGATCGTCGAGACCCTCCACGCCCGCCTGGTCCGCCGCCCTCTTTGCAAGTGTGTTTTTAGCGACTACAAAATCCACGCCCGACTCGCGGCTACGCGCTCGGAGCTGAGTGCTCTGAGCCACGTTGATGCCCTTGTAGTCTACGAGCACCACGGCGCTATCTTTGAGCTTCTCGGCAAGATCCTCGATCACCCGCGCCTTGTCTTCCCGTTTCATGCCTCAAACTCCTCGCTACGAATCGAACCCCGGGGCCGCAGGCACCCGGGGCTCTGTAGAGCTCGAATTCACTGCGACCTCGGCCGGATGATTAAACCCTTGTACGGGTCCCGGCTGTCTCTGGTCTCTATCTATTGTTAAGCGAGAGAGATACTAATCCCTCTCGGCCGAAGGGTCAACCTTGACGGACGGACCCATCGTGGTCGAGATTGCTACGGACTTGAAGTACCGGCCCTTGACCGGCGCCGGACGCACTCGCTGCAGCTCGTCGCGCAGGGCGAAGTAGTTCTCGACCAACCTGTCCGCGTCGAACGACTTCTTGCCGATGATACCGTGGATGATCCCGTACCGGTCGACCCGGTACTCGACCTTACCGCGCTTGATGTCCTCGACCGCCCGCCCGACGTTCGGCGTGACCGTCCCGCTCTTCGGGTTGGGCATAAGGCCACGCGGACCCAGGATCTGGCCGAGCCTGCCAACCACCCTCATCTGGTCCGGCGTCGCCACCGCCACATCGAAGTCCATAAAGCCCTCGTTCTGGATGCGTGCCGCCAGGTCTTCGGAGCCGACGACGTCCGCCCCGGCTTCCTCGGCCTCCCGAGCGTTCTCGCCCTCCGCAAAGACCGCGACCCGCCGCGTCTTGCCGGTGCCGTTCGGGAGCATGAGCGTACCTCGAACCATCTGGTCGGCCTTGCGCGGGTCCACGTTCAGGTTGACGTGAACCTCAACACTCTCATCGAATTTGGCCCCGTCCAGGCCGGTCAGAAGCTCCAACGCCTCGCGCGGGCGGTAGAGCCTCTCCCTGTCGATCTGCTGCCTCTGCTCTAGTAGTCTCTTAGCCATTTACCGTAATCCCCATGCTCCTGGCCGTACCCTCGACTATCTTTACGGCGCCATCTTCATTGGCCGCGTTGAGGTCCGGCATCTTGGTCCTCGCTATCTCCTCGACCTGCGACCGGGTAACCGCGCCTACCTTGGCCCGGTTCGGCTCACCGCTCCCCTTGTCGAGGCCCGCTGCCTGCTTGAGCAGGAACGCCGCTGGCGGCGTCTTAGTAACGAAGGTAAACGAACGGTCCTCGTACACCGTGATCTCCACCGGGACGACCTGGCCCATCTGGTCGCGTGTGGCATCGTTGAACTGACGCACAAACTCCCCAATATTCACCTGTGCCTGGCCTAGCGCCGGGCCGACCGGCGGCGCCGGGTTAGCCTGTCCGCCCGTAATCTGCAACTTCAGCTTTCGCGCGACGCGCCTGCCGCGTCCACGTCCTCTGCCCATACTAATTCCTTCCTATCTGTTGCGTTGGTTGTTAAAGCTTCGCGACCTGGCTAAAGGAGAGCTCGACCGGCGTCTCACGCCCGAAGATCGAGACTAGCACCTTCAACCTCGACTGGTCCACGTTTATCTCGGAGATCACACCCGTAAAGTCCGCGAGCGGGCCGGCGATGACCTTGACGGTCTCCCCGACGGAGTAGTCTACGGTGGTCTTGACCTTCTCGCGCGCCTCCGCGACCTCGCCCGGACGCAGCAACCTCTCGACCTCCGCGCGGCTCAAAGGGAGCGGCTTGTCGCCGTTGCCGACAATCTGAGTAACGCCCGGGGTGTGGCGAACGAGGCGCCAAGTATCGTCGTTCAGGTCCATGTTCACCAGGATGTAGCCCGGGAACTGGCGCTGAATGGTGGGAACCTTCTTGCCGTCTTTTATCTCGATTACGCTCTCGGTCGGTATGCTGATGTCGCCAAAGTGGCGCTTCAGACCGAAAGAATCTATACGGCGCTCCATGGTAGCGCGCACCTTGTTCTCATGCCCCGAGTAAGTATTGACAACGAACCACTTCTTCAAAGCCACAACCTTCTGCTAAGTAAATATTAGTCTGGCGAGGTACTGGAAGATAAAGTCCCAGAAGGCTACGAACAACGTAAGCGTCACCACGATGATCACGACCACAGCCGTGCTCTGCTGGAGTTGATCGCGGTTTGGCCAGTTTACCTTCTTGAGCTCACCCCGGACCTCCCGGGTGAACTTCACGGCCCCGCCGCCGAAGCGGCGCTTCTCTTTTTCCTGGGCTTTACCCCTACCGCCGCCCTTGGCCGCGGTAGCGCCTCGTTTATTGCCCATCGTTTCCTCGCCTCTTCTGATTACTGAGAGCAGGGCAGGAGGGACTCGAACCCACGACCTGCGGTTTTGGAGACCGCTGCTCTACCAACTGAGCTACTGCCCTCTGCCTATCTGGTCTCCCGGTGCAGCGTATGCCGCTTGTCCCAGGGACAATACTTCATTAACTGGATACGATCCGGGGTGTTCCGCCGGTTCTTCCTGCTGTGGTAGTTCCGGCGCTTGCACTCCTCGCAAGCCAGCGTTACTAATTGTCGCACAACGATCCTCCAAATCACAGGGGCGAGACTCGGCGCCTCGCCCCCATACTAATTTCAAGCCGCTAAGTCTACTCTACGATCTCGGTAACGACGCCAGCACCAACGGTCCTGCCACCCTCGCGTATGGCGAAGTTAAGCCCCTCGTCCATAGCTATAGGACTGATCAACTCCACATTCATCACCGTGTTGTCTCCCGGCATCACCATCTCTACACCCTCTTCGAGCCTTATCTCCCCCGTTACGTCCGTCGTCCTAAAGTAGAACTGCGGCCTGTAGTTAGAGAAGAACGGCGTGTGCCTCCCTCCCTCTTCCTTACTCAAGACGTAGACCTCGGCCTTGAACTTCGTGTGCGGCGTTATGCTCCCGGGCTTCGCCAAGACCTGACCGCGCTCTATGTCCTCGCGCTTTACCCCTCGCAAGAGCGCCCCTATGTTGTCTCCGGCCTGCGCTGAGTCCATAGACTTGTTGAACATCTCTACACCCGTGACCACAGTCTTGCGCGTGGGCCTTATCCCC
>CADCVD010000036.1:0-516 GCA_902806055.1 uncultured Rubrobacteraceae bacterium
GGCGCGCTAGATTGTAGCAAGCCTCGCACATCTCTCAAGGCTGCGAGCGGCTCGTCGCGACAAAGAAGGCTCCTAGCGGACGCTGAAGCGCTTAGTGTAGAGGACTCTACAAGTCGATGATGTCTCATCCGAACGCTGCTCCCCCCATATACTATCTGCCCGCAATCTTTTGAACCTAGAAACTGCCTCCGGGAAACGTCTCAACATGTTGCTCGAATATCTAAAGCACCCAGTGCCGCTAGCTAGCGAGTACGGTCAACATAAAGGTGTCGCCCCGCCTGAGTGTGGCACGGAAGGGCAGTGCCGTTATGGTATTCGCGTTCGTCTCGGCCCGACTCACTATGACTAGGCGCCGTTCGCGCTCTTCTCTTACCACTCCGGTGGTGCCGAGCCATTTCGCTTGAGCGCACTAACAGGGCTAACCGGGACGCTTCACGAACGGTTAGTTATTCCGGCGAGGGTACCGCAGGCTTATTCTCGCCCCGCATGAGACGTCGCCGCGCCGTCTCGCGGCCA
>CADCVD010000036.1:526-14484 GCA_902806055.1 uncultured Rubrobacteraceae bacterium
GATGGCCTGGACGTGCTCGGTTGCTTTGGCGAGCCCGAAGACCGGCATGTTCGAGTAGATCGCCTCGTAGTTGCCCCGCTCGACGATGAAGGTCTCGTGGAAGATGCCGACCGAGCCGTCCGAGCCTATGGTACGGTTGAAGCGCTGCCAGGCTGGGAGGTGCGGGTCGTCCGGGTTGCGGGCGAACTTTTCGAGGTCCTCGAAGGAGCGCCAGTACTGTAGTACGGCCGGCCCCCGAGAGTAGAGGAAGAACTCCGCCCCAAGGAACCCCTTCTCGGGGTGCCGGTAGAGCTCTCGGAGCATAGGTCCCATCGCGCGGACCGTGGGCAGCCACTTCCTAACAGCCAGGACCCTGTTTATGCGCATACCTATCAGGAAAACAACGAACGGATCGTCAGTCCTGGCGGTAAACCTTCCGGGTACGATCTGGGCCATGATAATAACCTCCTAATCGAATCAGATAGTAGGGGTGTTGCCAAAACGCTGATGACCTCGCCCGGATCACCCACGGCCGACGGCCGCAGGGTTTTTGTGAAGCGGAAGCCACATCCCTATCAGGAAAACGACGAACGTCTCCTTCATGCTTGCCGTGTACCTGCCGTTGACTATACGTGTCATCTTTCAGACCTCCCGAATCTGTTACCGTTCAACCATCAGCTTTAGATCATGTAGCTGCCTACCCTTTAGCTCTCCTGTAGAGAGGCGTTCTTCCTCGCCTCGGTTTACGGCGACCGAGCCACTAAAGAGTGCTGTTGTCATCGGCACACGTTGCCAAAGCGCCGACCGCGAGCGTGCCGAGATCCATCTAGCCCGTAGCGGACCCGTGCCTTGAACGGCTATGTTCTTGATCGACCTGAGCTTTCTCACACTTTGTCCTCAGCTAGCGCTCCCACGACGAGGAACCCGAGCCCGGCTACGTTGAGGATGACGCGCAGCGTGTGCAGCCGATCCCAACGCTCTCTCAACTCGACGAACTCTTCCTGATCCGTCTCTGAAGAGAGTTCCAACACACGCTTGTTGATCGGTATGTTCCCGAACCCGGTCGAGGCGAGCATCGCCACGAAGCAGAGCGTGCCCAGCAAGGAGTAGCGGAAGCCGGAGGCTCTCCGCCCTAACGCAAGGACAGGCAGGCACGAGACGATAACCGAGGACATCCAGAAGGGCATTATCGAGGCGTAGCGCCGGGTCACCTCCTGCTCGGCCCGGACGCGCTCTGGCGTGCTCAACCTCTCCAGGGCCGGATGAACTGCCACCTTGGTCCCGAACTCGTTACCGGCGAGGAAACCCGCCAGCAGAAGGTTGGCGAAACGAGCAACCCTTATAGCCTCCCAAGGCATCTACTTGTCCTCCTTTCTGATGTTTATCCTAACTCGCTCAGTCCCGAGGCTTCCGGCGCCTCTTCTTTGATCCGCTTACCGCGTCGGCTCTCACCTTTCGATCCTTGGTATGTACGGCTAAGATGAAGAGAAGTCGACCCCGACGGATCGAGGACGACGATAGCCGGCTGGATCTCTAGCCTGATCTGACCGATCTCCCGTTGTCCGAGAAGGCGAAATAACGCGAGTCCTAGCCGGTATCTGCGTTGTAGGGCTGTCCTGGCGCGTTCAGGCACGGTGTCCTCCACGATCCTGGCGACGCCCTCTACGCTCTCGCCCCGGGGCGCGCTCCCCAGGCGTTGCACGGCATCAGGAGCACCTGCGGATCGTTACGGATGCGCTTCATCTTGGCGGATCGCGGCGGTGTTGTTATGTAGATGCGGCCATCCACCAGCACGAACCATACCGGCGCCGCAATCGTCTCGCCGTTCTTGCGGTAGGTGGCCAGGCGGACGTACCTGTGTTTCTCCAGGATCTGGAAGGGCCGCGGAACGTTGCTGGTGGCGGGTTTCCGGTCGTGCGGGTTCCAATCTCGTCCGGGAAGGAGTGAGCTTACGGTCGCACGGCCGGCAGCCGCTGCTTCCATCGCCAAAGCTCCGATCGCGTCGGCAGCGACAGCCAGGGCCCCGATGGTTACCGGAGTGCGCCGCGCCTTAAGTTGTTCGCGCGAGTTCGTCTTTCGTTCCATCATCTCTCCGTTCCGTGAATTGGGAACGATCTACTGCGCATGTTTCCTCCTTGCGTGGGTCACGACCGCGCCCGGAGCGTCTTGAGGGCGAAGATAGCCAACAGCGCCACGCTGATTATTAGTCCCGCCAGGATCACGAGCGCGAAGAGCCCGGCCGATGGGCTACCGTATGCCGCATAGATATCCTCCATCGGCGCTTCATGGTCCCATACTGGTATGAAGTGGACGAAGCTAATGAGCAGCAGACCTGCAACAGCGACGAACAAATGATAACCAGCGATAGAGTGTCCCCTGGCAGTTAAATAGATCCCCAGCAGGATGAACGCGTAGATTAGAAGACTGAACGTGAAAGGCGTGACATTCTCCTGGAAAGGCCATCCTGAGTGGTTGCCCCGGATGACGTGGTCGGCGTGATGCAGAACGCTAAAGATCGTCGCGGCGGTCGCTAGCATTAATATCCGGCTGCGGGATCTCGCGCCATCCGTAACCGACCCCTGGCTACTCGTCGTGCCGGTACTCACTTCACACCAGCGATTCGGCCCTCGGCCTCCCAGAGCGCGTAGAAGATGCCTCCGCCACGCGCCTTGACCTCCAAGTGTCCGCCCTCGGCCAACGCCCTGAGCCTCCGATCGGCCTCGGCCACAGTTAGAGAGGTCTCGGCGGCGACTCCGGCGGGCGTGACCTCGCCGTGATCCCTGAGCGTCTCCAATAGCTCCCGCTCCCTAATCTCCTCGGAGACCCGCCCCACACCTCCCTCTCTCAACCCCGCGATACCGCTCCCCAACAATCCCAAAGCCGGGAACGCGATCCAGAAGTACGTCGTAAAGATCCACCACACCGGGGTCAGCGCAAGGAAGACCCCGGAGAGCGCGACCAGCCCCAACACCATGAGCGCCGCCACGATCTTTCCCCTCGGACTCATCTTCTCCACGTCGAGCCCGAAAGGTCCGCGTACCTGTCGTGCACCAAGTTTCATTCTGTGCACCGCATGTAACCTGCCGTGCATCTTCTCCTCCTTTCGTGCCACTAACCACTATGTAAATACTGACATATACTATCCTACAGACTACAGTAGCATATGTCAAGATTGACATAGCAAAAGTTAGGAGGGCAATGAAGACGCTTGGATATGCGATCTTGAGTTTGCTGGCACAGGAGGCTTTGAGCGGGTACGACCTGACGCAGCGGATGAAGGGGCGGGTGGGAAACTTCTGGAGCGCGAGGCACAGTCAGATCTACCCGGAGCTCGCCCGTCTTGAAGACGGAGGGTATGTAACGCATCGGGTGGTCGAGCAACGGGAGCGGCCGGACAAAAAGGTCTATGAGATTACGGAGGGCGGCCTTGAGGCGCTTAAAGATTGGGTTACGCAGCCGCCGCCGCCGAACGTTCCTCGCGACGAGCTAGTCCTCAAAGCGTACTCTGTCTGGCTCGCCGATCCGGAGAAGGCCGCACAGCTCTTTCGAGAAGAGGCGCTGCGGCATGAAGAGCAACTGGCGCGCTACGAGGAGACGCGGGCCTGGATGGAGCGCGAGCAGGGTGAGAACGTGAGATCCGTGGATTCCCCCTGGTTCGCCGGCTACGCGTCGCTCCGGCGCGGCCTCATCTACGAACGCGGATATGAGGAGTGGTGCCGCTGGGTTGCCGACCAGTTGGAGAAGGGTGCCGGCTCCAAAGGCGAACAAGCAGACGAGGGACGCGACTTCGATTAGACCCGGCGAGCCTCTTCTCCGCGAGCGGCGTCTCGCGCCTGCCGTTTTAGCTCTGTAGCCGCAGAACCCAAGGTAGCTGAACTGGAAGAGAGGTTTGAGGCTGCGCAGTTGCCGCGAAGAGTACCAGAAGGCGGTCGCGGTCTGGCGGCGAGTCCCCTGAGAGTATTCTCGCCGGGCCACTTCTGAAATGGTCTACAGTCGATCGAATTTATGAGGTAGCTGCTATAAAGGTGTTGAACTTGGTAAAGCGCGCTAGAGTAGGGATCCGATAATAACGCTTCGGGAGAAAGAGTTGGTGCGAACCACCTGGGAGAAGGTGATACCGATCTCTGATGTAGCTGCGCGACTGTTTCATGGAAAGCTCTTCGAGCTCGACCCGGGAGTCCGGCCGTTGTTCACCTCGGACATGGAAGAGCAAGGCCGCAAGCTGATGCAAATGATCACCGTTGCCGTACAGGGCCTGGACAACCTGGACCAGACGCTGCCTGCTGTCCGGGGCTTAGGACGACGTCATGCCGACTACGGCGTAAAGGACGAACACTACGATACCGCCGGCGCGGCGCTACTGTGGACTCTAGGACAGGGTCTAGGCGACGGCTTCAGAACCGAGGTCCAGGAGTCCTGGGCTACGACCTACGGAATGCTGGCAAGCGTCATGAAAGATGCCGCGCGAGCGTAAGCGCAGCCGGTAAACGAGCGGTACTTGGTTCCAGCCAGGACTCTCCTGGTAATTTCAGCGACCGACTATGGGCTGGGAAGCCTCGTTATCCTGCGTGAATATAATGGCGTGCCTATAGCGTTCGTCTAACAGAGGAGGCGGCATGAAGACCACGGGCACGGTAGGGTACGCGGCGATGTTCGAGCAGTTCCATCCCAGGGATCTGCTGAAGTGGTGCAAGCAGGCCGAGGAGTCGGGCTTCACCTCCGTGATGGCCTCGGATCACTTCCACCCCTGGACCCCCGAGCAGGGTCAGAGCGCCTTCGTGTGGTCCTGGCTCGGCGCTCTAGGGGCGACGACAAACCTCCGCTTCGGGACCGGCGTGACGCCACCGGGGTTCCGCTACCACCCGGCGATCATCGCCCAGGCTGCTACCACCCTGGAAGCGATGTACCCGGGGCGATTCTGGTTAGGACTTGGGGCCGGCGAGGCGCTCAACGAGCACGTCGTCGGCGAATACTGGCCCGAGGCGCCGACGCGGCTGCGCATCCTCATGGAGTCGATTGAGGTCATCCGCAGGCTGTTTACAGGCAAGGTAGTCAAGTACCAGGGCGAGCATGTAAAGCTAGAGAGCGCGAGGCTGTACACGATGCCCGAGACGCCTCCCCCGATCTACGTGGCTACGGCCGGTCCGATCATGAGCAAGCGCACCGGGCGCTTCTGCGACGGGATCATCACCGTCGGCGCCGCTGACGAGAAGATCAAGATGCTCATGCAGAAGTTCGAAGAGGGGGCGCGTCAGGAGGACAAGGACCCGAACGCGATGCCGCGCATGGTTCAACTCCACGTCTCCTGGGCCGACTCGCAGCAGGAGGCCGAGGATCAGGCCGTCAAGGAGTGGCCGAACGGCGGGATGCCCTTCCCCAAAGCAGACATCCGCAACCCCGAGGACTTCGCCGCGATGGCGAAGCTTGTCCACATAGACAACTTCAAGAACCGCGTCCTGACCTCCGCCGACCTCGACGAGCACCTGGAGCACATCCAGCACTATGTGGATCTGGGCTTCGACGAGATCTACGTCCACAACGTCGGGCGAAACCAGGAGGAGTTCATAAAGGTCTACGGGGAGCGTGTGATCCCCAAGCTCCGCTGGCCGAAGGAGAGCTAGCGCGATTTCGCCGGGATAGCGGCGGCGGAATCCGATGCTCGAAAACTGTCCGGCGAGCAAAAGCGCGCCGAAGACTGCTCACGTATCTTTGGCGAGCTTACTCTCGTATATCCTCGTACGGGGCGGTTGACTGGGATACTGGTGTTGTACACACTGCAGTAACAACGGGAGAGGCAGCCGAGCGCCGGAACCTGAGCCGTTCTGCCGACGGATTTCGGCGAGAAGGAGGACTGGACGGATGGGCGGGTTACTCTTTACCGGCGGGACGGTCGTTACCGCCGAGGGCAGCTACCGGGCGGACGTGCTCGTCGAGGACGAGAAGATCGTCGCCGTAGGCACGGATCTCTCTCGCGATAGGGCCGAGATTGTGGATGCCTCCGGCAAGCTCGTGATGCCCGGTTTTATAGATGCGCACACTCACATGGACATGCCCTTCGGCGGGACGGTAACTGCCGACGACTGGGCTACGGGGACGGCTGCGGCGGCGGCGGGCGGGACGACGACGATCATAGACTTCGCGCTCCAGGAGGAAGGCGGGACGCTCGCGGGGGCCGTCGAGACGTGGACGGAGAAGGCCAGGGATAAAGCCCTGATCGACTACGGGTTCCACGTGGCGATCACGGACCTACGCGACGACGTAAAGGCGGAGCTCCCGAGCCTCGCCGCGAAGGGCATCGCCTCGGTCAAAATTTTTATGGCCTACAAGGGCACCCCGCTCTACAGCGAGGACGACGACCTCTTCGAGACCCTGCAGCTCTCTAAAGACGCAGGCGTCCTCGTGCTCGTCCACGCCGAGAACGGCGACGTGATAGCGAAGCTCCAGGAGCAGGCCCTTGGTAGAGGCGATGTAGCTCCCAAGTTCCACGCCCTCACCCGGCCGCCGCAGGTCGAGGCCGAGGCGACGGGCAGGGCGATACGTCTCGCGGAGGTGGCCGGCGCGCCGATACTCGTCGTACACGTCTCCTGCGCCCCTGCGCTTGAGGAGATCCACCGCGCCCATGAGAGAGGCCAGACCGTCTACGCCGAGACCTGCCCCCAGTACTTCGCATTCTCCTCCTCTGACCTCGCGCGACCGGGCTTCGAGGGCGCTAAATACGTCTGCTCCCCACCCTTGAGAGATGAGTCGAACCGCCCCGCGCTCTGGAACGGACTAAAGGTGGGGGACCTGCAGATATTCGGGTCCGATCACTGCTCGTTCAACTACGAGGGGCAGAAGGAGATGGGCCGCGATGACTTCACCCTGATCCCCAACGGCCTGCCTGGCGCCGAGGAGCGGGCGATGGCGCTCTGGACTCTGGGTGTTGGAGAGGGCAAACTCTCGGAGAACCAGTTCGTCGCGGTGCTCTCGACGAACCAGGCCCGCATCTACGGGATGTATCCGAAGAAAGGCGCGCTGGTCCCGGGAGCGGACGCGGATATCGTGTTGTGGGACCCGGAGCTCTCGGTCACGGCGACGGCGGAGAACCGGCACGGCAACGTCGACTACACGCCTTACGAGGGGATGGCGTTCGACGGTGGTCCGACGTCGGTGTACGTACGGGGAAGGCTGGTCTACAGGAACGGTGAGATAATGGGCGAGCACGGCTCCGGGCGCTTTGTCGAACGGAGCTTCACCGCGACGCGGGGACTGGAGGCGAGGGTATGAACCCGGAGGAGTTGAGGGAGCGGCACAAGGCGGTTCTGCCGGAGTGGATAGCTCTCTACTACGAGCGCCCGATGGAGCTGACGCGCGGCGAAGGGTTCAAGGTCTGGGACTCAGAGGGGACCGAGTACCTGGACTTCTTCGGCGGCATAGTAACGACCGTAAGCGGGCACGCAGTCCCGGAGATCGTGGAGGCCGTGCAGGATCAGGCCGCGAAGATCCTCCACTCCTCGACGCTCTACCTTATAGAGAACCAGGTGAGGTTGGCGGAGAAGTTGATCTCGCTCGCCCCGATCTCCGGCGACAAGAAGATCTTCTTTACCGTAAGCGGCACCGAGGCGAACGAGGCTGCTCTCCTCTTCGCGACGACTCACAGGGGATCGAGCGAGGTCATCGCGCTGCGCTCCTCCTACCACGGCCGCTCCTTCGCGACGATGGGCATCACCGGGCAGAGCAGTTGGCGCCCCACCGCCCGCTCGCCGCTCGACGTGCAGTACGTCGCCAACCCCTACCAGTACCGCTGTTCGTTCTGCCGCAACGAGGGTGGGTGCAACCTCCTCTGCGCCGACGACCTGCGGGCGGTCATCGAGACGCAGACCACCGGGCACGTCGCGGCGTTTATCGCGGAGCCGATACAGGGCGTGGGCGGGTTTATAGAGGCGCCGCCGGGCTACTTCGAGCGGGTCAAGGAGATCCTGGACGAGACCGGAATCCTCCTTATCTCCGACGAAGTGCAGACGGCGTTCGGGAGAACGGGTAGCCACTTCTGGGGGATCGAGGCGCACGGGGTCGAGCCGGACATGGTTACGATGGCGAAGGGGCTCGGGAACGGTCTCTCCATCGGCGCGGTGATGGGGAGAGCGGAGATCATCGACTCCATAAGCCCGAACCTTCACGTCTCGACCTTCGGCGGCAACCACCTCTCCACCGCCGGCGCCCTCGCGAACCTGGACTACATCCTGGAGAACGACCTCCAGCGAAACGCCGACGAGGTGGGCGGCTACCTCAAAGACCGCCTCGTGAAGATGGCCGGAGAGCATCCCGTTATCGGCGAGGTGCGCGGACGGGGCTTGATGCTCGGCATGGAGCTTGTCGGGCCGGGCGGGGAGCCCGCGCCGCAGGCGGCGGCCGGTTTTATGCAGGCCTGTAGGGAGCGGGGCGTCCTCGTCGGCAAGGGCGGTATAAACGCCAACGCCGTACGCATTACGCCGCCGCTTACCATCACCCGCGAGGCCGCCGAGGAGGCGGCGAACGTCTTCGAGGAGGCGCTCGCCGAGGTCGGGACAGCGGAGAAGGTGGGCTGATGCAGACCGAATGGGTAGACTCTCGCCGTGCCGTCGAGGAGCTGAAGGAGTTGGCCGGGCTTACCGGCGGCCCTGACGGCGCTCGCCGGGTCGCCTGGACCGATGAGTGGGCGAAGGCGCGGGGCTGGCTGCGGGAGAAGCTGGAAGAGATCGGGGGCGTAGAGGTCGAGACGGACGAGGCCGGAAACCTTTGGGCCACGGCCCCCAGCGACTCCGAGAGCGCCGTCCTATTAGGCGGCCACATCGACTCCGTCCCCAACGGCGGCTGGCTCGACGGCGCCCTGAACACCGTCGCCGCGCTGGAGGTCATGCGCGTGCTGGCGCCACAGAGACGGCCCGTGACCCTGCGGCTCGTGGACTGGGCGGATGAGGAGGGAGCGCGCTTCGGCCGGAGCCTCTTCGGTTCGGGGGCGGCGGCTGGATCTCTCAAACCGGACGACGTGCGGGGGCTCAGGGATAGAGACGGCGTCGCGCTCCCGGATGCTTTGGCCGAGCACGGCATCGAGCTAGATAGGGTGAACGAGGCAAGCAGGCAACTGGAGAACGCTATCGCGTATCTGGAGCTGCACATCGAGCAGGGGCCGGTGCTGGAGCGGATGGACCTGCCGCTCGGGGTCGTTACCGGATGCTTCGGGGTGGAGCGGCACGCGGTTCGCTTTACCGGACAGCACGCCCACTCCGGCTCGACGCCTATGGACGTGAGGAGAGACGCCTTTATCGCGGCGGCTCGCTCGGCGGTAACGTTCCGGGACGACGCCGCGCGCCGCGAGGACGTGCGCGCCACGACCGGCTTCGTCAACGTCTCCCCGGCCATCGTTACGGCGTTCAACGGATGGTGCGAGACGTCGCTCGACCAGCGGGCGCTGGACGCGGACGTGCTCGCGGAGGTGCTCAAGACCGCCAGGGAGGAGAGCGAGAAGGTTGCGGAGGAGGAAGGCGTCTCTGTCGAGTGGGAGCGGCTGTGGAGGATAGAGCCGATACCGTTCGACGAGGAGCTCATCGAGCTCGCTGAAGAAGCCGTAACCGAGGTCGCCGGAAGCTCGCACCGACTGCCGAGCGGCCCGTTGCACGACGCGGCGGAGATGGCGCGGCTCATGCCGACCGTGATGCTCTTCGTTAAGAGCTTGAGAGGCTTGAGCCACACAAAGGAGGAGGACACGCCGGAGGAGGACCTGGAGCTATCAGTGCGGGCGCTGCACCGGCTCGCGGTCAAGGCGATGGAACGGGAGGCGAGCCGCGGATAGGACCGCGAGAAAGGGGAGAGCGTTGCGCAGGAAGAGTTCAGAGACATGGCGGTGAGCGACCAGCGGCTCGGGCGAATAAAGGACGAGGTTAGCGGTTCCAGCCTGTACAACGAGGATCTCGCGCCGACCGAGCCCGAGGAGCGGACCTGGACTACGTACAACATCGCTGCGCTCTGGATCGGGATGGCGATAGTCATAACGACCTACACCCTCGCCTCGGGTCTGATGGCCGCCGGGATGAACTGGTGGCAGGCGCTGCTCACGATCTCTCTGGGCAACCTACTAGTTCTCGTCCCGATGCTCCTCAACGCCCACGCCGGGACCAAGTATGGCGTGCCCTTCCCGGTCTTCGCGCGCTCCTCGTTCGGGGTTCGCGGGGCCAACTTCGCGGCGGTTGCCCGGGCCCTGGTTGCCTGCGGCTGGTTCGGGATACAGACCTGGATCGGGGGCCTCGCCCTCGACGCTTTGCTCACTACCCTCTGGGGAGGATGGGCCGGGGTCGCCGGGCACCAGTTCATAACCTTCTTTATCTTCTGGGCGATACAGGTGGCGATCATCCTGACCGGTATCGAGGGCGTAAAATATTTCGAGTCCTTCTCCGCGCCGTTGCTGATCGGCGGTAGTATAGCTCTGCTGATCTGGGGCTTCTCCGCGGGCGGGGGCATCGGCAACGTCTTTACCTCCTCGGCGCAGCTACAGCAGGGGGACACGCCGTTCTGGTCGCTCTTCTGGCCCAGCCTCGCGGCGAACGTTGGGTACTGGATCACGCTCTCCCTCAACATCCCGGACTTCACCCGTTACGCGAAGAGCCAGCGCTCGCAGATCGTCGGGCAGGCTATCGGGCTTCCCCTCACGATGACCGCCTTCAGCTTTATAGGGATCGCCGTTACGGCGGCGACCATCGTCGTCTTCGGCGAGGCGATCTGGGACCCGGTCGTTCTCGTCACCCGGCTCGCCACCGAGCTACCCGCAGTCCTGATCCTGGCGATGGTCATCATCGTGATCGCCCAGATCTCCACGAACATGGCCGCGAACGTGGTCTCCCCCTCGTTCGACTTCTCGAACCTAGCGCCCCAGTACATCTCGTTCCGCACGGGCGGTATGATCACCGCGCTCTTGGGCGTCGTCTCTTTCCCCTGGGTGCTCTTCAACAACGTCGGCGCGTACATCTTCACCTGGCTGGTCGGCTACGGCAGCCTACTCGGGGCTATCGGGGCTGTGATGATCGCTGACTACTGGATCCTGCGCCGCCGCCGCCTCGACCTAGTCGATCTCTACAAGATAGACGGCCGCTACGCCTACTCTAATGGCTGGAACTGGAGGGCGATCGTGGCGGTCCTTGTTGCTGTCGCCCCGGTCGTGCCCGGATTTCTCAAGGCCGCCTCTACCCCGAACTTCAGCGGCGTCTTCGAGAACCCGACCTTTATCGAGGGCCTCTACAACTACGGTCTGTTCTTTACCTTCTTCGTTGCGGGAGCCGCATACCTGGCCCTCTCCATGCTCAGAGGTCGCGCTACCGAGCCGAGCCGCGAAGCGGGCCGCGAACCGGAGACGAGTTAGGAGGTCGACCGATGCCGGAAGCGTCTACTTTCGAGCTCTTCGTGGCGGCGGCGCTGGCGTTGCTGCTCGTGCCCGGCCCGGCCGTCTTTTATGTCATCGCCCGCAGCGTAGAAGGGGGGCGTCCAGCTGGGCTCGTCTCCGTCCTGGGCGTGGAGATAGGCACCCTCGTGCACGCAGCCTTCGCTGCGGCGGGGCTCTCCGCGATCCTGGTCTCCTCAGCGACCGCCTTCTCGATCGTGAAGTGGTTGGGCGCGGCTTACCTGGTCTGGCTCGGCCTCCAACACCTCTTGGCTCATGACAGTAGTGACGACGAGGCGTTATCGGTAGGTAGAGAGGAGCGCCTCTCCCGCGTCTTCGCGCAGAGCGTGCTAGTCCAGGTCTCAAACCCCAAGGTCGCGCTCTTTTTCCTGGCGTTCCTGCCGCAGTTCGTGGACCCTTCGCGGGGTGCAACCTGGACGCAGGTTGTAGTCCTTGGCGCCACACTCGCTGCTCTCGGACTGTTCACCGACGGCCTCTACGCGCTGGTGGGCGGGGCGGCGGGTAACTGGTTGAAACAGAAGAGCGCGGGCGCGGACCTCCGGCGGGTACGGCTATACGTCTCCGGAGGAATCTGTATAGCCCTGGGCGCTGCCACCGCTATTGCGGGCTCCGGCAAGGATTAGGGAGGACGGCATGGACTTCGGCGTAACCTTTCAGACCGATCCGCCGGCAAGCCGCGTCGTCGAGCTGACCAAAAGAGCCGAGGCTCTTGGCTTCACCCACGCATGGACCTTTGACTCGCACATACTCTGGCAGGAGCCGTACGTCATCTACTCGCAGATGCTGTCCGCGACCGAGAAGATAACGGTCGGCCCCTGTGTCACCAACCCGGCGAGCCGTGACCCTTCCGTAACCGCCTCACTCTTCGCCACCCTCAACGACATGTTCGGCAACCGTACCATCTGCGGTATCGGTCGGGGCGACTCCGCCCGCCGCGTCCTCGGGAGGAGACCGACTACCCTCGCCGAGGTTGAGGATGCGATGCACGTCATCAAGGAACTCGCCGAAGGTAGAGAGATAGACGCAGCGGGCACGAAGGTGCGCATCCCCTGGGCCGAGGCCGGCAGGGTCGACGTGTGGATGGCGGGCTACGGTCCGAAGGCCCTCTCCCTCGTCGGGCGCAAGGCCGACGGCTTTATCCTCCAGCTCGCCGATCCCGTGATCCTGGAGTGGACCATGAAGCATGTCCACGATGCGGCGGTGGGAGCGGGCCGAGACCCGAAGGACGTAAAGATATGCGTCGCGGCCCCCGCCTACGTCGGGGACGACCTCGCTCACCAGCGGGAGCAGTGCCGTTGGTTCGGGGGGATGGTCGGCAACCACGTCGCCGACCTCGTAGCCCGTTACGGCGAAGGAGGAAAGGTCCCGGTCACCCTCACCGACTATATAAAGGCCCGGCAAGGTTACGATTACGGTCATCACGGCAAGGCTGGCAACCCCTCTACCGACTTCGTCCCCGACGAGATCGTGGACCGCTTCTGTGTTTTGGGGACTGCCGAGGAACACATCGCTAAGCTCACACAGTTAAAGAACATGGGTGTGGACCAGTTCAACAACTACCTCATGCACGACGCTCAGGAGGAGACGCTCAATGTTTATGGCGAGGAAATCATCCCTACTATAGGCGTAGAGATTCACTAGGCCCTTTGAAAGTATCAACGCAGGCCCCTACTGCCCTAGGCTCATTGTAGGCTACGGCAAATGGGTTGCTCTGCTTACCGGTTGGATTCCCCCTGTGCGAACGCCGGCATTGCGCTGATCACTATCATCACCGCCATAAGCGCGGCTACCGACACCATCAGAAGTATGCGCAGCCTAATATACTTTGTACATCAGCTCTCCTAGGGAGCCTATCTGTTCACTCCCCAGCCATACCCGCCCAGAATGCATCGTGTTAGTCTTCGGAGAGGAAGGGAGGAGACGTTCTGTCGCGAAGAGCAACCATCGTCATGTGCATGCTCGCGGGTATGGCCATCCTCGTCGGATGTAGCCTCGGGGAGACCGGAGCCTCCTCTCAAGCCGGTGAGGAACCCGCTGCCGTCGAGAAGGCCGCGGGGCGAGCTGCGGAGCAGACGGACGAAGCAAACCAGGCAAAGGGGAGAGCCGCCGGAACCGCCGTGGAGGAGCCTACGATGGAGTCGCGGTGTTACCGGGAGAAGGAAGATGAGATCCGGATCGGAGACTTCGAGCCGCCCGAGGAGGACGTGCCCGAGTACGAGATCATCGAAGAGACTCCGGTCGAGAGAGACGGCGCGGAGGCCGTCCGTCTGCTAGTGGACACGATAGCGAGGAGCGAAGAGGACTACACGCTGATCACCCGCGACATCAAGTCCAGATACGCGGAGCTCGATGCCGCCAGCATCGAATTCACTGATACCACGGGCGTCCTCTCATACAACGGCGGTGCAGCGATCTTCAACACCCCTTGCGGCTCCGACTACATCGGCTACGTATACCGCCCTCCGAACAACGACGGCTATCGCGTAACCGTCGCCAAAGACTAGAACACTGCGCCAGTCTCCATACCCATAGTAGAGATGATCTTGTAGTAGGCACCGAGCGTCGCTTC
>CADCVD010000037.1 GCA_902806055.1 uncultured Rubrobacteraceae bacterium
CGGTGATAGGAAGGAGCGGGCGGCAGTCGTGCTGGCCGACAGCCTGTAATATTCGGATAATGGGCCGTTTACACGAGCAAGGAGTATACGATCATGGCGCGTACTAAACAGCGGACGGTACCGGAGGTAGGGGCGGAGGCGCCCGAGTTCCACCTGCCTTCAGCGCAGGGAGGGCAGCTGCGGTTAAGCATGAGGACCGCGCGCGGTCCTGTAGTGGTGGTCTTCTATAGCGGCGGGTGGTCAGAGGAAGACGTTACGTACTTCAAGGACCTGGCTGCGAAGGAGGAGGAGATCAACATGGCCGCCGGCTCCCTGGTCGGCATCGGGTTCGCCGAGCCTACCGAGGCGCGCGACTTCGTGCGCGAGACGGGCATAAAGTCCTATGTTCTTTACGACTACTCCGGTGTGGCTACCCGCGAGTATGGGCTCCTCGAAAAGGACAAGGAGCACGGGCAGTATGCCCGCCCGGCGACGTTCATCGTCGACTCCGACCACAAGGTCTCTCATGCCTGGGTGGGGGAGAGGCCGAAGGCGGAGGAGGTGCTGGCGAAGGTCTCAGAGATCACCGGCCTCCCCAAACCTGTCGAGGAGAAGCCCGCGGATGGCGAGCCCGGCGAGGAGAAGCCGAAGAGAGGGAAGGCCGGGAAGGCTGGCGAGGGCAATGCCGATGAGTCAGGGACCGGCGAGCGCAAGAAGCTCTCGCCGGAGGAGCGTGAGAAGCGTCGCGCCGAGCGCCAGGCGGCTAGAAAGGGAGGCGAGGCGACGGAGGCTGGCGGGAAGCCTGAGAACGGTCAAGGAGGCGAGAAGGCGGCCGGGGAGTAGGGGACCCCAGGGCTAGGGCTTAGGAGGAGGCCGCTCCTCGTCCTCTTTGCCGGAGAGCTCCTCCTTCTCGTTCTGCTTGCCGAACTCCAGCTTGAAGTCGCGGATGCCGCGACCCAGAGAGCGGCCCATCGCGGCGATACGGCGGGGCCCGATCAGGAGGAGCACTATCGAGAGTATGAGGAGGGCCTCCAGGGCGCCGAGGGTCACTAGTAGCGTCTCGCTTCCATGAGTTGTTTGAGCCGGAGGAGGGAACGCTCACCGTTTCTCTTCGCGAAGCGCTCCATACCGGCGAATCGGGCCGCGCGGTTGAGGATCTTGCTCTTCAACGTAAAGTTGCCGATATAGGAGACGAGGCACGAGGATCCGTCAGCTTCCGGGACGACCGTGACTTCGCCGCCGCCTTCGAGGGCAGATACATAGATCCAGCGTATAAGGCCGTTGCCGTGCTCCAGTATCTTCGCCTCCGGTTCGAGCCTGCCGACCGGGCTCTCAAGCATCATCCGGAAAGAGTCCTCCGAGAGGCGTTCGACCCCCTCGACGCCGACCATCCACTCCTTCGCGTTCGTGAAATCCCCGATGTACGCGGCGACGCTCTTGGCGGGCGCGTCGATCTGCTGCTCGATGGCGAGGGAGCCCTCGTTCGGAGACTTCATCCCCAGCCCAACTCCTCTATGCGGTCCTCGTCGAAGCCGAAGTGGTGGGCGATCTCGTGTACCACCGTGACCCTTACCTGTTCCTCTAGCTGACTCGGCGGGAAATCCCGCTCCAGAGGGCCACGGAAGAGCGTGATCTTGTCCGGCAGAACCCCGTGATAGCCGGCCGACCGCTCTGTCAACGGTACACCCTCGTAGAGTCCGTAGAGCACGTCGTCTTCATACTCGGCCGCGAGCGGCGTAGAGTAGTCCGGCCAGTCCTCGACGATTATCGCCACGTTGTCCAGGAGCGCCGAGAGCTCCGGCGGCAGCCCCTCCAGCGCCCGCTCGACCAGATCGTAGAAGTCTTCCTCCTGAATCTCTCTGTTCACGCGGGATATTGTACACGGGAGACCAGGTACTTTACTCACGTGGTACCTCCTTCGATAGAATAGAATCTTCGAAGCTTGTTCACTAGGAGGTGCAATACTTGAAGTTCCTGTCCGGTTCGCGCCCGGGACGCTGGGTAGTGTGGATGATCTATCGCGTGCGTAACAGGCCGCTGCCCGTGCCGCACGCGGCGGAGTGGATGATGATACCCGAGCACTCCGTCGAGCAGGTCCTGGAGACCGGAGCTTTGGCGAGCCTCTACCCCCAGGACGTCCTAGAGGCTGCCCGCCGCATGGACCGCCAGCGGCGCGAGCACGACGAACGATATCCCGGAGGGGCGTAGAGCGACCGTTGGATCTCTTCGACTCTCACGGAGCCGACGCCCTCGCTCAACGGGCGCCGCTCGCCGAACGCCTGCGGCCCAAGAGACTCGACGAGGTGGTCGGCCAGAATCATCTCACTGGACCCGGCGGACCGTTGCGCACAGCGGTGGAGAAGGGACGAGTCGGGGCGATAGTTCTCTGGGGGCCCCCGGGTACAGGAAAGACGACCCTCGCCCGCGCCCTGGCTGAGGAGATGGAGGGCGAGTTCGTCCCCTTGAGTGCCGTCACGAGCGGGGTGAAAGACCTGCGGGCTGCTCTCGACGCCGCCCGTGAACGCCTGAAGTACGAGGGACGAGCCACGATCGTCTTCGTCGATGAGGTCCACCGCTTTAACAAGGCCCAGCAGGACGCCCTCCTTCCCGCCTTGGAGGAGGGCCTCGTTGACTTCGTTGGGGCGACGACAGAGAACCCGTCCTTCGAGGTCACGGCCCCTCTGCTCTCTCGCTCGCGCGTCCTGCGGCTCATGCCTCTCTCGGAGGAGAACCTGTCTGCCCTCCTCGGTAAGGGTTGTGAGGCGCTCGGGGTCGAGGTCTCGCCAGGGACTGCGTCGTATCTCTTGCGGCTCTCCGGCGGCGACGGGCGGCGGTTGCTGAACGCTCTGGAGGCTGCTGCTTCGGCGGCGTCAGGACGGGTCGAGGTCGCCGACGTCGAAGGGGCGGTGGGAGACCGGTCTCTGCGCTACGGGCGGGAGGAGCACTACGATGTCGTGAGCGCGTTCATAAAGAGCGTGCGCGGCGGAGATGCGGACGCGGCGCTGCACTACCTTGCGCGTATGATCGAGGCTGGCGAGGATCCGGTCTTTATCGCCCGGCGGCTCGTGATCCTTGCCTCCGAGGACATTGGTAACGCCGACCCGCACAGTCTACCCCTGGCGATGGCCGCCTCGCAGGCAGTCCAGATGGTGGGCATGCCCGAAGGCCGAATCCCGCTCGCCCAGGCCACTACTTACCTCGCCTCCGCTCCCAAGTCCAACGCTTCTTACGCCGGCATAAACAAGGCCCTCGAAGATGTCCGCGGCGGCGTTGTTCCCGAGGTGCCGATGCATCTACGTAACGCCGCCACGAGTTTGATGAAAGACGAGGGCTACGGGAAAGGCTACCGCTACGCTCATGATGACACCAGGGCTGAAGGTATGAACGACCGCTACCTGCCGGAGGAGATGTCCGGGCGCGTCTACTACAAGCCCAAGGAGCGCGGGACGGAGGCCGCCATCAAGGAGCGGCTGGAGCGGTGGCGGAAGGAACGGGAGCGGCGAGAAGACGAACAAAGCAGAGGAGAGCTATAGCAGCAGACTTCAACGCCGAGGAGTCGTGATGAAGATAGGTTCGAGCAAAGGGTTCTGGAGCGTTACCCCTTACACGCCCACGAATTGCTGCCAGCGTTGCTCGGGCCATGTGTCGCAGGGTTAGAGAGTCGGTCTGAATTGGAGAGATGGCATGTGGCACGTGCGCCAGGTTCGATGTCGGTAGGCTGTCCTAAACTGCGACGCGAACCCGCCGCGCGCCGACCGGGGGCAGTTCCACGACCATGAGACGATCGCCGCGCACGTCGAGCGTGAGCACCACGGGCGAGGCCAGCTGGCGGAGCACTGGGTGGCGCGAGACGACCTGGGCATGATGCTTCAGCTAGGCGTGTTCCCTTCGCCCGTTAGAGCCGAGGCTCAACCTTCGCGGGTCATCCTGTAGCAGAGAGAGACTAACTGCCCGAAGCGAGCTCCCGCCGGGTACAGCCCTGACATCTAGGGCTGCACCAACGCCGGCATCCCTCCTCGCGCGCCCGACGACGAGGAGGAGGAGAGAGGAGCATGAACGCCGAGTTAACGCTGGTCTGAGGTCTCCGCTTTCCCCTGATCGCTCACCGCTGATTGCCGTTTACTATCCAATGCGGTCTTCTCGTTAGTCTCCAAGAGGAGCGCGAGGAAGACGAACGGCTCGAACCAGGTGACGTAGGGGTAGAACCAGTAGTTGACGGTTAGCTCGAAGGCGATTATGAGGGCTGCGGAGAAGGCGGCGAGCCTGCGAATAGTCCTCTTTCTCGGGAAGATCGCGACTACGAAGGCTAGCAGGATCACCAACGCCGTCAAGGGCTGCTGGAGGACCTTGAGCTCCGGCACCTGGCTAAAGATGGTCCACGGGGTCTCTCGCGTGCCCTGGAAGGCTATCGTCCTCTCGTAGAAGAGCTGCACTCCTCCTATAAGGTCGCCGTCTAGGGCGAGCACCCAGAAGGAGAGGAGGATCACCGCCATCCCTCCCAGAATAAAGTCAAGGATGGAGACACGCCTGCGAACGCCGTCGTGGAGCAGCCAGAGCGGACCGAGGATGATCGGGAAGAGCTTGATCGCGAACCCCGCCGCTACGCTCGCCCCGCGCGCGAGCGGATTGGCCGCCGTCGCTAGCCCGACGGCCGCTACCGCCGCGATGACTACGTCGTTGGTGTTGTTGTTGGTCGAGTAGAGCGTGTAAGGGAAGACGGACCAGGCGAAGAGCAGAGTTGATCCGCCCCGCGCCCCAGCGTACCTGTACCCTGTGATGAACAGGGCGATAGCACCGACCACGAAAGCTAGGGCGGTCAGGCCGTGGGCGGCGGGGAGAAAGTCCCACTCTCCGCTCCATCCGAAGAACCACCGGAAAGGCGTGTAGAGCAGGTAATTCAAGGGGCCATAGGTGTCGCCCGTACCAACGTTGCTGGGCATGTTGCCGTAGGGTAGCGTGCCGTCGAGGATACGGTCGCCCCCTACGACGCCCGCGTAGCCGACGTCTATCACCCGCGAGTCCAGGTTGAGCCCGAGCACGAGTCCGCTGCCCAGCAGGCCGAGCACGAACAAGACCGGGGTCGGCAGGTTGCTGGTCCTATCGACTCGCTCCCCGTACCCGAATCCCATCATGAGGGCGCGCCCGAGCAGGTAGAGGAGCGGCGGATACCAGAGCAATACGGCCCAGTAAGAGTCGCCAGCTCGGAAGAAGCTGTGCGAGACGAGGAATCCCAGGAGGGCGATTACGTCGAAGTTGCGCAGAGAGAGGAGCTTGTCGGGCCGCCAGAACGCCACGGCGAAGAGAAAGGCCAGAGATCCCCATACGTACCAATAGTTAGCCTGTTTACCGTACGCTCCGTAGTCGCCGCGGGCCATATGCCAGCCGACCTGATCCCCGGTCCACACGTAGTTCAGCTGCCAGGTATCGTCGTCCACCTCGACCCGTACGATCTCCTTTGTACCGTCTTCGGCTGGCATGCCGCCGACTAGACCGCTCTCTTTGACCTTCAAGTGGACCGTCCAACGTCCGTCTTCGTACTCCGCCTCTGAAGTGTATGGAGCATGATCCGAGAGCTCGCTGCGCACCTCCGGGTTGGCGAGGGCCAGCTTTATAGCATCCTCTTCGGAGAGGTTCGGGTAGTCCACGGTATCTGCGGAGGGATAGACCTCGACCTGCTCCACTTCCTTTGTATCGTCCGCCACAGTGAGCTCCGCGATGATCATCCCCTCGACGCTCTCCCTGACGAGCACTCGCCATGCGTCGTCCGACGGCTGATACTCGGCGTTGCTCTCAACGGATGGGTGCGAGAGCAGCTCCGAGATTTCCGGGACGGAGGATGCCGCCCGTTGCGCCTCCTCGGAATTCATATCCGGGCCGGGCGCGAACCCGAATACGGCGAGGAGCAGCGGCAAGAGCAGGAGAACGACCGCCGGGCGAAGTCGCATCAAGCCGCCACCGAACTGGTTTCTGACGGCTCCTGTTTCTCTCCTGGCGGTAGGGATAGCATCAGAGGCCAGAGGACGGTGAGGAGCAGGTTGCGTCCCGGGAGAAGTTTGGTTGCTGGTGGATCTATCTTCATAAGCTCGGCGTAATGATAAGGGAAGATCCGGGCGATCATCCAGCAAGCCGCCAGGAAGGATGTCGAGTTCCTCAGCCCCCATATCCCGCTTGCGTTCATCAGTATCGCGCACAGCGGCAGCCAGAAGAAGATCGTGGCGCGGTAGGGGAGGGGAGATCCTTCACCGGACTTGTGGGCTTGCGCAGAGGCTGGATTACGGGATCTCCTCTAGCTCCTGGCCGAAGAGCTCGGCCAGGGGTTCGAGTCCCTCGGGCGCGCCGGTGGCGAGCACCGAGTCGCCTCCTCTGAGGCCGAAGGTGTCGCGCGGACGATAGGTCCAGCGCCCGCCGCGGTTGACCGCAAGGGCGTACATACCCGTCTCGGTCTCGAAGTGCAGGGAGCCTAAAGTACGCCCGTCGGCCGGTGATCCGGGAGAGACGGTAAGCTTCAGAACTATCTCGTCGGACTCGCCGACCGCGGCCGAGAGGACGGGGTGAACCTCCTCGCCCTTCTCTACTATCCAGACCATCTCCTGGGCGCAGTCGGCTATAGCTTCGGAGGCGGTCGCAAGGTGAAGGACTCCGCGCAGGCGGGACGGGTCTTCGAGGTGCCGTGCGGAGAGAAGGACCCAGCGCTCGATGCGGTAGCGCATCTCGTCCATCTCGTCCTCTATGGCCACGACCTCGCGCGCCAGGCCCGCGTCGTAGTAGAGCAGCGCCGAGTAAGCCAGGCCCACGGCGACCTCAGAGAGGTTCTTCATCTCGATCAGGATGTCTACTGCCCGTTCAAGCTCCGAGAGGCCATGCTCTGCCCCGACGCTGTCCGAGCTCCCTTCGCCGGGGCCGAGCGGCGGCGCGCCGGCTAGATCGCGTATCTCGGCGACCCCCTCGGGCGGCCCCTGCAGGAAGAGAACGTCACCCTCGCGCAGGACATCCTCCGGGTCCGGGTCGAAGTTCCACTCCGAGCCTGAGCGGACGGCGATGGGGCGCATCCCCGTCTCTACCGGCAGGTCCAACTCCTGAAGGCTTCGGCCGTCGAGCTCGCTCTCGGGGTAGATGCTCACCCGGCTCGTGACCTCCTCGGCCGCCGGGAGATCCTGGAGAAGCTCGGGCGGGATACCGAGCTTCTTTATCACTATCTTGGCGATGTCGTAGGCAGCGTTGCCGATCTTCTCTATATCCTGCACGACCTGCAGGATTCCGGCCATCTGCTCCGAGTCCGCCGGGCTGCGGGCGGCCAGTATCGCCAGGGTGCGCATGTCGAAGACGAGGGCGTTCAGGCGTTCTTCAAGACGAAAGACTTCTTCGGAGAAGTCCTCGGAGTTGTAGAAGAGGGCTGCGTAGGCGAGGTCCACCATGAGTTCGGAGGTGTTCTTCGCCTCAGAGAGCATCTCCTTGAGGTTGCGTGGGCGATCTTCGCGCATAGCTCCTAACCTGCCAGTCCGAAAATGATCAGGGCAATTATAAGGCTCATGAACCCGAGCAGGTCCACAGCGGCCGTAATTATTGGTATACCGTAAGTGTCCGGGTCGAGTCCCAGCCTGTAGGAGACGACCGAACCGTAGTAGGCTGCGAGCACCGCCGCGGTCGTCGCTATGAGCCCCGCGAGCGTGCTGATGCCCATCATCGTCAGAAGACCCGGGCTGGACCCCTCCGCGAATAGGGCCTCGGCGAGCACGTGCGAGAGGGCGCCTATGAACAGGTAGACCCCCGCGGCGAAGGTGTAGATGAGCACGAAGTCCCGGAACGCCGCCACCGGCGGCAGCCCCCGCGGCGCCAAAAGCCCCAGGTGTATCTTCGACGAGAGCCGGCTGGAGAGAATGCCGCCCAAAGCCCCGCCCTCCTGCAAGAACGCCGGCAGCAGGATGCTCAAAGCCAGCAGCGTCGTGAACTGTTCGCTACGATCCTCGAGCGCCACGCCGACGAGGATGGTGACGGTACCCGTCAGCGCGAGTATCGGCAGGCTCTCGGCAAGTATACGCCTCAAGTTCTGGCCGCCGAGCCTGAATCCCAGAACCGTTACGGCGATAGCTGCGACCGTGAGAGCGAGGGCGAGGCTGCCCGAGAAGACGGGTATGTCGATCAGATAAGCGGCGAGGACTAGCGAGGGGAGGGTCAAGATGTCACCTGCTGCGGTCAGCATCGGGGCGGCAATGTTGTCCATGTCCCAGTTTCTAGCTACGCTCGTGCGGGCGACGTAGATGGTGATGATGAGGAGCAGGGCGCCGGCGATAGCGCCGCCGACGGTCGAGATGACGATGTAGTCGACGACCGAGAGCTCCGTGGCGACCCCGAGTATGTCGGAGAGGTAACGCGCCAGGAACGCCAGAAACACCCCGGAGACCAGAGAGAGGACAGCCGCTGCCTGCACGTTCTCCGCGAGCACGCCGCGCCGGAGGCTGAAGCTAAACAGACCCGTCTGGATCGAGGTCGAGAGACGGCTCCCCATGGCCCCGAAGATAGCGCCGCGCATCCCGATAGCCGCCGGTATCAGCACCGCGAGCCCCACGAGGTCCTCCAACGTACCCGCGATCCCTGCGAGCACGATCCCCGCTACCAGCTCCCCGACTGATGATAGAAAGAGCGCCGCGAACCCTTGCCTCAGGGACTCCTTCTCCTGGGCAAGGTAACCGTAGACGCGCGGTCTTATCCTCGGCCGCTCCCGGAGCCGCCCGCGCAGACCTCCGTCTCGCTCCGGTCCCCCGGCCTCCTTCTCCCGGCTCCTGATCCGGAACCTTTTTCGCTCTCTCTCGGTCACGCTAGTTGTATAGCCGGTGGCTAGGGTTATGTAAAGGCGGTCGAGAAGCTTCTAGCAGGGGAAGCCCTAGAGCCAACCGGCCTTTTTGAAGATACGGTGGAGCAGGACGGCGGTTATCAGCATCAGCGTCAGCGCGAAAGGATAGCCGAACCTCCACGTCAACTCCGGCATCACCTCGAAGTTCATCCCGTAGATGCCCGCCACGAGCGTAGGGGCGAACAGAATGGCAGCCCAGGCGGAGATCTTCTTGACCTCGTCGTTCTGGTTTATGCCTACCAGCGTCAGGTTTACGCTGAGTATGTTCGAGAGCAACTCGCGGAAGGCTTCGACCTGTTCCGTAGTCCGTAAGGCGTGGTCCTGAACGTCGCGCAGGTACCTGTGCAGCTCGGGATCGAAGTCGTACACCTGGCCCTCGATCATGCTCTCCAGCATGTCGTTCAACGGTTGAGTCGCCCTGCGGAAGCCTATTACCTCGCGCGAGAGCGCGTATATTCGGCGCGAGACGCTCGCGTTGCCCCCGAAGACCTCCGCTTCGATCTCGTCTATATCCGTTTCGAGACCCTGGGAGACCGGCGCGTAGTCGTCCACGACGCGGTCCAGGATCGCGTACATGACCGCCGCTGGGCCGCGGCGCAGCAGGTCCGGCTCTTTCTCCAAACGCTCGCGCACCTTGTGTAACTCGGAGGCCTTGCCATGACGGATGGTGATGATGAACCCGGGGCCTATGAACGCGTGGATCTCACCGAACTCGACCGTCTCCGTTTCGTCTCTGTAACGCGCCGACTTGAGTACCAAGAAGACCGAGTCGCCGTAGCGCTCTATCTTTGGCCGCTGGTGGGCGCTGATAGCGTCCTCGACCGCAAGCTCGTGCAGGTCAAACTCCCCAGCGATAGAGGAGAACTCCTCCTCAGTCGGCTCGTAGAGCCCGATCCAGGCGAACCCGCCCTTTTGGCGGGAGGCCTCGCAGGTGTCCTCCACGGAAGGAGGAGCCTCTTCCCGGCACCCGTCCACATAGATGGCGCTATCGACGATCACCGGTACATTATACGCGGAGCGAAGAAGCCCCTGTACCTAGACTCTCTCTGTAAGTTTTAAGGGTGTCGCGATCCAGCATAGACTTCGTCTCTCGCAGCTTCCCGGAGACGGTGCGTACGATCGAGCGGTTAGGGATGCTTCGCCTCAGGGAGACCTAGCCAACAATCGCGCACCGCCTACGCGACCTATCTACCATGGCCAGAACCCTTCATGACCAGGAGGCGGCGGCAAGAAGAACTTCCTTATCGGACGCTCCTCAGCAGGTGGAGCAACCTCGTTACCACTCTGATCGAACCACTTATCCGAGATCGGCTGCGTCGTGTGCATCACATCCAGCGCCGTTCCTTCAGGGAAACACACCTCACGCCTGAACCCATCCGAGTACTCAATCCTTATGTTCTCGTTGCGCGACACTTCACACCCCACTGTCACACAAGCCTGTTGCTCTCCAAGATCATGATAACTATATACCGGTGGTCTCCCTGGGCTGCGTATACACGCGGGCTTGTCTGCAACGCATATCTCACCAAACGAGAAATACCCTGCTTCGGTGGAAACCTCGCCTTTAAGCTCGAGACGCATAGCGAGACATAGCCTGGCCGTGAAAGCCGACGCCGTCCGCGCAGCTTGACCCCCGCTGGCTGAGGATGTGCGCTCGTCCGTTCTATGCCACAGGGACCGGCCCCACCTCGGACGATGGGTACGCCGCACCTTCGGGAAAACGGGGGTGGGAAGGGGGCACGGGTCCGGTAGCATTATCATCACGATTCGTCAAAGCGTGCCCCGCTGCATAGACCGATGGAGGTTTCTGTGGCGGCGAAGCGCAAGTTTACCCGCATACCGAAGATCCAGGACCTGATCCTGGCAGGGTTGCCTACAGAGGTGATCCCCACCTACTACGCACTCTCTGGCTACACCAACAACAAGACTGGCGTGTGCTGTCCGTAGTCTGCTCGGGAATCGGAAATTCGTTTATCGACGATCGCTCCTAAAACATGCCGTTGCGACGCAGGTAGTAGATCATGCTCAGGCCGAGTGCCGCGCACAGCCCCACGATAGCGTAGAAGCCGTAGTGCCACTCGGCCTCCGGTATGTATTCGAAGTTCATTCCGTAGATACCGGTTATGAACGTGAGCGGCAGGAAGATGGTCGAGATGGCGGTTAGCCTCTGCACGCTCTGGTTGACGCGCTGGGTTTGTAGGGTGGCGCGCTGGGTCTGGCGGGCGGTGTAGACGTCGAGGGAGCCGGCGAGATAATCACGCATGGTGTCGATCATGTCGACCACCCGGATCAGGTGATCCCGCACGTCGTCGTAGTACATCCTGCTCTCGTCCGGCACGAGCTTCATCGTCGGCCTCATCAAGATCCCCACAACCTCTCGCAAGGGCACCGCCAGCCGCCTCAGGGCCGTCAGCTCGTGCTTGAGATGGAATAAAGAATCGAGCACGAGCGTGTCGTCCGGGTATTCGTCTTCGCTCAGGAGCTCGTCTTCTATTCCGTCGACCATCGCCGATAGCCTACTCATGATGGGTATGTACTCGTCGACCACCGCGTCGAGGACGGTGTGGGCCACGTTGGCGGGGGAGGAGGAGACGAACTCGTTCCCCGAGGCAAGCCGTCGTCGCACCCTGTTGAGTTCCCTCAAGGGACGAGGGTGTACGCAGACTACGTAGTTCTCCCCGAGGTACATGTCTACCTCGACGGTCTCGACCCGCTTCCTCTTCTCAGAGAGGTGAAAAGAGAAGAGCGCCAGAAAGAGGTAGTGCTCGTAGACGTCTACCTTCGGCAGGTGGCTCCTGGTAAAGCAGTCCTCCACGGTTAGCTCGTCGAACCCAAACGTCTCCGCCAGAAGCCGCCCGTAGGGGCCTTGCTGCCCGCCCTCGGTGTTGTAGATGTCGCACCAGACCAGCGCTTCTTTGTCGGCAAGGTATCCGGGTAGCTCACCCAGGCCCACGTCTTCCCGCAGGGTTCCGGAGGAGTCGAGTACCATGAGATCTACGCTCTCGGGGAGTCTTTTGGTGGTGGTGGATTCCATGTAACCGATTATAGCAATCCGTATCAATCGCGAGCAGAATTCCGCGCCGCAGTAGAGCCTCGCAACTTTAGAAGCGTCGCTATTCGCGCGGTTGGAAGTAGCCCTCTGTAATGGTACTTATCAACGGCGCCTCGACCGAAAAGAGAACCTGGAGGAGCGTCGCAGACATTCTCTGCGACGCTCCTCCAGGGTGATAAAAATCTCTATTCCGTCGTCAAAGAGATGCTCGCGGTGGCGCGGGCGCCGGTTCTAGTCTTCCTCGCCGGCCAGCTCTTCGCGTGCCTCGTCTTCGTCGGGCGCCTCTTCGTTTATGTTGGAGGCGTAGAGCACCGTGAGTAGGACTGCCGCCAAGCCCAAAGGTCCGACCCAGCGCGGCAGGCGGATGCCTAGGGCTCGATCTAGCGAGTATTTGCCGGGGCCGCTGATCATCAGGGACAGGGCCGCGGCTATGTTGGTCAAGGGCAACTCCGCGCCGCCTTCGGTCACCCATATCGGCTTGTCTGCGTGGGCGGTTTTCCATGCCATCCCCATCGAGCCTATGATCCCCACGGGTCCCAGCGGGTTGAGCAGGCCCAGCGCGGTAAGCGAGCCGCCACCGAGCTCAGACGCTATCGCCAGATTAGCCCACGGGCGCCCCGGCTTTAGGCCCAGCATCTCCATGAAACCTCTGGTACCCTCCGGGCCCGGACCTTTGAACCAGCCGAACCCCTTCTGCGAGCCGTGGCCAGCCATCAGCGATCCAAGCGCCCCGCGCAGTACCAGCGCCGCTAGGTCTCCGCCGCCGCTCTCCTGTCTCCGCTTTGCCATGTTGCCCTCCTTCTGTAGGCGTCCCATCGTCGGGACGCTCTTCGTTGGACTCTCTACTACCCGTTCGGCACCAGTCTCTATCGCCCGAGGCTGTTGCCGACCGGCGAGATGGGGGTCAGACGGCTCTCTATCTCCTCACGGCGCGGCTCCAGAAAGGGCGGCAGTGAGAGCCGCTCGCCGAGATGCTGCGCGTCCTCGTCGGTTGCGAAGCCGGGACCGTCCGTGGCGATCTCGAAGAGCACCCCGCCCGGCTCGCGGAAGTAGATGGACTGGAAGTAGAATCTGTCTATCTGCGGCGTAACCCCGAGTCCTGCGCCCCGGATCCTCTCCCGCCAGGATCTTTGCTCCTCCTCATCTGCCGTCCTGAACGCGATATGGTGTACGCCGCCGCGCCCGAGGCGGGCATAGGTCGCATCCGGCCTCTCGACCACCCGAACTTCAGCCCCCGGTCCGCCGGCCCCGACCTCGAAGAGCGCGGTCCTGTGGCCGCCCTCTTCGTGCTCGCCCACGAGCCGGAAGCCCATGACCTCCGCGAGCACCCAGGCCGTAGGCCCGAGCTCGCGCACCGTAAGGTCAACCGCCCCGAGCCCCCGTATACCGTGCTCCTGTGGCACCGGGCTGCCCTCCCAGGGCACGCCTCCCTCGACGCGCGGCGCTTCACCCTCGTCCGCGAGCCGGAGCCGCTGGCCCTCAGGGTCCGTGAACTCTAAATAGGCGCGCCCGCCGCGCTCCCCGACGCTGGAGTGAGCAACGCCGTGCTCCTCCAGTCGCCCGGCCCACCATTCCACGGTCACGCGGCCCGAGACCCTCAGCTCTGTCGTCGAAACCTCGCCGGTCCCCGCGTGGTTGGGGGCGATCCTCAACTGCGGCCAATCGAAGAAAGTGATCTCCGTCCCCGGTCGTCCCAACTCATCCCCGTAAAACAAGTGATACGCTGAGACGTCGTCCTGGTTCACCGTCTTCTTTACCAGCCGCAGCCCCAGAACCCCCGTGTAAAACGCTACGTTCTCTGAAGCCTCCGTAGTCACCGCCGTCATGTGGTGCAACCCGCCGAGTTCCATACTGCCTCCAAAGCTTGATTTGACTCTGTTCTGTATACGATAGTTTAGTGCTAAACTATAAAGAGTCAACTTACCTATAGGGCTTCAATAGCGGGATGCTTGTTGACGAGATCAAAGTTTAGCTCTAAACTTTAACCGTTGAGCGAGCAGTCTGACATTCTGAAGAGGGGTAAGAGCTTTCGGAGGCCGTCGGTTACGTCTTGGGTACGGTTGCTCAGGGTAGCGCAGAGGGTGGAGCGGGAGCTCGGGATGAGTTTGAGGGAGCGTTGGGGGCTAAACAATGCTCAGTTCGACATGTTGGCGCGCGTGGGGGCGGCTGAGGGCATCGTGCAGCAGCGGCTAGCTGACTCCTTGCTCGTCACCAAGGGCAACGTGGCGCAGTTGTTGGATCGTATGGAGAAGCGGGGCCTCATAGAGCGACGCCCCGAGGGCCGGATCAATCGCTTGTACCTCACAGAAGAGGGGCGGCATCTCTTCGCGGAGGTCGTACCGGACCATGAGTCACTAATCGATGAGCGTCTCTCTATCCTCTCCAAAGAAGAGCAACGGCAGCTCTCCACGATCCTCCGAAAGCTCGACCGTTCTTTGTACCGAGATCCGCCAGCTGCTTAGCTGTCTGTTGCGAAGACCGCGAGGTACGCTCATGCGTGGTAAGCCCAACAGCGCTCCTGCATGTTAGATCTCCGAAGTGTGCTCGACGTCTGGTCTACGCAGAGCTGTTCGGCCAGGCCTTCC
>CADCVD010000038.1 GCA_902806055.1 uncultured Rubrobacteraceae bacterium
CTCAGATAACCTGGAGGAAGCATACGAAGACGCGCTCGCCACGTCGAAGCTGTCCGAGGAGGATCAGGCTCATCTTCAGAGAAGAACAGACGAAGCGGGAGGTTTCTCATCGTTCGTTGTGCGGGATCTAAGGAGGCTAAAGGAGTCTGCTCCTGACGGAGAAGATCAGCCCGGCGACTCGATAGCGGGTATAACCCCTCAAGATCTTACGTGCAGCATCGTGGCCGGCTTGATGGCAGGCGGCACGATGATGGGAAACGCCTTTTATTTTGCCTTCGCAGTAGGCATGTCGCGAAAATCCGATTGTTGATAGAGTCGCCAAGTTACGGAATCGAGCGTCGACCAAATAAGCATGAAGAGGCAGCAGCCACTTCGCGTCTCCTGCCCCTTCATTCCTAAACCACTCTTTATGCAAAATTTATGCAAAATTTATTCTAGATCCAAGTGTTTCGCGTAGCGTGTGGCTATGTTAGGTTGGCTGCGGGATGTCCTGGTCGGTAGGAAAGGGGTTGGTGAATAGGGGATCGGTGTGAAGGGCCGTAAACTTGCGGCCAAGACAGTCAACGTTCAGGTCTCGACCTAGGGGAAAGGAGGGGAGGCCATCTTATGGATACCTCCCGAATGTTCGAGTTTCCGGTAAAGGAGTTCTTCAAGCAGCCACGTTCGCTGTTTGGCGCGGGGGCGTACGAGCAAGCCGGTCCGGAGGCAGCAGCGCTGGGCTTGAAGCACGTGCTTTTCGTAACGTCAGGTCTTAAGGGCACGGGCATCGTCGACGAGTGTAAGACCAACTTCGAGAACGCTGGGGTTTCGGTTACCGTCTACGACAAGGTCGAGTCCAATCCCAAGGACTACAACGTCATGGACACCTACCAAATGTTCACTGAAAACGAGTGCGACGGTTTCGTCTCCATTGGCGGCGGCTCTTCGCACGACACCGCTAAGACTGCCAAGGTAGTGGCGGCACATGACGGGCGCAACGTCAACGAATTCCAGGGCTTGAACCAGTCCGAGAAGCTCGAGACGCCGCCCCTAATCGCGATCAACACCACCGTCGGCACGGGCGCGGAGACCACGCCGGCCGTCGTCGTCACCGACCTGTCCAGCGAAAAGGCTCCGCACAAGTGGGTCGGCTTTGACGGGGCGTTCACGTCGACGCTGGCGATCAACGACCCGGTTCTGTGTATGACGCAGCCACCGGAGTTTGTGGCCTTCACGGGCTTCGACACGCTGGCGCACGGCTCGGAGGCATACGTGGGCCGGGTGCAGCATCTCTCGTGCACGCCGCTCGCGCTCAAGTCTGTCGAGATGGTACAGCGGCACTTGCGCGACGCGACATACAACACGAACAACTACGAGGCGATGGAAGGTATGTGTTGGGCGCAGTACATGGCGGCCCAGGCCTTCTCCAGCGCTCTTCTCGGGATCCTGCACTCACTCTCGCACGCGGTGTGTGCCTACTATGATATCCACCACGGCCTGAACAATGGCGTCGGCATCGCACGCGTCTGGACGTTCAACCAGCCGGCGGCACCGGAGAAGTTCGCAGACATCGCCAGGGCGATGGGCGAGGACACCAGCGGCCTCAGCCCGATCCAGGCTTCCGACAAGGCGATAGACGCGGTGATAAGGCTCGCCAGGGACTGCGGCATCCCCGACAACTTCTCGGAGGTGAACCCCAACTACGTGAAGTCGCAGATGGGCAGGGGACCCTTCTACGAGAACCGGCCGGCCAAGATCGAGAGTGACGACGAAGAGCTTGAGGCGATGGCTCAGCACATGATGGAGGATCTGTGCACGCCGGGTAACCCGCGCGAGCTTACCCAGGAGGCTGCCAAAGAGATTCTACGCGACTGCGTCTACGATCCCATGATGCGCAAGACGAGCGATGGCTACCGTCAGAGCATATGGGGCATGGACCCGCGCATGGCCCGCCAGATCGGCCAGCAGGCGGGAGGTTGACCCCTCTGTAGGAACAGCGGAGAGAGGCCGCCCATCCCAGAAGTAATGACAACAATAGCATTGCTTATAATCGGAGGCGGCGAGCGGGAGCGGGGGCGAGGAAATCCCGCTCCCGCTCTTGCTCAGGACAGCTCGATTTGAGGAGATTTTTTGTTTGAGAGCATTGAAGACGTAAGGGAGAAGCTCACCGGGCAGGAGTACGTCGCGGACAGCAAGCTGGCGACGGTGGTCTTTCTGGCCACCCGGCTGAACAAGCCCGTCCTGATCGAAGGCCCGGCCGGCGTCGGCAAGACCGAGCTGGCGAAGGCTTTAGCGGGAGCCGCCGGGACCGAGCTTATAAGACTCCAGTGCTATGAGGGGCTCGACGAGGCGAAGGCGCTCTACGAGTGGGAGTACGGCAAGCAGCTCCTCTACACTCAGGTCCTGCGCGAGAAGATAGGCGAGGTCCTCGGGCCGACGAAGGATCTTCGCGAGGCGGCGGAAGCGTTGCGCGAGCGGGAGGACGTCTTTTTCTCCGAGAGCTTCCTGGTCGAGAGACCTATCCTGCAGGCCCTGCAGGCCGAGGAGTCTGCGGTGCTCCTGATAGACGAGATCGACCGGGCCGACGAAGAGTTCGAGGCGTTCTTGCTGGAGTTTCTAGCCGATTATCAGGTCACCATCCCGGAGATAGGCACGATAAAGGCTGAGCACCCGCCAGTGGTCATCCTGACCTCGAACCGCACCCGCGAGCTCTCGGAGGCGCTCAAGCGGCGTTGTCTTCACTTGCAGCTCGACTACCCCAACAAAGAGCTGGAGCTTGAGATCGTGCGTCTCAAGGCCCCGGGGGTTGGCGACGAACTCCTGGAGGAGTTGGTGGAGACCGTCCAGAACCTGCGCACGCTGGACCTCAGAAAAGCCCCAAGCATCGGGGAGACGCTCGACTGGGCGCAGGCTCTGTTGGTGCTAAACGCGCCGAGCCTGACTAAGGATCTCGTGGAGGGGACTATAGGCGTTATCGCCAAGTACGACCGCGACGCCGAGAAGATGCTCGCCCACCTCGGCGTGGGCGTCCCCGAGCAGAAACACCTCGGCCAGAAGGAGCCCACAGGCGAAAATCCGGCGGAGGCCATGTACGAGTACCGCCGCAGACCTGGCGCCCACGCGCACTAGAACCGGAACCGAGGTTATATGGACGCTGTCATAAACGACTTCGTGCAGGTCCTACGACGACACCAACTCCGGGTCTCCCCCGCCGAGAGCCTCGACGCCCTCTCTGCGCTGAAGCAGGTCGGACTGGGTGATCGCGAGACGGTGCGCGACTCCTTGCGAGCAACAATGGTGAAGAACCAGGAAGACTCAGAGACCTTCGACCGGCTCTTCGAACTGTTCTTCAGCATACGCCCCCCCACGCAGAAGCCGGCAGCTTCGCTCAAGCTGCCGGAGCACGATCACGACCACGGACCGCCGCCCGAGAAGCTGGAACTCGGCGAGGACGCCGAAGGCGAGGCGCCCAAAGAAGAGGGCCACAGTCATGATGAAGGCGAGCCGGTCGATATGCGGCGCTTCTTCGACGAGGATCGTATACAACCCTCTCAGGACATCCACGGCGAGGCCGAAAAGATGCGGCTCTCGATGTTCTCACAGGAGCTGATCCTGAACCACAAAAAGGGCGCTTTGGACAGCGCCCTACAGCGCCTCACCTACCACCTGAAGATCCGGCGCGCGCGCAACATGTTCAACCCCGGCAGGCTGGTGCCCAATTCTGCAGGCGAAAAGATACCCCTGGATGTCTCAGCGGTAGATCTTCAGAATTTTATAGACCACCTGCACGATATGGAGGTCGACGAGGCCATAATTCAACAGCTCGAAGCTCAGTCCGAAAACATCCTGCGCGGCTTGCCAGAGCTCATAAAGCAGATGCAAGAACGCGAGAAGAATCTAAAGAAAAGTGCGAAGGACGACTCCGAGCTTCGGCATCGCTCTCTCACGAAGATGCTCGACTTCTCGGCGAACGAGCAGCGCGAGATGGAGGCGGCTATACGCCGGATCGCGCGCCGGATCTACGGCGCGAAGACCCGTCGCCTGCGCCAGGATCGCATAGGCCGCATAAGCGTCCCCCATACCCTACGCCACAACGTCCGCTACGACGGCATCCCCTTCGACCCGGTTCTGAGAAAGCGCCGCGAGGGCCGACCACGCGTGGCATTGTTGTGCGATGTTAGCCTGAGCACCCGAAACTTGGCGCGATTCTGGCTTCACTTGATCTACCAGATGCAGAGCCTCTTCTCGAAGGTGAGGACGTTCGTGTACGTCGCGGAGATGGCCGAGGTCACGCAGCTCTTTGAGGAGCAACCGATGCGCCGGGCGGTTGATGAGATATTCTCAGGAGGCATCCTTGACGCTGACGTAAACAGCGACTTCGGCAAGGCCGCCGAGCAGTTCCGTAACGAACACCTCTCCACCATAAACCACCGCACGACTGTGGTGATCCTGGGTGACGGCCGCAACAATGGTAAGAACCCGAACCCGCAAGCGCTAGAGGAGATAGCGCAACACGCCAAGCAGACGATCTGGATTACGCCCGAGCCCAGATGGGGCTGGAAACTCGGGTCATGCGACATGCCGCTCTACGAGCAGATCTGTAACCGCGTCGAGGTCGTCCGCACCGTCGAGCAACTCGCCGGCGTCGCCGAAGATCTAGTAAAGATCCGGGCTTGACCGGCCCAGTCCAAAACGTTCCCTTCTCCCCCGCCGCGCCCTATAAGTTCTGCCCGGCCGACGGCACGCGTCTGGAGGCTCCGCGCCCGAGCGGCGGCGCCACGTGCCCCTTGTGCGGCCGTTCGTGGTATCGCAACTCAGCCCCGGCGGTGGGGGCGGTAATAGTGCGCGACGGGCGAGCGCTCGTGACAGTCCGGGCAATAGAGCCGGAGAAAGGCCGCATAGATCTGCCCGGCGGTTTCCTTGAGGTCGGAGAGCACCCAGCGGACGGACTCGTACGGGAGGTAAAGGAGGAGCTCGGGGTCGAGGCGAAGGTACTCGGGAACCCGGTGCTGCTCGCGACGCACACCTACGGGGAGGACGGTAACTGGGTGCTCGCGATCGGGTTTCGCGTCAGGCTAAAGGATGAGAACATACATCCGACCGACGACGTGGCGGAGATAAAATGGGTCTCCCTTGAGGAGTTGGACAGCCTCGACTTCGCCTGGGAGCATGACAAGAGGCTCGTGCGGGCAGCGCTGGAGAACGGCGACGGTGGATCCTAGGGGATAGGAGTAGCGCATGTCGACGATAGACGGATGGCTCGAAGGCTCCATGCACGGTTCGGTCGGGGTAGGGATGGTCCTGCTGGTCAGCCTCCTTTTGGGCTTGAGACACGCGAGCGATCCGGACCACTTGGCGGCTGTGACGACCCTCATCGCCTCTGAGGAGGAGCACAAGCGAGCGAAGAGAGCCGGCTTCATGGGCCTCCTCTGGGGCCTTGGTCACGGAACGACGCTCATCCTTCTCGGCCTGCCGTTGATACTCGCGGGCAGGTACCTCCCTGATACGGTACAGCAAGCAGCCGAGACGCTAATAGGCATGCTCATCGCGTTACTCGCCGTTCGGCTCCTGGTTCGTTGGCGGCGCGGCCTCTATCACGTACACGTACACAGCCACGGCGACGGCGATATCCACCGCCACCTGCACTCTCATAAAGAAGACCGAACCCATGCCCATGGGCACGCCGTCTCGCGCAGGACGCCTCTCTCCGCCTATGGTATCGGGCTCATGCACGGCGTCGGCGGTTCAGGAGGGCTCACGTTGCTTCTGCTCTCCACGATCTCGAACCGGGTCGAGGCGGTGGGCGCTCTACTGCTCTTCGCCGCGGGTACCGCTGTCTCGATGGCGTTACTCTCGACTGTGTTCGGCCTCGCCATCGCCGGAGGCCCCGTCGCGCGCAACTTCGGACGCGTAGCCCCCATCCTCGGCGTCTTGAGCCTGGTCTTCGGGACTTGGTATGCTCTCGGCGCCCTGAACCTCGTCGTCTACCCGTTCTAAAGACAGCCAGCTTTTCAGGGTTCGCATTCTAGAAGCCCCACAGCCACAATATGAGTAGGACTCAATCTAGACGTTGCGGAGCGGATAGGTCGGATAAGCGGGCCAGCGTCTAGGACAGCATGCGCTAAATCCTCGACTACAGGAGGCTAGTATTGGTGACACTCAGCACCAGGCTAACGAGACTTCTCGAAGTAAAGTACCCGGTAATTCAGGCCGGCATGGCTGGAGGGGCCACGACACCGGAGCTGGTCGCGGCGGTCTCGGAGGCCGGCGCACTCGGGACACTCGGGGCAGCGTACCTGACGCCGGACGCCCTGCGCGAGGCGATAGAAGAGATCCGGACGCTCACCCAGAGGCCGTTCGCCGTCAACCTGTTCGTACCGGAGGACTTCGATCCCTCCCTCTACGACCCTGAAGAGGTGAACGCGCCGCTCTCCCGCTACCGGGAGGAACTCGGGATAGAGACGCCCGAAAGGATCTCCTCCTACGCTCAGCCCTTTGAAGACCAGCTGACGGTAATTTTGGAGGAGAGGGTCCCGGTCTTCAGCTTCACCTTCGGGGTGCCGGACGAGCGGCAGCTCTCCGCTCTCAAGGAGGCAGGCATCGTCTTGATAGGGACCGCTACCACCGTGCGCGAGGGCCGCATCCTGGAAGAGCGAGGCGTGGATGCGATAGTGGGGCAGGGGAGCGAGGCCGGGGGGCATCGGGGGACTTTTGTAGGCGACTTCGAGGATGCCCTCGTCGGTACGATGGCGCTCGTTCCGCAGCTCGCCGACTCTTTGAGCGTACCCGTGGTCGCGGCCGGCGGGATCATGGACGGGCGCGGCCTCGCCGCAGCGCTGGTGCTCGGCGCGCAAGGAGCCCAGATGGGGACAGCCTTCCTCCCCTGCCCGGAGAGCGGCATCCACCCGAAGTACAAGGAGGCCGTGCTGGAAGCGGAGTCGGAGGAGACGGCTCTTACGCGCTCCTTCTCCGGCAAGCCGGCCCGCGGCATCCGCAACCGTTTCATGGAGGAGATGGAGAGGATGGAAGTCCCCGCCTACCCAGTTCAGAACGCTTACACAAAGGATATCCGGGCGGCGGCGGCCAAGGAGGACCGCATCGAGCTCATGTCTCTGTGGGCCGGGCAGGCGGCCCGTCTCGCCCGGGCGGTGCCGGCCTCGGAGGTCGTCGAAAGCTTGGCTCGGGAGGCTGTCCGTCTGTTGCCGGAGAAAGGTCTTTAGAAGCTCACTCAGCCTGGAGAGTGAAGACCGTGATCTCCGGTCTGCAGTTGAAGCGTAGGTTTGGGTGAGCCCCAAGACCGCGGTTAGTGTACAAGAGCATCCCGCCAACACAGTAGAGACCGCCTGGATACTTGCGCGAGAGCGGCGGCAGTAAGAACGGCGTTAGCAGGGGCAGACGTGCCTGTCCACCGTGGGAGTGGCCGGAGAGTTGGAGGCAGAAGCGCCCGGTCGCGGCGCTCGTGTCGGCGAAGTCCGGTTCGTGGGCGAGCAAGATTGCCGCCTCTTCTCTCGGGAGCCCGTCTAGCACCCTCTCGAGGCGATCCTTACCTTCGAGGGCGCTATCTATACCACAGAGGTGGAGCGACGCTCCGTTCCGTTTCAGGGTTCGGACCGCGTTTCGTAGCTCGGTTACGTCTCCGGAGGAGAGAAGGTTCCGCACCAGGTCGGCGTCCGTCTTGTGGTCGTGGTTGCCAAGGACAGCGAACGTCCCGTCGGGGGAGCGCAGGCGGCGGAGCGGCGCGGCGAGTTTAGCGGCGTGGTCAACCAGCGAGAAAAACGGTGAGTGCGTGGCGAAGTCCCCCGTAATCACGATGAGGTCCGGCGCTTCGGAGTTGACGAGCCCTACGAGTTCCAGCAAACGTCCCGGGGTCATCTGACGGTCCGCGTGTAAGTCGCTGATCTGCACGATCCGATACCCTTCAAAGGGGCGGCCGAGTCGGGGGAGCGAAAGCGAGCAGCGCCGGACCTCAACCCGGTTCGGCTCGACCTTTCGAGCGTAGACGAGGCCGCTCACTAACACGCCCCCGACCGTCGTCGCGAGTAAAGTCTGGAAAGCTCTGCGCCGGTTCATAACGCTAGTTTAGAGGACGAGGAGACCGGGGCGAAGACGAACACCGAGAATACGGCGATCCATATACCTCTAGAGATTGTAGCGCGACTCGTTGCTGCCCCAAAGGGCGGTGCACGGGCGAAAAGGTTCGGCCGGTATCCTTCAATGGAGGATAGAATCCCGCGGCAGGACTATACGGATGAGAGGGCGCGTTGATTCTGAGCAGCAATTCGAGGTTCTTGTTAGCGGCCGTCGCGGTAGTTCTGGCGGCGCTCGCGCTGCGCATGGGATGGGGTTTGAACGGCGCAGAGGCTTTCGGTCTCGGTATAGAGGCGCGAGCGCAAGAAGACCGGACGTGCGCCGATTCGGTCCCCGTACTGGAGATCACCGGCGCAGGCGACACCAAGAGTGAGGAGTTTGAGGTTACGGCTAACTCCTTCCGCGTGGTCTACGAGTTGATGGGCGCGGACGCCTCGAACTCCTCGCTGGAGATCGACGTGCTCGGCGACGGGGTATCGGTGAGCGGTACACAGACCGGCGAGGATGTCGGGGAGAACTTCGTTAACGGCTCCTCCGGTATCTACACCCTGAACGTCACCTCCTCCGGCAACGCCGAGTATCTGGTGAAGGTGGAAGAGTGCGACGAACAGAGTTCAGACGAGCGGAGCTCCGTTCGGCAGAGTTCAGAAGACCAAGAAAGCTCTGCCGCTCAAGCCCGGAGCAACGGCTCACCGGACCGATCCTCCAACGAGCCGGACGACGGTCAGGACCGTGACCAGACAAGGCAGGGCACGACGTCCGGCGGCGACTCTCAAGACAACCCTACCGGCCAGAGACGCGGCGCTAAAGACGACGCGCTCCTAGAGGCAGGAGGACCCGGAGATGGTCCTGTCCCGCTCATAACGGCCGGCGGATGCCCGGCAGGGTACCCAATACTTCAGGGTGGCGCATGCTACCGCCCTTGAAGGGCGACGGATCTAGCCCACACTGTGCTTCACAGGGCCACAGCCCGGCGAGGTAGACAAACTTGATCTATGCATAGAGCGTAAGATGTCGAACAGTTCGCCATAGCCACGCGCCCTTCTTCGACCAAGAGAGCGTTCCGCGACGGTAGAAACGACGGACCTCGAGCGCAGATGCAGGAGATGCAGGGGAACCTTCTCCATTCCGCACTGCGCATTTGTGCCCACAGCGTCGAGATGCAGCCGCGCCGGGCGCTCGGATCGCCTGCACAGCACCCAGCACGAAGACGTAGCCTTGCGGAATAAAGGACGGAGCGTTAAGCGACAGGATGCCATACGCCTCGTTGTTTGTGTAGGCGCGGCGAAGCTTTAAGAGATCTCGCCGAAGCCTTGCTCCAGGGGAAGAAACGCAACGCCCTCCAGAGAAACCTCTAAAAAGAAGAGCCGGGCTGGGCTTTTAGGAGGAGGGGGGGTAATGGTGCCAGCCCGGTCTAAACGATCTACGCAGAACTGTAACCCGTTCAGGGTATCGCTCATATAGGACATTTGACCTATGTGCATGTTGCACTTGTTGAGTAGTGGAGCGCGTTCCCGGCTTCGTTGTGGCTTTGAGCCTTCGCTTTTATACCAGGGTCAGCACGTAACTGTCCGGAGACTTTTCGTGTCTTTTAGGGTGTGGGTTAGTTCCATGAGAGCTTGCTAGCGTGACGTGAAAGCTACCCTCGGGAGGTCGCCTGCGACCAAGCGGACCCACCCTTGCTATTTTACCGGTCGAGATCCTGACTTCGCCAGGAGCTCTGGTGAAGATGTCCAGCGCCGCCTTGCAGCCTGCTGGAGTAATGGTTAATCTATCAGGCCCCTTAGTCTCCGTTTTAGGTCTCTGGAGTAAGTGAATATACCCTCGTTAGCACACGCTGTTAGGCACTCTACACGGAGGTCTTCGACGCGTCGCGGAGGAGGACGAAGGTAAGGCATACTGGAATACCCTGGCACCGGGCAGCTAGCGCAGGGACAGTAGGCTATAGGTACTCACCTTTCTCTCTCGGCTCGTTCCTGGTGAAGCCAAGGAATTTTGTGCTGTACAGCAGACGGATACGTTCCGCTCGAAGCCAGGCGAGCATAGTACTCAGCATTTCACCAGTATATTGCTCTTAGAGCTCCGGTGCGTTTGCCTCACGACGGCCGGGGCGTTGTTCCTTTTAGGTTCTTCTTGTCAGGAAGACGCACGCTCCCTAACCAATTTATCGACAGCGGACCCGTGAGCTCATATTCGCCACGATATACGAGCCGCTGCGATCGACTCATCCTCCGTTCTCCCCCGACTCCCCTATCGAACGCTCGGTCTCAGGCCTGATGGCGCACTATCAAGACGGGGCAGTGAGCATGGCGCACGACAGAGTCCGATACGCTTCCCATAAGCGCCCTTTTCAAACCACCGAGACCTCTACTGCCCATGACGATCAGGCCGGCCCCGATCTCGTCGGCCAGATGCACGATGGCCTGATCTCGCCGCTCGTGCGTCACGAGGTGGGCTCCGGCGACTTCGCCCCCGGCCTCCTCTATCTTCGCTACCTGCTCGTCAAGCGTCTTCTGGGCGTCCTCCCTGACCGCCGTCATCGCCTCTTCGTAAGTCTCATAGCGGAAGCCCATCTCGTGCGTCGCGTAGACCGGATCTGGTGACCCTTGAGCAGCAGTGACGATGTGCAACTCCGAGTTGGTGCAGCCAGCCATGTCTACCGCCGTCGAAAGCGCCAGCTCCGCATCTTCGGAGCCGTCGGTAGCCAACAGAATCTTCGCCGGAAAGATGCTCATGCCGAACCTCCATTCTAGCCGGACTTCATGCCTCTATTGTATCAAACGCCGCTAGGTTATGGGAGAGGAGCCTCGTTGGTCCCTACGAGCATAGTCAAGCTCTTTGAGGTGAGGTACAACGGCTGAGGTGGTCGGCTGGCCCGGTGCGGTAGTAAGGTATGGCGATGCGAATAACGATCACGACGGCCGGTTCTCGCGGCGACGTGCAACCTTACATAGCGTTGGGGTTGGGCTTAAAGGACGCGGGTCACGAGGTCCGTGTGGCAACCTACGCTCCCTTCGAAGGTTTCGTGCGCGGGTGTGGTCTGGATTACCATCGGGTTACCGGCGACCCTGACGTTGTTGTCTCTGACCTGCTGAAGGCCGGCCTCAACCCTATAAGGTTCGCCCGAGCCTTCCGTCAGTTCTTCAAGCCTATTCTGGAGCTGAACCTGGCCGAGTATCAGGAAGCCTGTCAGGGGACCGAGGCGGTCATTTACTCCCCGGTCGGGTTCTATGGGAACTACATAGCTGAGGAGATGAGGATCCCGGCGGTTGGAGGCGCGGTCCAGCCCCTCTTCGACCGTACCCATCGCTTCCCGAGCTCGCTACTGGGCCGGCCGCCCGACAAACTCCCCGTCAAAGGCCCGCTGACGGGCTTCTACAACCACCTGACCTACTTCGCCGCCGAGCAGGTATTCTGGCAGACGATGCGGCCAATAGTCAGCGAGGTTCGCAGACAACTGAACCTAGTCCCGCTGCCCTTCTTCGGTCCCTTTACCGCGGTGAACCGTAACCGTCCTATACTCTGTGGCTGGAGCCCGAGCGTATTGCCCCAACCGCCTGAGTGGAGAGACCGGTCAAGCACGACCGGCTACTGGTTCCTGGATCGACCCGGTTGGCGTCCACCAGGGGAGCTAGTCGATTTCCTGGAGTCCGGTCCGTCGCCGGTGAGCGTGGGCTTCGGCAGCATGAACGACGTGGATTCGGAGGAGGTTACGACGCTGGTGTTAGAAGCGCTTCGGCGAACCGGACAAAGGGGCATCCTACTCGCCGGGTGGAGCGGTATCGGCAACATTGACCTGCCGGATGAGGTTTTCAAGGCGGACGAGGTCCCCCACGAGTGGCTCTTTAAACGGGTGCGGGCGGCGATACATCACGGCGGGGCCGGCACGACGGCGGCGTCGCTACGGGCCGGCGTTCCTACCATTACAGTTCCGTTCTTCCCGGATCAGGCATTCTGGGGATGGCGCGTAGCGACCCTGGGCGCGGGTCCGGAGCCTACCCCGCATGTCAAACTCTCTGCGGAGCGTCTCGCCGAGAAGATCTCGAAGGCTACCACCGACGCCGAGATGAGAAAACAGGCGCAGCTGTTGGGCGAGAAGATCCGCGCAGAGGACGGTGTAAGTCAAGCGGTTGAGACCTTTCACCGCTACGTCCGCGCGTGAGCGATGGTAGGCGAGAACAGAAGAGAAAAGTTCTAGGCTGTATCGGAGACTATTAGCTACAAGACAGAGGGTGCGTTTTGAAGAACAGGCTGCGAGACAACCCAAAGGACTACGAGGAGCGGTGGGAGCGGGCGGGCGCCCTCGACGCGGCACGGGGAGGACCGGTCAGCTTCATAGGAAACCTCCAAGGTGACTGGAACGTCGAGCGCCTGAGCGGTCCGTTGCCGATGCCCTTTGTATGGAAGCGCGTTAGAAACGGACGCGGAGAGACCTACATACTGCCCGCGCCGTCGCGGGCCCGCGGCCTGCCTCTCGGACCGAGATTCCCCTTCCGGCTGGAGCAGCGCGAGGGGCACGTCGTTCTGATCTACGCGGGCCCTCTCTCGTTCCTGGTGGACGAGTTGCGCTTTGAAGCGGACGGCTCCTGGCTCGGACGGGCGAACGCGGCGGGAGTACGGTACGCCTGGTTCGTGATGACGCCGATTTGGACTCCCGAACGTCCCGTGCAGGCTCCGCAACCTCTCTAGCCGACGGTCTCGCTCCGGCGAGCGAGTAGCTCGCGAACCTTGCCCGGAGACGCGGCATCGTAGTTGGTACCCTCAGAGGTCGCAGTGGTCGCTACGGCGGGTACACCAACGCGCGGTCGGAGAGTCTGTTTGCCTACCAGGCCGCCGATACCTCTTGACCGCCGTCGAGTTACACCTCTTGCGCCGTTTCGCGCAGGCCCTCTCGCCAACGGGTTTCAGCCCCTCTGGAGAGAACGCTCGGTCGGCGGCTCGCGATACACGCAGCCCCGCCCTGCTGCTCACTGAAGGAATGAAGCGTAAGCACCACCGTCGAGAAAATCTGGTAGCGCGAGCGGTAGGTTTCGGCCCCACGGTTTACGGCAAGCCCGCAAACACCATCAAGCGTAATCTTGTATTCCCCCCGCGGCGCGGCGAAGTCTTCGGAGCCAATAACGTTGTAGTTCGAGACCTACGGTGTGGCTGTGGGACAGCCCTCGTCGAGATAGCTACGTAGAGCCAAACAGCCTCCCTCTGCTAGACGGGGTCGAGCTACTTGAAGCACCCATCCCCTACCACCTCCCCTAACTTCCATAACCGCCAACAAAGCGCTAGATCAGCTTGCTATGTACTGAGATTCGTGTGACACTTAAAGTAGCTTATTGTTACAAACTGCCTATATTGTAACTATTTTTGGTAGCAAGCGGAGCAGCGATAGTTACGAGGAGTTTAGTAGGTCAGAAAAAGGCCGGGGACGGCGTCAAGAGGAGCTTTTGGGAGACGGAGAGCAGCAGCGAGAGTAGAAGAACGAACTTCGAGGAGGTGAAGCCGTGAGTATCTTCCCGACTTGGAGATGGAGGTCTGAGGCGAGCACGCTATACGAGAGGTTCAAGGATGCCAAGATGACAGACGAGACCAAGCCTTCCAATGCCGTATTGGAGAAGCGCCTCTCAGTATACGAGGCTGGACTGTCCGCCGCCGCTTTACGCCGGGGTTATAAGGCTGTCGTAGCAGAGTACTGTGTAGAGGTCTTAACCGAGGAAGACCAGCGAGCGGGCCTTGAACACCTGAGAACGGTTTACGGCGCCAGCTCGTCGGCTCCGACGTTCTGGCCCGTGAGCGGGAAGCCTTACCTATTGGTGCTTCGTAACAGGATCAGAGCGTGGCCGGGGCAGGTGCCGCTCCTCCGACCGCGAGCGTGGGTCGGTCGTTTGCGCCTGGTATTGCTCGGAAGCTTATACCAAGAGCCTCGTGTAGAAGGAGGTTTGTTATGAGCACCGCGTCTACGCAGACCGTTCAGGGGGCCATAGACCGGATCGGCTTTGGGCGGTTTCAGAAGGTTTTGCTAGCCGTATGCGGGGTGACGTGGGCGGCGGACGCCGCAGAGGTACTCTTGCTGGGGTTCGCGTTGCCGTCCGTCATCGGCGAGTTTGGGATAACGCCGGCCCAGGGTGGTCTGATCGTCACCTCAACCTTCGCCGGGATGCTAGTAGGCGCCTGGTTCTGGGGGACTATCTCGGATTACATAGGACGACGCACAGGCTTCCAACTAACGGTCCTGATCTTCGCCGTGTTCGGCCTGCTCTCCGCCTTTGCACCAGGCTGGGAATGGCTCGCGGTGCTGCGTTTCCTCACGGGCTTCGGCCTCGGCGGCGCGCTCCCGCTGGACTTTTCGCTCTACGCCGAGTTCTTACCGAGCAAGAACCGGGGACGC
>CADCVD010000039.1 GCA_902806055.1 uncultured Rubrobacteraceae bacterium
GAGGAGCTAGAAGCCGCCGGGGAGCTGGAGAACACCTACATATTCTTCACCTCCGACAACGGCTGGCAACAGGGCGAGCACCGCATACGCTCCGGGAAGAACCGAACGTATGAGGAGTCTGCCCGCGTGCCCCTCTTCGTCAAGGGGCCTGGGGTGCCCGCCGGCTCGCAGGTACAGAAGCTTACCCTAAACACCGATTTTGCCCCCACCTTCGCCGAGCTGGCGGGCGCCTCGTTCCCGGCTGACGGACGCTCGCTTGTGCCGGTGCTAGGCGACGAAGAGCCTTCCTCGTCGTGGCGTTCGTCCGTCCTTCTGGAAAAGTTGCTCCAAGACGACACGAGTGCGGAAGAGAAAGGCAAGGGCAAAGCCAAGGGTAAGGGCAAAGCTAAGGGCAAAAACAACGAGGAGGCCGGGGCCGCTGGCGTGCCAAAGGCCGGGGCCAGCGGCCAACCTGCCTTCGAGGCGGTGAGGACCGAGACTCACAAGTATGTCGAGTACGACACCGGGGAAGTGGAACTCTACGACCTGGAGGCCGACCCTTACGAACTGGAGAGCATCCACGAGACGGCCGATGCCGCCCTTGTCGAGGACCTGAAGGCGAGGCTCGAGGCTCTGAAGAGCTGCTCCGAGGAGGGGTGCCGAGAGGCTGAGGATGCCCCGTAGCAGCGTCAGTCGTAGCTTCACAGTTTTAGGCCGAGGATTATTGCCTGATCTGAGCTTTCACTATTCTAATCATGAAGGTCATGCGCCTCCGGCAGAGACGGCTGTCCCCGTTGCCTCTACTCTCCTAACAGAGCCTCCCCAAGTGAACCCCTTGTCCCGCTCGGTCGCAAGCTGGCGAAGACAGAGCTCTGGGGGGTGAGGAGGGACCGGCGGCGTTGGTCGTGACGGCTTGCGTCGAGGCCCGCGCACAATAGGACAACGCCTAGCCTAGCCTTCCGGGCTACTCTGAGGCCAGACGGCAGCACCCGGCTGGGGTCCGCCCTTCGGCTACGACTACAACGAAAGCAGAACCGGTTACGTCGTGGACGAGCCCAAGATGGCGGTTGTCAGGAAGGTCTTTAGCATGGTCGGCGAGCAGAACATGAGCCTCGCCGCCGTGAGGCGAGCACTCGAACGCGAACATATGCCCACCCCGCGAGGCGGGAAGATCTGGCAGCGGGTCGTTCTTAGAGAGATGATCCTCAACGACCTCTATCGTCCCCACACCTATGAGGAGCTCCAGGCCCTCGCGGACGAGGGTCTCATCTCCCCCACCGTCCTCTCACGCCTCGACACCGACACTCTGCACGGCGTCTGGTGGTATAACCGACTCTCTGACAGGCGTTCGCCCGACAAGAAGCGGATCAAGGTCAGCGAGAAGCCCCGCAGCGAATGGATAGCCGTACCCGTGGTAGGAAGTGGCATGCCCCGTGAGTGAGTAGACTCCGCCCGGAAGGCGATTGAGGCCAACGTCGCGCCCTCGAGCGCCGGGGGCCGGTTCTGGGAGCTTTATGGGCTCGCCTTTTGTACGTGTGCTTGGCGCTTGGCCACCTACACCAACCGCCGCAAGAAGAACGGCGCAACGAGGCGTTTCCACATCTGCAGCCGCAGGCGACACGATAACAGGGAGTGCCCCCACGCCCGCTATCATCGCGCTGAGACCTCGAGGAGCGCGTGAGGCGCTTCGTCGTGGGTCTGCTCGAAAACCCCGCCGTGATCGAGTAGCAGATTAAGCTGCACGTCAACAGGGAGCGCAGGAGACTCAGTAAACCGGATAGACAGGTGACGGCACTACTTGAGCAAAAAGAGAAGCTCATCAGGAGGCGTGAGCGCTACCTCGAGCAACACGCCGAGGGTCTGAGGCCCCTGCAGGACGTGAAGGAGAGGATTGCGGACCTCGACGACCAGGAAGCTGTCGTGGAAAAGGAGCTCGAAGCTCTCAGGGAGAGCGAGCGTTACCTGGCGGACCTCGACAGGCTCGCCAATGAGTTCGTACAGGATCTGCCCTACCTGCTCAACAGTTCTCCCGTCATCAGGGATTACGAGACCGTGAGTACCGAACGCGCTGAGGACAACCCGCTCGGGATCTATACGCTCACCCCTGACGCAATCCGGCACCTCCCAGAGGAAGAATTAGCAGAGAAGCGCCGGGCAGCCGAGGATGAGCAGGCGCGTCGCTACCGCAGCGCCTATGAAAACTTGGAGCTAGGGGTGACGGCCCACAGGGACGGGACGCTGAATCTCCGCTGGATGTGTGGAGAGAGCATTTTGACGCCTAAGTTATTGCGGAAACTAAGCGTCTCCCAGACGACGTAACGCGTGACCTCCGGGTCCGAGGCGTAGGCGAAGATGGCCTCGGCGTCGCCAGGGGTCATCTTGCGCAGGATCAGGCGATCTGTTTCGATTGTTGGGAGGTCCGTGAGGCTGCCATAACCAGCCCTCGTGGAGATGCGCCGGGTCAAAGAGCCTCGGATACGTTCGGCTGCGCCAGCGGGCTTCCAACATTCTCGGAAGCATTTTTTCGCCACGTCAGTTCCAGCCAGAGAACGGCGAGGAAGAACGATTCGAAGGCGAGCGAGCCGAACGGGACGGCGTGGTCGCCGGTCAGGAAGTAAGCTGCCGGCGCGAAGAGCAGGAGCGGCAGACGGGGAGCGCCGGCCCAGTAGAGCGCGACCGCAGCCGCGACGAGCGCCAAGATCCAGGCGTAAGATCCGATCGCGAAGAAGAGGTTCTTGACAGGATCTGCGAAGAGCGCCCCTCTGGACTCGACGTAGGCGTCCCTCTCTCCCTGTGGAGCATCGGCCGCGCGAGCGAGGATGCCGGTACTTATACCCGCGACGGCGTCGCCTATGTTGTAAAAGATCGCGAAGATTACGGCCCCGAGGCGGCTAATGAAGACGTCAACGCCCCGCAAACCGTCCGTCAGCAGCCAGACGGACGCCCCCATGAACGCGAACAGGACGAACTGGATCGTGTGCAGGGCGGTCCACCAGCTCGCGGTAGGGATCAACTCGGTCGCGTAGTCGTCGTAAGGCCAGGAATGAAAGAGCATCAACACGGCAAGGGCGAGCGGCGCGCCGAGCAGGATGAACCGGCGCAGAACGAGGCCGAACGGCATCTCAGGCTACCTCCTGGTCGCTAGTACCTCCGGTATTCAAACTCCTTCGATACTATCTCGCAAGAGCGGCAGAAGGGATGGGAAATCGCGCCAACTCGCGAAACCGTAAACCCTCGGGTGTTCCTCGACCAGCTGGCGGTTCCAGGGTTGGATCATGGTCGCAGCCCACAGGCCGGCGTCGGCGACGCGGGCGATAGTATCGGGACGGTCGTCGACCATGCCGAAAGCGCCGAGCTCTCGCAGAATACCTAACTTGTCTTTGGTGGTGACGGTCAACCCCATATCGGGTCCAAAGTGTTCCTTGAGCCAGGGCTCTAGGCGCGGAGCCATCGCCTCCGGGTCCCAGTTGTGGGTGACGAAGTGAACATGAATTCCCTCGTCCTGCAAGCCCCGGAGAACCTCGGTCGAGCCGGGATAGGGCTCGCGTTCGCGGACGCGGTCAGGCGAGAGCGCACGCTCGTAGATCTCCATCGTCGCCTCCTCCCCGTACAGATCGAGGACGTGGGTCCAGGTGGAGAAGGATTCCGGGTCGAGCGTCTCGCCGGTTACGTCGAGGACGGCCTCGCAGACCCAGGCGGAGAGATCCCACACGGTCGAATCCACGTCCACGCCGAGCGTTCGTCTCAACGGATCAACTCCTCCACCGGGATCGCCTCGGTCATACCCGACTCCGGGTCGAGCACCGCGTAGTCCGCCCCGGCCTGTTGGGCCACGAGGGCGTGACGTCTCAGTCCATCCGCGTCGTCTATTGTGCCGAGAGCGTCGGGGAGGTCGAGGTGAACGGCGCGGGTCTTGAACGCGCGAGCCTTCTCGGGGGAGCTAAAGAGCGCGGCGACGAGCACCTCTCCCTCTTCGGTTTCGACGGTGATGAGCGGTGCCTCGCCCCTCTCATCGCTTATGAGATAGAGGGGGAACGGCATCTCCCGCGACCTCTCGGCGGCTAGGCGCGCGACGTCTGCGGCGTGGAAGAGCCCGGTCCCGGAGGTCGAGATCACGAGCACGTAGTCCTCCCCCGCCGAGGCGAAGACCTCCGCCGCCCCCCAGTCGCCTAGCGGGCGTGGTTCGAGCCCGGCGAAGATGGCCATCCCATACTCGGAGGCGCCGGCGGAGAACTCCCGGGCGAGCTCCTCGCTGCCGAAGAGCACGCCAACGGAGGCAGGCTCGCCGCCGACCCCGGTCTCGGCGTAGACGTCCCGGCCCTCCCCGTCCACGAGACGGTATAGGGGCGGGTTCGGCAGCTCTTCGAGGCCCAGCTCGCTGGTCGGGTCACTCATGGTCCTCCTCCCTGTTTATGAAGTCCTTCGCCTGGCCGCGCGGGAAGAACGAGGCCGCGACGACGGCCCCGAGGCCGAGGGCGAGTATCACCCAGAACGTTGGCGAGAGCGCGGCGGCGAGGGCGCCGGAGATCTCCGCGTAGGAGTCCGTGGGGATGCGCTCTTGTATCGCGGGCTGCAGCAGGGCGTTCGGGTCGGCGAGCAGGCGAGCGAGGTCCGCGTCTCCCCCGGCGGCCCTCTCGGCGGCGTACTCGTAACGGGCGCCCAAGGAGTAGTTCAGGAGCGCGCCCATCACGGCGACGGCGACCGAGCCGCCCACCGTCCTCATAAAGACCATCGCCGAGGTCGCGCTCCCGCGCTGACTCCACGGCACGGCGTTCTGGATGCTCACCAGGTAGCTGGTGCTCGTGAACCCGAGCCCTAGCCCCACGACGAAGACCGCCAATACGACGTAGGCGAGGGAGGTCTCCTGGTTCATCGGCACGCATAGGACCGCCCCGATCGCCATCAAAGCCGAGCCGAGCAGCAGCGTCGAGCGATAGCCGGTCTTCAGGAGCATGCGTCCCCCCACAAAGGAAGCGACGGGCCAGCCGATGGAGAGCGCGGCGACGGCTGCCCCGGCGGTAACGGCGGTGCCTCCGAGGGAGCCCTGCACGAAGAGCGGCACGTAGACCGAGACCCCAAAGAGAACGCCGCCGATGGCGAGGTTCCCGAACACCGAGACCGTAAAGATGCGGCTCCCGAAGAGCTCTAAGGGGACGACCGGGTCCTCGGCCCGGCCCTCGACGGCGACGAAGAGCGCGAGCGCCGCCAGCCCGCCGAAGATGAGAGTGAGCGTCGAGGCGGAGAGCGAAGGGGCGCCTCCCCCGCCCAGCAGCGCCAGGAGCACGGCGACGAGGCCGCCAGTCAGGAGGGCGGTGCCGAGGTAGTCAGGGCGGAGCGCCGTCCGGCGCTCGAAGCTCTCGGTGAGGGTCACGGCAAGGAGGATGGCGGCGACGATACCAAAGGGGACGTTCACATAGAAGACCCAGCGCCAGGAGACATAGTCGGTGATGAGGCCGCCCACGGCCGGTCCGAGCACGGCGGAGATCCCCCAGACCGCCCCGAAGAGGCCCTGCACGCGAGCCCGGCTCTCCAGCTCGAAGATGTCCCCCATGATAGTGACCGCCACCGGCTGCACCGCCCCCGCCCCGAGCCCTTGCAGAGTGCGGAAGGCTATGAGCCCTCCCATAGTCTCCGAGGTGCCCGCGAGCACACTGCCAGCCAGAAACAGGAAGATGCCGGTAAGGTAGATCGGCTTGCGCCCGTACGTGTCAGAGAGCTTGCCGAAGATGGGGCCGGTTACGGTCGCGGCCAGGAGGTACGAGGCGAAGACCCACGGGTAGAGAGGGAGCCCGCCGAGCTCCCCGATCACGGTCGGCATCGCCGTCCCGACCACGGTAGAGTCTAGCGCCGCCAGAAACGTCCCGATAAGCGTCGCCAGCGTGATGAGCACCTTGCGGCGCCTGCTCAATCCCAAGCCTCTAAAACCCTACCTTCGAACGTGAACCGTTTGCAGAACGGTGATCTTAGCACCGCACTATCCCGTGCTCCGCGCGAGCCGTTACTCCTCGTAGTCGAGAATCGGGTCGAGCTGTCGCAACTGCAGGCGGAGCGGCATCGCCCCGGCCGCCGCGTTTCGCAAGGCGCACAACAGCGGGTTCTCCAGTTGAGCGGCCTTACCCAAAAGCCGGGATCTACGCACAACGCCCGCCACCCGTCCCGCGCGTCGCTCTTCGTAACCCCGCAGCGCCTTCTCGACATTGGCCTCCCCGCGGACGCATGCCGCGAGCATCACCGCGTCCTCTATCGCCTGGCACGCACCCTGGCCGAGGTTCGGCGTCATCGGATGGGCCGCGTCGCCGAGGAGCGTAACCCGCCCCATCCCCCACCTCTTTAGCGGCTCACGGTCATAGACGTCGTTTCGCAGGATGTCGGCCTCCTCGGTCGCCTCTATGACCGTGGGTATAGGCTCGTGCCAGCCGCCGAATAGCCTCGTCAGCTCGGCCTTGCGTCCCTCCGGCGCGTCCCTCTGCCCCTCCGGGGCGTTCTTCGTCGCATACCAGTAGAACCGGCCGCGCCCGAGGCTGACGAGCCCGAAGATGTTGCCGCGCCCCCACGCCTCGAACCCCTCGCCCTCCCGCTCGTCCCCGAGGTCCACCAGACCGCGCCACGCGGTAAAACCGGCATAGCGGGGCCTCGCGCCGCCGAAGAGCCGTTCGCGCACTACCGAACGGAGGCCGTCCGCGCCGACGAGGAGTTCGCCTCGCTCCTCGCGACCGCCGGCGAAGAGCACCGTAACGCTCGAGCCGGCCTGGCGAAAGCCAACGCACTCGGCATCGAGCCGTACCGTATCGTGCGGAAGGGCGGCGAGGAGTACCTCTTGAAGCTCTGGCCGCGTAAGGACCACGTTGAGGCCAAACCTCTTCTCCAGGACATCAGCCGGTATCTCGGAGATCCTCTCGCCGTTCCACGAGCGGATGGTGCCCCCGATCTCCTGCCGCCCGGCCTCACGGACAGCGTCGGCGACGCCGATCTTCTCCAGCGCCTTCATCGCGTTCGTCCACACCGAGATGCCGGCCCCTATCTCCCGCAGCTCCGGCGCCTTCTCGAAGACGACGGCCTCGACTCCCGCTCTGCGCAACGAGATCGCGGCGGTCAGCCCGCCGATACCAGCACCCACTATTATCGCCTTCACGAAAACTCTCTAGAGCAGGGACTTGGGCCTGACGAGCTGACGGGCCAGGGAGACCAGCTCACCGGGTGAGAAAGGCTTGCGCAAGACGCGCACGGAGCCGTGCGTCCGCTCGCCGAGCTTGCGGGCGTCGGGGTCCTTTTTGGAGACGGTAAGGACCACGGGTATCTTCTGGGTTTTGGGCATAGCCTTGAGACAGTGACATGCCTCGATGCCGGTAACCTCGGGCATCGTGGAGTCCATGACGATCAAATCAACCTTACGGCTCAGGGCCTCCTGCAACGCTTCCCGCCCGTCGGCGGCCTCCACCACCTTGAAGCCGGCGCCGCGCAGGGCGTCCGCAACTTCTTGCAGAAATACGGGGTTATCGTCCGCGAGCATGACCGTAGATGCCATGAGCGTAGATTTTACACCAATCTCCGTATGAGAGGTTACGCGACCGACGAGCGCGGCGAGATGCGTTAAACTCAACCCGAGCCGGAAGACCTTGAGAGACTCCTAGCGACGAGGGGTGAGCGTGGAAGGGCAAAAGTATTACCGCAAAGGCTTCAAGATGCGGGAGAACATCCAGCACCTCCTCAACCGCGACTACCGCTCGGAGATCGTGGACAATATCCGTGAGAACGGCAACGTTTTGGAGACCGGCGAACTCTCCATACGTATCGCGGACGAGTTCGGCTTCTGCTACGGGGTAGACAGGGCCGTTGACTACGCCTTCCAGACACGCGAGAAGTTCCCCGAGAAGAACATCTACATAACGGGCGACATGATCCACAACCCCTCCATGAACACACGACTGCGCGAGATGGGCATCGAGTTTCTCTCCGAGGGCTTCAACGGCCGTCCCGACGAGAAGTTCGACGCTCTTGGTCCCGAGGACGTCGTCCTCCTCCCCGCGTTCGGCGCGCCGGTTGGCTGGGTAAACAGCCTTCGCGAGCGTGAGTGCATCGTCGTAGACACGACCTGCGGCTCGGTCCTCTCGGTCTGGAAGCGCGTCACGAAGTACGCCGGGAAGGGCTTCACGAGCATCATACACGGCAAGTACTACCACGAGGAGACGAAGGCGACCGCCTCCCAGACCTTGAAGGACGGCGGCAACGGGAAGTATCTGATCGTGCGGAACCTCGAGGAGACGGGCTACGTCACGGACTTCATCCTCGGCAGGATGGATAGCTCCGAGTTGAAGGAGAGGCTCGCCCACGGTATGAGCCCCGGCTTCGACCCCGAGAACGACCTGCAGAGCGTTGGCGTCGCGAACCAGACGACGATGCTGATGAGCGAGACGCTGGCCGTCGGCGCGAAGCTGCGCGAGGCGATGGTCGAGCGTTACGGGGTGGAGAACCTCTCGGAGCACTTCGAGCTCTTCGACACTATCTGCTCCGCAACCCAGGACAGGCAGGACGCTCTCTTTCGCTTGCTCGAACACGAGCTAGACGTCGTCGTCATCGTCGGAGGCTACAACTCCTCGAATACGAACAACCTGGCGATCATCGCCAAGGATAGGGTACCCCGGAGCTACCACATCGCCAGCGGCGACTGCATAGAGGGAGCGGTGATCCGGCACAAGCCTCCCGGCACCCCCCTCGACCCGCGCGAAGAGGTCGAGGAGAGGGACTGGCTCCCGGACGGTCCCGTCAGGATAGGACTAACCGCCGGCGCCTCCACCCCGAACTCCCAGATAGGGCTCGCCGTCGCGCACATCCTCGAAGCCCGCAACCTCTCTCCCGAGCTGGCGCTGGTCTAGCCCCAGACCGCTACCCGGCTATTTCAAGCACCTTCCGGGCTATATCAACGAACTCCTGCGCCTCGGCGGAGGACGGTTCGACGCTCGCGCCGCTATCGAGGGTTACTTGCACGTCGCCACGGCTCGCCCTCGCAGAGGAGCTTTCTAAGTAGTTGCGGAGGGCGTAGACGGCGCCGGCCGCGGCGCCCAGGACGAGCAGACGACCTAGAACTCTCTTCATCTATTGCTTCCTTTCTCCGGGACCACCGGTCTCGGAGCCAGCTGGCGCGCCGTCACCGGGCGTCTGGTCAAGCTCCCTGCGGGTGTTTCGCATGTCGTAGAGGACCAGCCCGACCCGGGCATCGGGGCCGGTCGTGACGACGAGCGTCCTGTCTCCTTCGAGGCCGACGAGGAGGACGTGGCCCTCTTCAGTCCGTATCCTTGCCTCCGAGAACCCGGCACCGCCATTCTCCCGCGCGGTCCTGCGGGCTATACCGGCGAGCGCCGCGATCATAGCGGAGTAGCGCTCGCGGTCGACCCCGGGCGGCACCGTCGCCGCTTCGAGATCCCCTCCCGACGAGAGAACCGCAGCCGTCGTAACCTCCCCCGAGAGCGCCCGCAGGTTCTCGAGCAGACCCTCCAAACCTCCAACGCCGGTCGCGCCGCCCTCTGTCATCTCGCTCCTTTCCCGTCCGCCTCTCAGCGCGGGCATTATACCCCCGACGTCGCTCCTGCTACACTGCCGCCGGTAAACTTGAAGAGAGGCGACTATTGCTGGCTTCGAGAGAGTCCCAAACCGTGGCGTTCTTCGTGCTCGCCTTCGGCATCTCCTGGTCATTGTGGGTGCCGGCAGCATTTGGAAATTCTCCGTCACTGCTCCTCCTCGTGTTCCTGGGATCTTTCGGGCCGAGCCTAGCAGCAGTCCTGCTCAAGGCTCTCAGCGAGGGTAAGCACGGGCTCAAAGGGCTGCTCGGTCGACTCCTGGGGTGGCGTCTCGCCCTCCGGTGGTACCTGGTCGTGCTGCTCGGTCCGCTAGGCGTCGCTCTAACAGCTACCGTACTGGACGGCCTATTAGGGGGAGCGGGTCCAGGGCTTGGCGGTCCGCAGATCCCGGAGGGCCTGTCTACCGGTCTGATCCTGCTCGGACTCCTCCCCGCCTTCCTCATAAGCCTCATCTTCGGAGGACCTCTGGGTGAGGAGATAGGCTGGCGAGGTTACGCGCTGCCGAGGCTTCAGGAAGGATGGAGCCCGCTCGCCTCGGCCTTGATCCTGGGCGTGATATGGGGTCTCTGGCATCTGCCCCTGTTCTTTATCAGCGGTACCACCCAATCCTTCCTCTCCTTCGTCCCGTTTATACTGTGGGTCGTCGGCCTCTCAGTACTCTTCACTTGGATCTACAACAGCACCGATGGCAACCTCCTGATAGCAATCCTCCTCCACGCCAGCGTCAACTTCTTCGCGGCGACTCTCACCGTCTTCCCGGCAAGCGAAACAGACTACGCGCGCCCATTCCTGCTGTACACCCTCCTCGTGTGCCTGCTGGCCACAGCCGTCGTTCTCATCGCCGGCTCCCGGCTCTCACGTAATCCCCGCATCCAGTAGCAGATACCAAGACTTAACAAGGACTTTCGGCGATGCTATATTTTGTTCTGCGGGCGATTAGCTCAGCGGGAGAGCGCTGCCTTCACACGGCAGAGGTCGCTGGTTCGAACCCAGCATCGCCCACCCTCGAAAAGATCACGTTTGGTAGGAAAAACGCTAGGAGGTAGGGAAAATTTAGCAACGTCGAAGGTCCGGTCGACGTCGACCACTGGAGGCAAGCTCTCGAGGAGAGCTACACGGAACAGTACCGGGAACGCGGTCTCTACCTATCGACGGACTCTGCGATACCGAACGTCCGAACTGTTCGCCGCTTAACGCCTCGGCCCCCAAAGTCTCCTTCTTGCACCCAGACCCACACTTCTTCCACGCTTTGGCCGATCAGGTACTCAGCGACCGTGGACTCGGGGCTATTGGCAGCAGGCAGCGACGGTAGCTCAGGCCGTTCGGCTCGGCGGCGCAGCCAAAGCAGACCGGCCTCGGCCGCTAGGCCCGCCAGGCCCAACGCCAACGCCTTGCCGGCCGGTCCGAGCCTCGCGGGCAAGGCGGGTCTCCGCGCGGCAGGGCCGTCCTCCTGGCGGGGGACGAGTTGTCCACCTATCGTCAGGGGAGAGCCGCAGAGCCCACAGAAGCGGTTCTCTAAGGGGTTATCGCGTCGGCACGCCAGGCAGGGGGTATGCTCTTCCATCGGCATCTCCTCCTTTTCCTCCTCGTCCTACCCCGACCTTTGTAATGACCCGCATACCTTAGACCGCCACCGCCGCGAGCGCGTCTAGTCCGGGGACGCGCGCCACCTCTTCCCAGCTCTTACCAGCGTCGGGGCTACATACGATCCTACCGTCCCCAAAACCCGCATAGAGGGCGCAAGGCGCCCCTGGGTCGCTGACGAGTGCGTAGGGGAACTCAGCCAAGCGCTTGAGGACAGGCTCCCACCGGCCTTCCCCACTCCTGCGGTAGATGGCTGCATCCGAGAAGCCACCCATGTGCGCACGACCTGGACCAGTGGCCGCCGAGACGTAGAGAAGGGTCGGATCCACTTTGTCTACTGCCACCCCCCACACGTAGCGGAGCCTCAACCCCTCGTCGGCTGCCGCCCAACTTTTTCCGAAGTCCTCGCTCTCGGCGAACCCGCCGCCAGCAGCCTCGTAAAGCGTCTCCGGAGCGGCAGCATGTGCGGCTAGAGTGTGGCAGTCAGCGTAGGCCCCGGGTCGTTGGTCTTGCCAGGATTCCCCGCCATCTTCGCTTCTTACCACGCCGCCGAGCTCTATACCGGCAACGATCAGGTTAGGATCCTCGTGGGAGAGGGCGACCGAGCGGACGTGGGAGGTCCAGGGGCGGGGCGGAAAGCTCCATGTGGGCGCCGAAGGTAGGTTCTTCAGACCCTCCAATTCACGCCAAGACTCGCCGCCGTCCCGGCTCACGAATAGACTGCTCGGTTCGGTTCCAGCGTAGAGGGCTCCGTCTACCGGCGAAACCGAGACCGCAGTGACCCTGGGGTGCACTACCCCCGAGAGTTTCTCCCAGCTCCTGCCGCCGTCCGAGCTCTTGAAGAGACCCTCGTCAGACGTCCCGACGTACACGATTTCTGGGTGCTCGGGATCAACTGTCAGGCAACGGGCTCCGCGTTCCTCCAAGGTCAGCTTTACCTTACCGTTCTCTACGATCGCTACAGCGCTGGCCGCGGCCGCATATAGACGTACCATCCCAGGGACTACCTCTCGTCCTGCCTCATCACGCTAAGCCAACTTATCCCACCGCGCCTGTGCTTGACTCTAGTGGCGATAGAAGTATGCGATATAACCCGTTTGCTTCACAAGGGTCTTTATGTGTGGCTCTTACTATCACAGCTGTCACCGTCACCTGACCGCGGTACCTACCCTATCTACCCGCTGGCTGAGGGTACTGTGTACGCAGTAGGGTGTCCCAAGCACGGTCGGGCAGCAAACTTCTCGTCCACATCAACAGCTGCGCTGAAGGGGTGACCTTGTAGCGGCTGCGGGGACGAGAGCTTGAGATCGCCCGCTCGATCACATGGGCCACCGTCTCAGGACTGCCGCCGAGCATTGCCAGCAGACCCTTCTCGTAGCCATTTCTTGTTGCCCTGGCGACGGCAGCGTTGAAGTTAGCGTATGGCCCGTCACCTAAGGTGTGCTTCTCTATCGAGCCGACAGCGACCTCGCTGAAGCCCGTCCGAATCAGGCCGGGCTCAATCACCACCACGTCGACACCAAACCCACCGACCTCGAAGCGTAGCGCATCGCTTATTGCCTCGAGCGCATGCTTGGTCCCGTGATAGAAGCCCCCACCCGGGAAAGTAAGCTTGCCGCCCATTGAGGAGAGGTTGACGATCTTGCCGAAGTTCTGGCGGCGCATCCCCGGCAGCACAAGCTGGCACATTCGCACAAGCCCAAATACGTTAGTCTCGAATTGCTTACGGACTTGGTCCAGCGAAACCTCCTCGATTGCACCGTACTGGGCGTAGCCCGCGTTGTTGATCAGAACGCCGACCGCCCCCTCTGCCCGTTCGACCTGGGTAACAGCCTCTCGCATCGACCCTTCGTCAGCAACGTCGAGTGGGAGCAGCTTGCAGCCGCGCTCTTGGAGAGAGTCTATATCTTCGGTCCTGCGAGCCGTAGCGTATACCTTCCAGCCTACAGTCGCGAGATGCTCGGCTGTTGCCCAGCCGATGCCAGACGAGCATCCAGTGATAAGCACAGCTCTAGACATGTTTGGCACTGTGATCTCCTCTTTCTCGGCTACGAAGGGTCACGCCTCTTATAGAACGCTACCATAACCCCGCATCTCTACCTGTGCCTTCAACTGCCTCTCTAATCAGTCCAAAGGCATAGTTTTGCCTCTGACTGTCCTTGCATATCGCCCCTTGTCCGTGAGCGAGACGTACTGCGAACAGAGAAGATCGCAAGATCGGTCCTGCTGAGCATTCTTTGTGTGCAGCCACCGTGCAGCAACCCGGGCAAATGTCCTGAAAACTTGGGAAAAGCATCCCAAGGGTAATATGCTTATTTGCAGGTATTTTGAAAACTCCGGAAATCTCCAGGAAACTATCGTGCTGACTTCACACGGCAGAGGCCGCTGGTTCGAACCCAGCATCGCCCACTAAGTAAAAGCTGCATTTTGCAGGATAAAAACGGAGTGGAAGGGGAGGTCTGAGAGTTGTTCCGGCCCTTTTTACACCAGTAGTACACCACCGGCGGCTGTTCGCCCTTGTGCTTATGCCGATGGGTGACGGCTGATGTTTTGATAGTTTGCGTCCAACTGTGATCCGAAAAACAAATGGCCGCTACTCGACGAACGAGTCGAACAACCTCTCGCGCCTCTTTTCCCTTAAGACCCGTCCAAGAACTCGCTTCTCCTTGTAGGAGAGCTATTTCTTGGCGCGCTAGTCGCCGGTCGTGTACTCCCAGACGCGGGCAGGTACGTTTTGCCAGCACGCCGTTTGATTGAGGGATACATCGAAGACAGAGGTGTGTTTGGACATACTGGTTCTCCGCTGGCAGACACTGTGTGTACCAGCCGATAGTAAGGATTATAAACCCACGAGTCCGCCAGGCTAGCGACTCACCTTAGCCTTCGTGGCAGGAGGGGAGGGGGCGCTTGGCAAAACGTTCATTTTTCGTCGCAGAAGTTACTTTTACTTTTTATGCTAATAAGAGCGCTGTGCCAATAGAATGACCAATCGCAGGCCTATATACTCCAACGACCGGAAGGAGGGCGGTAGAGAGCATTGTACTTATCGTATAGAGAGACCGAGAAGTCAAAGACCGACCGCAAGGACGGTACGAAACCCTATATGCAGACCGGCGGTCCTCGAGAGGGGCAGTCCACGAACCAGCACCCTGCGGACCATCCAGCCGTCCAGACGGCTCAGCTCAAGCAGTTTTCCGGTTGGGTTGTGCTCTTGGCACTAGTCTTTACACTCTTGGCGGAGGTCACCTTCTTAGCATACGACGAGCCGGCGATAGGGCTCAC
>CADCVD010000040.1 GCA_902806055.1 uncultured Rubrobacteraceae bacterium
TCGCCCGATGAGGGTTGCCTCGTGGTAGCGATCTCGTACCCGGAGTCGTCCTCGACGCGGTCGGTATGTTGAAGCAGTATCCCGCCGGTTACGTGCTTGGCGGAGAGCTTGGGGCGTTCGAGCAGCCCGGCCTCCAACACGGTCATGTTAGGCTTCGCAGAGAAGATCTCGCGGGCCTCCTCGTCAAAGCCCGGGGCGATCAAGACCTCCGTGAAGACTTTCGAGATCTCCTTCGCAAGCTCCCCGTCCACGGCCCCGCTCAATGCTACGATACCTCCGAAGGCAGAGGTTGGGTCCGAGGCGAAGGCTTTTCTGTAAGCCTCGGCCAACGTCTCGCCGACCGCCGCCCCGCACGGGTTAGCGTGCTTGATGATCGCGGCAGCAGGCTCACCGTCACTCGCGAGATCCGTGAGCAGGCTGCGCGCGGCGTCCACGTCATAGAGGTTGTTGAAAGAGAGCGGGCGTCCCTGCAGCCGCTCGGTCCCGGAGAGTAGATGCTGCTCCCCCTCCTCGACGTAGTAGGCCGCACCCTGATGCGGGTTCTCCCCGTAGCGTAGCTCCATCTCACGCTCGTAGTTTCTCTTCAACGTCTTTGGAAACTCGTCCGAACTCTCGGAGACCTCCGCCTCATCCTCGGGGTCTATACCGGGGACCTGCGCGTCCTTCTCGACTCTTTCTTCGAGCCAGGCGGCGATGGCCGCGTCGTACTCGGCTGTCCTACGGAACGTCTCCAGAGCCAGGCGTTTTCTGGTCTCCTCGGAGACCTCACCGAGCTCGAACTCAGCGACTACCTCCTTGTAGAACCGTGACGAGGGCACGACTATCACGCTCTTGAAGTTCTTCGCCGCCGCCCGGAGCATCGTGGGGCCGCCGATGTCTATCTGCTCGATGGCCTCCTTCTCCGATGCCTCGCCGGCTACCGTCTCCTCAAACGGGTAGAGGTTCACGCAGACCAGATCTATCGGGCCTATCTCATGGTCCACGAGCTCTATTACCTGATCGGGATCTTCGAGATCGGCCAGGATACCGCCGTGTATCTTTGGGTGTAGCGTCTTGACCCTCCCCCCGAGCATCTCCGGGGCGCCGGTAACCTTGGAGACCGGAGTCACCGGGACGCGGGCCTCCTCAAGGGCTCTTGCGGTCCCGCCGGTCGAGATAATCTCGAACCCCATGCCGTGCAGCTGCCTCGCGAACGCCGCAACCCCCTTCTTGTCCGACACCGAGATGAGCGCCCGACGCTTCATATCTTCACCCTTCCCCAGAAGTAGTCCGCGACCGCCTCCACGAGCAACCGGTGCTCTACCGGGTGCAGCCGCTCCAGCAACGTCTCCTCTGTATCCCCCGGCAGGATAGGGACCGCCTCCTGAGAGATCACCGGCCCCGCATCCACCTCCTCGACCATGAAATGGACCGTAACCCCGGTCCTCTCGGCCCCCGACTCAAGAGCCCGACTCACCGCGTGGAGCCCCCTGAACTCCGGCAGGAGCGAAGGGTGCAAGTTTATAACCGCCGGGAACCGCTCCAGGAACGCCGGCGAGAGCACCCGCATGTACCCTGCCCCCACCACCAACCCCACCTCGCGCGCGGCCACTCTCTCCGCAAGCTCCCGGTCGAGCTCCTTGCGAGTCTCGAAGTCCCGCGGGTCCGCGTACTCTACCGGCTTTCCCGCCCGCCTCGCTCGCTCGAACGCGAACGCATCCTCCCTGTCCCCAGCCACGACCGCGAGCTCCTCCGGGTAAGCGTCCAGGAGCGCCTGCAGGTTCGTCCCCGACCCCGAGGCGAGCACGGCGAAACGAGATCCCTCCGGCAGCCGCTCAGACAAACGCAACCCCTGGCTCCGCCACGACCTGACCGATACGACGCGCATGGCGCCCCGCCCAGGAAAGCACCGCGAGAGCCTCCTCCAACTCCGCCTCACTCACCACGACGCAGAAGCCCACGCCGAGGTTAAAGACCCGCCGCATCTCCTCCTCAGAGACCTCGCCCAGAGCGCGGATAAGTCCGAAGACTGCCGGCTCCTCCCATGCCGAAGCATCGAGGCGAACACCGAGGCCACCGAGGGCGCGCGGCAGGTTGCCCGGGAGGCCGCCGCCGGTGATATGCGCCATCCCGCGCACCTCAACAGAGCCCCGAAGCGCGAGTAGCTCGCGCGCGTAGGCCCGATGCGGCTCCAGATAGATCTCGCCGAGGGGTCGATCAAAGCCCTCCGGCGTCTCGGAGTAGGAGATCTCCGCGTCTTCGAGCACCTTGCGGGCGAGGGTATAACCGTTCGTATGCAGACCGCTGGAGGGCAACCCTATCACCGCGTCACCGGCCTCCACCCTCTCTCCTGTAACTACCTCCCCCCGCTCGCAGGCCCCCACGCACACGCCCACCACGTCGAAGTCGCCATCCCCGTAGAGCCCCGGCATCTCAGCCGTCTCGCCGCCGACGAGCGAGACCTCTAAGGCCCGGCAAGCTTCCGCCGCTCCCCGGACGACCTCTGCGATGTTCTCCGGCTCTAGCCGACCGCTCGCCACGTAATCCAGAAAGAGGAGCGGCCTCGCGCCGGTGGCGAGCACGTCGTTGGCGCAGTGGTTCACGATGTCCGCGCCTATCGAGGCGAAGCTGTTCATCTCCTTTGCTACCAACACTTTCGTGCCCACGCCGTCTATCGTCGAGGCGAGAACGGGCTCTTTGTAGTCCGAGAGCGCATAAAGGCCGGCGAACCCTCCGAGCGGGGAGATGACCTCCGGGCCGTGCGTAGCCTCGACGGCGGCGCGCATCATCTGCGTAGCGCGGTCCCCCCTCTCAATAGAGACGCCGGCAGCCTCGTAGGAGGAGCCGGGGGAGCCCTCGGTCACGCTTGATTCTCCACTACCGCCGCCACGTTCTCCAGCGCGAGCTTCTTTGTGGTCCCGGGGAGCGGGTAGTCACCGTCGAAGCAGGCCCGGCAGAGACTCTTCTCGCTCTGCTCGGTCGCGGATGTCATGCCCTCGACCGATAAGTAGGCGAGGGACGTAGCCCCGATCTGCTCTCTTATCTCCTCGATAGTGTAGTTGGCTCCGACGAGCCCCTTTCGATCGTCCATGTCTATCCCGTAGTAGCACGGCCCGGTTACCGGCGGCGAGGAGACACGGAAGTGAACCTCCCTGGCGCCCGCCTCGAAGAGGAGCGCCACGAGCTTGCGACTCGTGTTCCCGCGCACTATAGAGTCATCTATCACCACGACGCGCTTGCCCTCGATGACCGACGGCAACGGGTTGAGCTTCAAGCGCAGGCCCACCTGGCGCATCCCGTCCGTCGGGGCTATGAACGTCCGGCCCACGTAGCGGTTCTTTATCAAACCTTCGGCGAACGGGATACCGCTTCTGTGCGAGTAGCCGGTAGCCGCCATGATCCCCGAGTCCGGCACCGGGATGACGACATCCGCCTCTGCGGGCGCCTCTTCGGCCAGGATCTCGCCCATTCTCTGCCTCGCCCCCCCGACCTCCCGCCCGTCGAAGCGTGAGTCGGGCCGAGCGAAGTAGACGTACTCGAAGACGCAGAGCGCGCGGCGCTCCTCTTCGCCCCGGTAGCTCTTGAGCCCCTGGTCGTCTATCACGACGACCTCTCCGGGCTCGATTTCTCTCAAAAACTTCGAACCTATGATGTCTAGGCCGCACGTCTCGCTGGAGACTGCGTAGCCGCCCTCGACTTCGCCGATGCACAGCGGACGGAAGCCGTGCGGGTCCCGGAATGCGACGAGCTTGTCCCGGAAGATCATGGCGACCGAGTACGCCCCGCGCAGGCGTCGCATCGTCCTCAAGATAGCCTCCGCGACCGAATGACCCTTCTCGATCTCCCCGACAGCGCACGCTGCTATCGCCGCCGTGTCAGACGTCGACTCGAACTGGAAACCTTTCCCCTCCAGTTCGCGTCGCAACTCCGCCGCGTTGACGAGGTTGCCGTTATGTGCGACGGCGACGTTGACCTCTCCCCGGCCGTGAAACTCGGGTTGGGCGTTCTCCCATGACGCCGAACCTGTAGTCGAGTATCGGACATGACCGAGGGCTATATGGCCCCCTTCGAGCGAATCCAGCTTACGCTCGTCAAAGACCTGCGAGACGAGACCCATGTCGCGCATCGCGAGCGTCCGCTCCCCGTCCGAGATGGCGATGCCGGCCGACTCCTGGCCCCGGTGCTGGAGCGCGTACAGCCCGAAGTACGTCCGCTGGGCGAGCTCGCAGGAGATCTCTCGCGAGTACAGGCCGAAGACCCCGCAGGCCTCCTTAGGCTTGCCGGCGGAGTCGTCGAAAAGCAGGTCTTCCGTGGACATACTAACCAAGCTGGCCTCCCTCCGGGGCGTGGCGCTCGAAGAGGTCCCGCTCGTAAGCTCCACGAAGCTCGCCGATACCAACTTCTATGCCTGAGACCTTCAGCCTCTCCCCGCCCGTCTCTCCGATTCGGACGTGGTGAATGCCCCCCAGATGCTCCTCCAGCTCGCCCAGCCTCTCCTCCGGGACCGCGACGAGGATACACCCGCCGACCTCCCCAAAGAGGGCCACGTCCTGGCGCCCGCCCGGCAACAGCCGCGCCTCCGTCCCGACGCCGCCCGCCATCACCATCTCGGCGAGCGCGACCGCAAGCCCCCCGCCCGAGAGGTCGTGAGCGGTATCGACGACGCCCGCCGCGATCGCCCGTCGCACCGCGTCGGCGACGGCCTTCTCGCCGGCGAGATCCGGAGCGGCAGGCGCGCCGGCCATCTGGCCGTGCACTATCTCCAGGTACTCAGATCCGCCAAAGGAAGGCCGGAAGCTGCCGACGAGCACCAAAACGTCCTCCTCACGCTTTATGGCGGGGGTCGCGCGCCGGTTTACGTCCTCGAAGACGCCCACCATCCCGACCGTCGGCGTCGGATAGATGGCTCCCTCCTCGGTCTCGTTGTACAGGCTCACGTTCCCGCTTACGACCGGAGTATTCAGAACCTCGCACGCCTCGGCCAGCCCCTCGATGCACGAGACGAGCTGGTAGTAGGCGTCGGGCTTCTCGGGGCTTCCGAAGTTCAAACAGTCCGTAAGCGCGACCGGCTCGGCGCCGACGCAAGAGAGGTTACGGTAGGCCTCAGCTACGGACGACGCAGCCCCGCCCTTCGGGTCGAGGTAACAGTGGCGACCCCGGCAGTCGGTGGTCGCAGCGAAGCCCAACGTAGTACCCTTGATCCTCATTACCGCCGCGTCCGCGCCGGGCAGGACGACCGTGTTCGCACCGACTTGGTGATCGTACTGGGTATAGACGGAACGCCGCGAGCACAGGTTCGGATGGGCGAGCATCGAGAGCAGGGCGGAGCCGTAGTCCTCCGGAGGAGGCAGGGTCGTCAGGTCCAGGTCGAGGGGCGCTACCTCGTCCAGATAGGACGGGCGGACAACCTCGCGTTCGTAGGTCGGGGCGTCGGCGAGATGCCCGGCGGGGACGGTGCCGACCACTTCGCCGTCTTCAAGTATCCGCAGGTCCCCGTGCGAGGCGACGCGGCCCACAACCGCGGCTTCAAGCTCGTAGCGCTCGGCGAGCTTCAGGACCTCTCCGGCTTTCTCGGGCTCGACGACGGCGAGCATGCGCTCCTGGGATTCAGAGATCACGATCTCCCACGGCTCCATGCCCTCCTCACGCAGGACGACCTTCGCCGCGTCTATCTCGATCCCGACCCCGCCCTTCGCCGCCATCTCCGAGGCGGAGGACGTGATCCCCGCCGCTCCGAGGTCCTGCAAGGAGACGAGCAGGTCTTCGTCGAGCATCCTCAAGCTACACTCGATGAGCATCTTCTCCGCGAACGGGTCCCCGACCTGCACGTTCGGCCGCTTCTCCTCCGACTGCTCGTCGAGCTCGTCAGACGCGAAGGTCGCCCCGTGGATGCCGTCTCTTCCCGTCTTCGCCCCGAAGAGGATGACTAGATTCCCCTCGCCTACCGCCCGTGCCCGCATCAGGCTCTCGGACCGAATGATCCCCACGCACATTGCGTTCACCAGCGGGTTCCCGGAGTACGCCTCAGCGAACTCGACCTCGCCACCGACCGTGGGCACGCCGACGGCATTCCCGTAGTGCCCGATGCCGCGCACGACCTCCCTAAAGAGGTAGCGGTTCCGCTCCTCGTCCAGCGGTCCGAACCGCAGCGAGTTGAGCAGGGCCACCGGCCTCGCCCCCATCGCGAGCACGTCCCGGATAATTCCGCCGACACCCGTCGCCGCTCCCTCAAATGGCTCGACCGCCGAAGGGTGGTTGTGGCTCTCCATCTTGAACACCAGCGCCCAACCGTCCCCGACCTCGACCACGCCCGCGTTCTCCCCCGGACCCTGCAAGACTCGTGGTCCTTTGTTCGGGAAGCGCCCCAGGAGAGGACGCGAGTTCTTGTAGCCGCAGTGCTCGCTCCACATCACGCTGAAAAGCGAGAGCTCCAGGTAGTTCGGCGCCCGGCCCATAAGCTCCAGGATGCGATCGTACTCGAAATCCGAGAGCCCTAAAGAGGTATACGTCTCTTGTATGTTCAAGCTCGCGCCCCCGCGAACCGGAGCACAGACTCGAAGACACGCAGTCCTTCTCCGGAGCCGAGAAGGGGGTCCGAGGCGCGCTCCGGGTGGGGCATCAGACCGACGACGTTTCCCCCCTCATTGCAGATACCGGCGATATCGTTGGCCGAACCGTTCGGGTTCTCTACGTACCGCAGCACGACGCGCCCCTCGTCTTCGAGCTCCGCGAGGGTGCGTTCGTCGGCGAAGTAATTCCCCTCGTTGTGCGCGACGGGGAGGGTGAGCCCATAACCCGGCTCGAACAGGGAGGTCCAGGGAGTTTCGACGTTCTCGACGCGCACGGCGACGCGGTCACAGATAAAGCGCATGTTCAAGTTGCGGAGCAAAGCACCCGGCAGCAGGTGAGCCTCGGTCAAGACCTGGAATCCGTTGCAGACGCCGAGGACGGGGCCGCCGCTGTTGGCAAACTCTTCCAGGGGCGCCATGACTTTCGCGAAGCGGGCGATTGCACCGGTTCTGAGGTAGTCGCCGTAGGAGAAGCCGCCCGGCACGACCACGGCGTCCACGCCTTTGAGGTCGGCGTCTGCGTGCCAGAGCTCGACCGGCACGGCGCCGGCTCGTTCGATCCCATACATCGCGTCACGGTCGCAGTTGGAGCCTGGGAAGACCGTAACCCCGATCCTCAACCCACGACCTCCCACTCGTACTCCTCGACGGTGGGGTTGGCGAGCAGGCGGCGGCACATGCCCTCGATCTCCTCAGGGCTCTCGACCTCCATCTCGACGAGCCTCCCGATGTGGACGGTCTTCACGCCTTCAAAACCCAGAGCGGGGAGCGCGCGCCGGACCGCCTCGCCCTGCGGGTCGAGGATGCCGCTCTTCGGGCGGACGAGGACGCGGACTTTCAATCTACGGCGCCTCTCTGCGTGATCTCCGTGACCCGCCGCAGCATCTCGGCGTAGGCTTCCTCGACGCCCCCCATGTCGCGCCGGAAGCGGTCCTTGTCGAGCTTCTCGCCGGTCTCCTTGTCCCAGAAGCGGCAGGTGTCGGGGCTTATCTCATCGCCCAACATCAGGTTCCCGTTCTCGTCGCGTCCGACTTCTATCTTGAAGTCCACGAGGATTATGCCGCGCTCGTCGAAGAAGGGGGCCAGGATCCCGTTCACCTTCAACCCCAACTCCTCGCAGAACTCCAGATCTTCGTCCGAGACCCCGAGCTCCCGGAAGTGATACCAGTTGAGCATCGGGTCTCCGAGGTCGTCGTCCTTGTAGCACAGCTCGATTATCGGGGCTTTGAGTTGCGTACCCTCCTCATAACCGAGACGCTTCGCTAGCGAGCCCGCGGCGACATTGCGAGCTATGACCTCGACCGGGAGCATCTCCAGCCTCTTGGTCTTTATGGAAGTATCGTCCACCTGCTCGACGAAGTGGGTCGGGACGCCGTGCGTCTCCAGGTAGGCGAAGATCGCCGCGCTCATCGTCGCGTTCGTCTTGCCCTTGTCCTTCCACGAGCCGCGCTTCTGCCCGTCGAAGGCCGTCGCGTCGTCCTTGTAGCGGTGCAGAAGCACGTTGCCGTCGTCAGTGGTGAAGACCTTCTTGGCTTTTCCCTCGTAGAGCAGGGTCTCAGACATCCTCAATTCTCCTTTTCAGTTCCTCTACGCGGCCGAAGACGACCTCTAGATTCCTCAGGGCGTACGACGGGTCGAAGAGCCCATCGAGATCGTCACCGAGCTTTTCGCGCGCTTCTTCATCCTCTTCCAAAAGTTGCCGGAAGCCGCCTTCGCCCTCCCAGGCTCGCATCGCGGCGCTTTGCACAACAGCGTAGGCCTCATCGCGACCCATGCCGGCCTGGACGAGGGCGAGCAGTACGCGCCCTGAGTATACGATGCCGCCGCCGGAGTTGAGATTCTCACGCATCCGCTCTTCGTCCACGCGAAGACCCTCCAGGATGCGCCGCGTGATGCGGAGCATGTAGTGGGCGAGTGTGGTCGAGTCGGGTAGGATCACCCTCTCGGCGGAGGAGTGAGAGATGTCCCTCTCCTGCCAGAGGGCGTTGTCCTCGAAGCCCACGCCCGCGTAGCCTCGTAGGAGGCGAGCCATGCCGCTGAGCCTCTCGGCGAGGATGGGGTTCTTCTTGTGCGGCATCGCCGAGGAGCCCTTCTGGCCACGCCCGAACGGCTCGGCGAGCTCCCGCACCTCGGTGCGCTGGGCTCCTCGTACCTCCAACGCTATCTTCTCCAGGGTCGAGCCGAGTATCGCGAGGGTGCTCAAGACCTCAGCGTAGCGGTCGCGTTGGACTATCTGGGTCGAGGCGGGCGCGGGCGCGAGGCCAAGCTCCTCGCAGGTCAGCGCCTCGACTTTAGGATCTACGTTGGCGTATGTGCCAACGGCGCCGGAGATCTTACCGACGGCGGCTACCTCCTCGGCGTGGGCGAGTCGCTCCTGGTTGCGCTCCATCTCGAAGGCCCACACCGCGATCTTGTGCCCCAGAGTCGTCGGCTCCGCGTGGACCCCATGCGTCCGCCCGACCATCACTGTGCCACGATGGTTCAGCGACATGTCGCAGAGCAGTATCGCGAGCGCCCTAGCTTCCGCGCGGACTAACTGCAGGGCGTCCCGGAGCTGCAGGGCGCCGGCGCTGTCGAGCACGTCGGAGGAGGTCAGGCCGAAGTGGAAGTGGCGGGCGACGTGAGCCGAGCCTTTCGCCGCGACCGTCTCGGAGACAGCGGTGACGAAGGCGATGACGTCGTGGTTCGTCTCTTTCTCGACCTCCTTTATGCGGTCGACGGTAAAGTCGGCCTTCTCGGCCAGCTCCTCCACTTCCTCCGCCGGGATCTCGCCCAAAGACGCACGGGCGCGGCAGACGGCGAGCTCGACCTTCAGCCAGGCGCGAAACTTCGCCTCCTCGTTCCAGAGGACGCCCATCTCGGGTAGAGTGTAGCGTCCGATCAAGAGCTAGCCCTTTAACCTCTCGGCCAGCTCTGGCTCGGAGAGGGCCAGGATCTGGGCGGCGAGCACGGCCGCGTTAGCCGCCCCGTTCACAGCAACGGTCGCTACGGGCACTCCGCTAGGCATCTGTACCGTCGAGAGTAGAGAGTCGAAGCCGTTTAGCGCGCCGGCGGCTATGGGGATGCCGATAACGGGCAGGTTGGTGCGGGCGGCGACGGCCCCGGCGAGGTGGGCGGCCATTCCGGCGGCGCAGATAAAGACCTTGATGCCCTTACCGGGGGCGGAGGTGACGTACTCTGCGACACCCTCGGGGTCGCGGTGGGCGGAGCGAACTTCGAGCTCGTACTCCACGCCGAGCTCTTCGAAGCGCGCCGTGCATTTTTCGAGGACTGGAAGGTCCGATTTACTGCCTACGAGTATTCCTACGAGCGGGGTCAAAGTTCCTCCATCTCAAGTGCTTCGAGGGCTATGTCGGTCCGGTATTGCTTGCCGGGGAAGTCTATTAGCTCGACGGCAGCGTAGGCGCGGGCGCGGGCCTCCATAATCGACGGACCGGTGCCGACGACGTTGAGGACGCGGCCGCCGGAGGTATAGTAGGTACCGTTCTCCAGGCGCGTAGCGGCATGATAGATGCGAACGCCCGGCATGCCTGCGACGATGTCGAGGCCGGAGATCTCATCCCCCTCAGAGGACGACTCGGGGTAGCCCTCAGAGGCGAGGACGACGCAGACGGCCTTCTCGGCGGACCAGGAGATCTCTTGCCCCCCGATGTCTTCCTCAGCGCTCGCCAGGAGCAGCTCCAGAAGGTCCGTTTCCATCCGGGGCAACAACACCTGGGTCTCGGGATCCCCAAAGCGGCAGTTGAACTCCAGCGCCTTTGGTCCCTCGTCGGTGATCATGACGCCAGCGTACAGCAGGCCGGTGTAGGGCGCGCCAATCAGGGCGAGCTGGTGAACTATCGGGGTTACGATCTCCTCTAATATAGTGGCGTAGGTCGCGGGGTCCATCCACATCGTCGGGGAGTACGCGCCCATACCGCCGGTGTTCGGCCCCTCGTCGTCGTCGTAGATGCGCTTGTAGTCCTGGGCCGGGACGAACGGCAGGATGTTCCGCCCGTCGGTGAGCGCGAAGACGGAGGCCTCTCTACCCGTGAGATGTTCCTCGATCAGAATCCGCTCCCCCGCCGCCCCGAACGAACCGGCGAAAGCCGCCCTGACGGCGCCCTCGGCTTCCTCGTATGAGTCAGCGATAATGACGCCCTTACCCGCCGCTATGCCGTCCACCTTAATGACGACCGGGTAACTGTCGCCCGGCGAGAGCGAGCGCAGGTAGGCGAGGGCCGCGGGAATCCGGTCGAAGGCCTCGAAGCGGGCAGTAGGGACGCCGGCGTGGCGCATGAGCTCCTTGGCGAAGACCTTCGAGCCTTCGATGCGAGCGGCCGCGCGCGAGGGACCAAAGATCTTCAGGCCCGCCCCCCAGAAGCACTCGGAGATCCCGCCGATAAGAGGCGACTCGGGGCCGACGACGGTGAGGTCAATCCCAGCGGTTCTAGCGAAGTTTCGCAAGGAGATCAGGTCATCCGCGGGGATATCTACGAGCTCGGCGAGACCAGCCATGCCCGGATTGCCGGGGGCGGCGAAAATCTCCTCCGCCCGCGGGCTCTGGGTGAGGGCTTCCACGAGCGCGTGCTCGCGTGCGCCACTACCTACCACGAGCAGACGCACGTTCTTAGGCCCCTACCCTCTCGATTATCGCCTGGTCTCGCTCGGGCCCGACACTGATCATGCACAGCGGAACCCCAAGCGCCGTCTCGATGAACGACACGAAGCCTCTAGCCTCCTCGGGCAGATCCTCCCGCCGTCTGCAACCGGTCACGTCCACTCCCCAGCCGGGGAGCGACTTGTAGACTGGCTGGGCGTGGTGGAGGTCGGTCTGGCTCATCGGATACTCGTCCACCCTCTCGCCGTCTATCTCGTAGCCCACGCACACCTTGACCTCCTCGACCGCCGAGAGCACGTCGAGCATCGTAAGGGCGAGCGTGGTGATGCCGTTGACGGAGGCCGTGTACTTTATCGCCACGAGATCCAGCCACCCGCAGCGCCGGGGCCGGCCGGTAGTGGAACCGTACTCGTTGCCAACCCTCCGCAGGGTCTCCCCCGTCTCGTCTAAGAGCTCCGTCGGGAAAGGCCCGTCTCCGACCCGGCTGGTATAGGCCTTTGTCACCCCGATCACCTCCCCGAGGCAGGTCGGTGGTACGCCTGCCCCGACGCACGCCCCGCCCGCCGAAGGGTTCGAAGACGTCACGAACGGATAGGTGCCAAAGTCGTTGTCGAGGAGTGTCGCCTGCGCCCCCTCCAGTAGCACCGGCTCGTCTCGCTTGATGGCATCTCGCAGGAGCGCCCCCGTGTCGGCAATCATCGGTCCCAGCAGGTCGCAGAAGGACAAGAGGTAGTCGGCGATCTCGTCGGGGTCGTAGGGGTCCTCGCCGTAGACGTTCGTGATCAGGGAGTTCTTCTCGCGCAGGGCGGCTCTCAGCTTCGCGCGCAGTATCCCCTCGTCGAAGACGTCCTGCACCCGGATGCCGACCCGCGCGATCTTGTCCTCGTAGGTCGGTCCGATACCGCGGTTGGTCGTGCCGATCTTCGCTTTGCCCAGCGCCTTCTCACGATACCCGTCGAGGCGGACGTGGTAAGGAAGGATCAGGTGCGCCCGTCCGTCCACCTTTAGCCGCCCCCGAACCTCGATCCCGCGGTTCTCTAGCGCCGAGACCTCTTCGGCTAACACCTCCGGGTTGACCACGACGCCGTTGCCGATAGTACACACGACACCTTCGCGCACGATGCCCGAGGGGATCAAGTGTACGACGAACTCCTCTTTGCCGACCCGTATCGTGTGTCCCGCGTTGTTACCACCGGAGTAGCGTGATACGTAGCGCGCGTCGGACGCCAAGGCGTCGCAGACCCGCCCCTTGCCCTCATCCCCCCAGGCCAGGCCAAGCACGACCGTCGCGCTCATACGGATACCCCAAAGGATCTAAACTCGGGTAAGGCGAATCGGCGGCGGGAACATACGATACGTATTGGAGCCTCGCGTCCTTGCAACACAGTCGCAATGTAGCATAGAAAGACGTGGTTTTAAATTCGTGTCCAATGAGTAACGAAACACCGCTGCCGCCGACACGCTACCAGCCCTTTCCTACCCCTGATCTACGATACCTTGCAGCTCCGTTTGTAGAGTCTCTAACGCCTGCTCGACCGGCTCCTCTCCCTTCAGCGCGGCGTTGAACCGCTCGGCCATCTCAAGAGACATGTCCGAGTAGTACGGCGAGACCGGACGAGGCCGGCTGTTCTCTAAAGATTCGCGGCCCAAAGAGGCGACCGGGACCTTCTCGAGCAATTCCTCGTCCTCGTAGAGGCTCCTGAGGGTGGGCAGGCGCGTGCTCTCTAGGGCGAGCGTCTTCTGCTGCTCAGGCGCGATCATAAACTCTATAAAGGCCCAGATCTCCTCGATCCTGTCCTCCGAGGCGGCGTTGACCAGGAAGTTCCACCCGCCGAGCCCGCTAAAGCTCTGTGTTCCGCCACCGCTCACCGGGATCGGGGCGATTCCCACCTGCTCGGGCGTCACCCGTGACTGGTCGGGATTGGAGAGGAGCCCGTAGACAAAGGGCCAGTTGCGCATGAAGATGACGTCGCCGTTCGTGAAGGCGGACTGCGACTCCTGGGTAGAGTAATCGCCCGTCGCCACCGGAGCGATGCCGTCCTCGATCATGCTGCGCCTTAGCTTCAGCCCCTCGGCCGCCTCGGGGCTATTCACGACGACCCGGTCCCCGTACAGCACCTCGCCGCCCGCGTTCCATATGTGCTCAAGTCCGTTGACCACGCCCCCCTCGTCCTGCGCTCCCTGGAAGACGTACCCGTCGTACTCCTCGCCGGAGTCGGCCCGGATCTTTGCGACCATCTCCTTCATCTCGTCCCACGTCTTCGGCGGCTCCGAGAAGCCGCTCCCTTCCAGCAGGTCCTTGCGGTAATAGAACATCCCGGCGTCCGTAAACCAGGGGACCCCGTAGGTCTTGCCTTCGTAGGTTATCGGCTGCAAGGGTCCGTCGAGGTGATCCGCTTTCATCTCATCGGTAAAACGATCGGAGAGATCGACGAGGAAGCCGTTAGCGGCGAACTGGGCCGGCCAGACCACGTCGCCCCCGATCACGTCTACCGTAGACTTCCCGGACTGAAGCTCCGAAAGCATCTGCTCAAAGTACTCATCGCTAGCCGCCGGCGTCTCGCGCCACTCGACCTGGACGCTCCCCGTGTTCTGCTCGTTGAACCTGTCGATGAGCGTCTGCAAGCCCCCTGAGTTGTCCGGGCCGAAGGTAAAGATGATCTTATCGCCCTCGCTCCTCCCTCCCCCGCAGCCGGTGGTACCGAGCATAGCCGCCCCGGCGAGTCCCGCCCCGCCCAGCTTGAGGAACTCCCGACGGCTGATACCGGCGCGCCGCAACCTTCTTCTCCCCATGTTCCCTCTTCCCGCGAATGACTCCCGTACCGCCGACAGCATAGTTTATGCTCCACTCCCGCGCACCGCTCGACTCAAGATCTCTACTCGAAGAGCACCACAGGCTCCGTGTAGCGGCGGACGCGGTTACGCCTCCAGGCTCCTTCGACGAAAGTTCCCAGCTCGGCGTTGCGAGCGGCAGAGTCGCCTTCTGCCAGGAGCTCTAGAGGGTAGCGGACGTTCAAAACACGCTCCTCGACAACGAAGCGTGTAATCCCGGCTGGCAATACCTCATCCCTGGAGACGGTCTCGACGAGCTCTCCCGGCGTGAAGGATCGGTAGAAGAGGATCGCCTCTCCGGGTAGGGGTTCAACACGCCTGCCGGTATCGATACGACGCACCACCTCACCCGGCGGGTAAGCCGCTTGCAACATCCACAGCGC
>CADCVD010000041.1 GCA_902806055.1 uncultured Rubrobacteraceae bacterium
GATGATCTTGTGGATCGTTATCGGTTACTGGTCTATCCGGTGGTAGTGGGCAAAGGCAAGCGCCTGTTTAAAGAGGGTGTCCATGCGACTTTGAAGCTGCAGGAATCACAGTCATTTAGCTCAGGCGTTGTGGCGTTCGTCTATGAGCCGGATCGCGAATAATCACTGCCATACAGGAAAAAACGGGCCTAATGCCTCTGGGCCCGCAAAAATCACGGAAAGGTATGGGCGGCAGACATGCCGCCCGTGCCAATACAAGCGACGCCTGCTACACCACACCCTGGGACTGCACACCTAATGAGAAGCGGGCTTCTTAAATCCGATGCTGAGAACGGTGCTTCTCAAACCTAAGCACGCCGAGGTACGAGGTAAACCGGCGTAAGGCGGCAGAACGGCTGGTATGGGCGATGGCCGTGTTGGCAGTCGAGCCGACAGACCAGCTCTTGGAGATCGGCTGCGGGCCCGGTGTCGCAGTGTCGCTGGTGTGCGAGAAGCTCTACGGCGGAAGCATCACCGCGATCGACCGGTCGGCGAGGATGATCGAGACGGCGAGGAAGTTGAACGCCGATCACGTCGCTTCGGGCGTGGCGTCCTTTCAGACCGCGTCCCTGGAGGATGCCGAGCTCGGTGAAGTCCGGTTCGACAAGATCTTCGCGATCAACGTCGGACTGTTCTGGCGGCAACAGCCCGTCCGTGAGCTGACGCCCCTGAGGAACCACCTCGCGCCCAAGGGACGACTCTTCCTCTTCCACGAGCCGCCGCCGGGTAGTACAGCACCACCGATCGCCACATCGGTACCCGCGGCGCTCGAGAGCAGCGGCTTCACGGTCATGGAGATCCTCACGCAGGACCTCGGCCGCACTCGGATCGGGTGCGTCATTGCGGGGGATGGGCCGCCGTGACCGGTGCGGCCAAGACCGCCCACGCTATGATGAACTTCTGAGAACTGGATTTCCAGGCACTTGGATTCATAGGGGCAAGAGGAAGGGGTGTGGGGATGCCTCGGTAGCTCGTAGACTTCTCCAGAGCAGGCGTCGATAACGGGCGGGAAGGGGTGGCGAGTGATAAGAGAGGTGATGTGGTCTGCGTGGGAGAAGCCGGGGTTAGGGCACCTGCGTCTGGCGGTGCGCGAGAGTGGCGTCGTCGCCGATGGCCTGGTCCTGGGCGAGGCGGAAGGATGCCCGTTCCGCCTCGCCTACGACGTACGCTGCGATGCCAACTGGCGCATGCGGGCTGCGCGCGTGGGCGTCCCCGGCGATCCGCCGAAGGTCGAGCTGCTCTCCGACGGGGAGGGCAACTTGACAGGGCCCGACGGTCGGGCCGTCGCGTACCTGGAGGGCTGCGAGTACGTGGACATCGCCGAGACACCGTTCACGAACACCCTCCCCATCAGGAGGCTCGGCCTCGCGCCCGGGGAGTCCGCCAAGATTGCGGTCGCCTACGTCGACAGGGCCGAGCTGCAAACCTGGCCAGAGCCGCAGCGCTACACTTGCCTCGAAACGGGTGGCGGTGGCGGTCTCTACCGCTTCCTGAGCCTGGACGGTGGCTTCACCGCCGACCTGCCGGTGGACGCCGACGGCCTGGTCTTGGACTACCCGGAGCTGTTCAAGAGGGCTTTCCCCTAGGCGTGACTTCCGAGAAGTCATCTTCTTCACCCAATGACCTCTAGGTCGTTAGGTGAATAGAGGCGAGGAGGAACCCAGCCCCGGTTGTGGCCTAGGGCTCGGCTAATACCCGCTCAGCGCGTATGAAAGTGCTCTCCTTCTAGCGCAAGGATGCCCACGTAGCGGAACCCATTGGCGTTGACGGCTCCTGCCTCTATGGCCGCATTCTCCTCGGTCTCCGACGTATCGTCATCGAAGTCCGGGTAGAGGTACGGCACCCACGCGAAGAGGCGTTCGATGAAGCGGCGTCCGAGTTCGCCGCGCATCTGCCGGGAGGTGTGGAACCCCTCCTCGCGCGCACACCCAGCGAAGTGCATCTCCGCGGGAGCCCGAGTTCCTCCCTGGCCTCCACGCGCCCATTCCTAGCAGCGGCGCTGCAGCCAAGGAGGCTTTTCCGAAGAAGAGGCAGCAGGGAAGCGCTCCAAGGCCCACTCGGACGTGGCCTCATCGAATTGGTCCGAGGCTAACTCCTGGTAGTAAAGCCCCATAGCAGACAACGCACTGCAATGTACCTTGGTCGGCGTTAGTGGAGATAAATCGCGTCAGCACCGCAATTTTTCTCTTTTAGCAGAAGGTCTGGCCGAAGGCCATTGATCTCGCGGAATCATCTTGGTCATGGAGCCGAAAATCCCTGCCCACTGAGGTAGCTGGCGGCGATGTGCACCCGTGGGCCGTGACGGTTGTCGGGGAGGCGGGCCAAGGTTACTATGGTTCCGTAGCCACTCTCCGAGAGGAGCCTGTAAAGTTCGTCCAGGGTGGGCCAGAAGGCCGTGCCGGAGAGCCCGCTCTGGGGATCTTGCGGATCTTCGGTGCGGACCCAGCCCCGCAGGCCGTCCCGCTCCACGAGTTCCCAGTCGGGCCGGGCGTACTGCGTGTCGAGGTAGAGGTTCGGGGCTACGGCAGCCGCGCGCTCCACGAAGGCGCGGGGATTGGCAAGATGATAGAGCAGCCCGCAGCAGAACACCGCGTCGAACTTACCGTACGACGATAACCCGTCCTCTTCGAGGTTGGTGACATAGAAGGCGACGTTGTCCGCCCCGAAGAGGCTCTTGAGGAACTCCGCTCGCTCCACATTCTGAGGCCTGCCTTCCAAACCCACCACTGCCCTCGCCCTCCTGGCGAGCTCGAGGGTCATGGCGCCTTCCAGAGAGCCCGGCTCAAGTATCCTGCCTCTGGAAGCTTCGGGAAACGCCTCGAAGAACTCCCTGAGCCTGGGGCTGGAGTGGCGGGTTGCCCTGCCGTAGGTCTTTCCGTCTATCCGCACGCCGGTAACCCACGGGCCGCGCATGTCGAAAGCGTCAGAGACCAGGTAGTGCACAAGCCGCTTGTCTTTCGTGCGAGCGGCCTTAAGCTCGCTGACCTCGGACTTCAGCGCGGAGATCTTCTTCGCTCGCTTCTGCGAGGTTCTCCGAGCCGCGTGAAGGCCTTCTGCGAAGGTCTGCACGCTCCGCGCAGGACTGCTTCCGGCCTCCTCTCCGGCTCTGCCACCCAGCCGGAGAAGGGCCTTCAGCTTGCCATAAGAGAAAGCTCTACTGTTAAAAAAGTGTGGCACCTCGCCCTCCAGATAGCCCGCCTCCGCAGACTGCAGCCCGGTGCTGATCGTATCAGATAGCTGCGGTAGATCCTCTCGGCGTGCTGGCTGCGGACCCGACCGAAGAACGTCGGTCGGGTCCGCAAGAAATGGGCCGAGTAACCGTACCGTTCCTGGCTGAACATCGAAGCCGAGGCGGTCGGCGGCGTCGCAACGGACGCCTCGGCACCCGGGTCGGCCTCGGACGAGGTGTAGTGCCGGGCGAGTTCGGGCGCGTCCATTCCGGGCACCGCTAAGAAGCGCGAGCGCCGGGCCTTGTAGATGGGCTGTCTCCTAATCGGGGCTTTCTTATTGGCCACCTTTGACAGCGCTTTTTCGAGTGAGCCGCCCAGGATTCGAACCTGGAACCTAGAGATTAAGAGTCTATGCCGACACAGTTCCAGCGGTTGCTGATAGTTGCAGAATCCGCATTACTAAGCCTAATCCATGTCTGGTTTGTTGCCCAATGTTTCACGTTGTTGCTCTGGGTTAGTGTCAAAACTAGTGTCAGCTACTGTTTCTCTAACGACCGCAAGGGTTAGAGAAAAGCCTCAGAATTCTTTTCTCTACTACGTGCCCTAGTTTAGCAGCTGCGTCCTACCCCGACGCCGGGTTCTGGGAGATAGAGGGCTACGGTCACCTCGAGGCCTACAACCATCCCGCATACCGTCAGTAACTTCCAGGTATCTTGAGGAGAACGGTGCTCGAACAAGAGGCGTAGTTGGCTGACTCGGAGCACGCAAGCCAACCCGTCGGGTGCGATAGTCAGACAGGCTATCTGGTGAGAGGCGTGAGAACTCGATGAAGCGAAGCGTGTCGCGGTTGGAGAGCTGTCCCTTAACCGACCGGGCGTCGCAGGGTGCTGCGTCTGCTGATCCACGCGGGTCTTGCCGGATGAGTCAGCGCACGTATATACTGGAGAACGTTGGAGAGGGAGCGGCAATAGAGATGGTGCCTTAACCTTGGACACTCGACCTAAAACGCGACGCCGCTCGGCGTCGGTCACCGTCGGGGTTACCGTGGTCCTCGTCACAACCCTCTCTGGGTGCTCGGCCTCCGCCGAGGAGGAAGAGTACGAGTACGGCGCCATCTGCGCGGACCAGCAGACGCAGCAGCGCGTGGACGACGACGACGATTGCGACGAAAGCCCGTCTTACGGCTGGTACTACATACCCATCGGCGCCACCGCACCGGCCATCGGGGGAACCGCGAGCGGCGGCGTCTTTACCCCAGCGCCCGACGACGAGTTGGTGTGCTACGGTGGGGTGCCACGTGAGGGCGGCGAGGTTACCCAGGGCGGGTTCGGGGCCTGCTCCGGCTCGCTTGGAGGCTGAGAAACCGTGTACCGGCACCCCGTCACGCCCCGCAAGGACTGGCGCAGGATCGTCGAGGAGCAGGGGCTCACCTACGCCGTAGACCGCGCCGAGAACGGCAGCGAGCGGCCGTACTGGCACGAGGCCGCAGTCTACGAGTTCTCCGAGGAGGAGATCGAGTACCTGGAGGGGTTGACCGAGGAGCTCCACGATATGTCGGTCGAGGCCGCCCGCCGCATGGTCGAGGATCCGGACATCATGGCCCGCCTCGGGTTCCCTCCGGAGGCAACGGAGCTCATGCGCGCCAGCTTGCTCGACCCCGACACCCCAACGCTCTACGGCAGGTTCGACCTGGCCTACGATGGCACCGGCCCCGCAAAGCTTCTGGAGTACAACGCCGACACGCCTACCGGGCTCGTGGAGGCGTCCGTTACCCAGTGGTACTGGCTGGAGGATACGCTGCCGGATTACGACCAGTGGAATATGCTGCACGAGCGGCTGGTGCAGGCGTGGACGCTGTACGCGCCCCGCGTCCCCGACAAGGTGATCCACTTCGCCGTCGGGGCCAACGAGCCCAACGAAGACTGGGCGACCGTCGCGTACTTGAGGGACGCCGCCCGCGAGGCAGGGTTGGTGGATCTCGGGATCACGATGGAGGAGATCGGCTGGCATTACACGAGACGCTCCTTCGTGGACGTCCGGGGGCGTGAGATCTCGACCTGCTTCAAGATGTATCCTTGGGAGTGGATGCTCAAGGAGAGCTTCGGGGGGTACATCCTGGACGGCTCCTCCTCGACGACCTGGATCGAACCGTCCTATAAAGCGCTGCTCGGGTCGAAGGCGCTGCTGCCCGTAATGTGGGAGATGTTCCCCGACCACGACAGCCTCCTCCCCGCCTTCTTCGACGAACCTTCCGGTTTGGAGCGATACGTGGCCAAGCCGATGTACGGGTGGGAGGGGGCCGGCATCCGCATCCACGAGGTGGACGGCGCCCTGCTCGCGGCCCGCCCCGAGCGGCACGCCGCGGGCCAGGAGTGCGTCTACCAGCAGTTCGTCGAGTTGCCCCGGTTTTCGGGGGGCGGCTACGCCGTTTTGGGGACCTGGATGGTGGGTGAGCACGCCGCGGGCCTCGGCATCCGTGAGTCCGACCACCTCGTCACCGACACGGACGCGCGGTTCGTGCCGCATTTCTTGAACGCACCCCGCTCCACGCCGGATCAGGTAGCCGCGTGGCTCGCCGATGGTGAAGACGAGTGCGAGGAGCAGCCCGCAAAAGGAGGATTTCAGCCATGACATTCGTGCTCACAAGCCTGGGGTACGCCGCCGCGTACGCACTTCTGGGCGTCGTGCTGCTGATCATCGGGTTCGTCGCACTGGACGTACTTACGCCGGGGCACCTGGCAAAACACATCTGGGTGGAGCGGTCAGTTAACGCCGGCATCGTTCTGTCGGCGGGGTTCCTCGCCCAAGGCGTCATCGTGTTCTCGGCGATCTGGTTTTACGGGGAGTCCGGGTTCGGGCTGGCGTTCCTTTACACGGCCGTCTTCGGGCTTTTGGGGGTTCTGATGCAGGCCCTGGCGTTCCTCCTCATCGAGCTGGCTACGCCGCACAGGATGGGAGAGGTGGTTACCACAGTGGAGTTCCATCCGGCGTCCCTTGTGATCGCCGCCGCCCAGATCGCGGTCTCCCTCGCCGTCGTCGCGTCCATCGCGTAGGGGAGGGGCCTGTGAGGGGAAGGTCCCGGGTAATCCTCCTCCTCGCGAGGCTGTTCGCGTACATTTTTCTCGGATCTGCTGTCTTCCGCTTTGTAAGAGGCCTCGTGGACGACTCTAACTTGAACGAAGCACAGGGGTTTGTGGGTTGATCCTTCGCGTTCTTGCTGCTGGTAGTGACTCTCCCCGCCCTGAAGGTCATGTTCGCGCGAGGGCCGCGAGCCCTCCGGTCGATTCTGAGCGGACCTGCGAAGCGGGCATTCTTACTTGCCATCGCCTTTGGCCTCGCTGCCGGTTTCCTGGCCACGGATTCGGCTTCGAAAGAGGTGAATGGGCTACGGCCTTAGTCGGTGCACCCTTGGCCGCACGCGTCTTTTTCGTGTGGGTGTTCTGCTTTATCTTCGTACTGGCATCGTCCCTTATGCTGTATGGGATAGGAAGTGGCGGAGGGTATTACGGTGGCGGAGGAGGAGGTGGCGACGGGGGTGGCTAGCGGCTCCCTGCGCTTCCTGGTTTTGGGAAGGTAGGGAGCCTGTGGTGAGCGAGCGGTAGTAGGCAGGCTAACTCTACGGAAGGTAAAGACGAACTTGGACGTCATGAGGGGTGTTGAGCAAGGAGAACGGGCCGGGGGTCTTACTGGTGCAAACAACCTGTTGTTGCACTTCACGCCTTTCGCGGAAGACCGCTCGAAGCTGCCGGTGATCGTCTCGGGCGAGGGGTGCTACGTGACGGACGACCGGGGACGTACGTACGTGGACGGGCTGGCGGGGATGTTCACGAACCAGGTCGGCAACGGCAGGGGCGAGCTAGGCGAGGTCGCCGCCAGGCAGATGAAGGAGCTAGGGTTCTTCCCCAACTGGGGCTTTCAGCACCCGAGGAGCCTCGAACTCGCGGCGAAGTTGGCGGAGATAGCGCCCGGGGATCTGAACAGCACGTTCTTCGTCTCTTCGGGTTCGGAAGCCGTAGAGACGGTCATAAAGCTCGCGCGCCAATACCATCGCGCCAACGGGGAGCCGGCACGTTACAGAATTATCTCGCGGAAGCTCGCCTACCATGGGACCACGATGGGCGCTTTGAGCGTTACGGGGCTGCCCGACTTCAAGGCGCCGTTCGAACCCTTGGTGCAGGGCTTTTACCACGTGCCGAACACGCAGCAGGACCCCGAGAGGGCGGCCGACGCCATCGAGGAAGCCATAGAGTTCGGTCCGCCGGAGACGGTGGCGGCAGTAATCCTCGAGCCGGTACAGAATTCAGGCGGGTGTCTGGTTCCCCCGCCGGATTACTGGAATAGGGTGCGCGATATCTGCGACCGGCACGGCGTGCTGCTCTGCTCCGACGCCGTGATCTGCGCCTTCGGCCGCCTGGGGGAATGGATGGGCATTGAGCGTTTCGGGGTGGTGCCGGACATGACGAGCTTCGCTAAGGGCGTAACCAGTGGCTACTCGCCGATGGGCGGCGTGGTGGTGAGGGAGAAGGTCATACGGACGCTCGCCGAGAACACGACGATGTTCATGCACGGCTCGACCTTCGGGGGACATCCGGTCTCCAGCGCGGTGGCGCTCGAGAACATAAAGATCATCGAACGGGAGAAGCTCCTGGAGAACGTGCGCGCCCTCGAAGGGCACTTCGGGGACGAGTTGAAGCGGATGGCCCAAGCGCATCCGATAGTGAAGGAGGTCCGGGGGATGGGTTTCTTCTGGGCCGTCGAGCTGAAGCCCGAGAGGGCAGACGAGACGCCCCTTCGGGAAGACGAATACCGGAGATACTTCGAGGGCGTTCTCTCACAGGCGCTGCTCGAGAACGGGCTCATCTGCCGCTTCGAAGACAAGGAGGACCCGGTCATCCAGTACTCCCCCGCGCTCGTCGCCGACCGGGAGCTCCTGAGCAGGATAGCGGAGATCACGGACAAGGCCCTCACCGAACTCGAGCGCGAACTCGGCTACCGAGTCTAACGCCGCGAAGTTGTCCTTGGTACAGTAGCCAACGGTGGTAAAGGATCCGAACACCAGAATCCTGCCGGCGAAGAAGTAGGAGGGTTAAAGGCGATGCAAGAGCATAATTATGACATATACAGTAATATAAATGCTATGTCTGAGAATCCTATTCTCGACTCAAATACCTTTGGCATGGAGGTTGTTCTGGACCTCTATGACTGCAACCTCGTGACTATCCGCTCAAAAGAGAAACTTCAGGAGTACACTCGCGAGCTCTGCCAGGTGATCGGAATGACTCCATACGGAGCCCCTTTTGCAGAGTGGTTTGGCTTGAATGAAGCCAAGACTACAGGCTATTCTATTGTTCAACTGATAGAAACCAGCTCCATTACCGGGCATTTTAGTGAAGAGTGGAACTCTGCCTATATCAACATCTTTTCATGTAAAGAGTTTGATCCAAAACAGGCCGCAGAATTTAGCAAACACTTTTTCGAAGCTGACCGGGTAGAATCTACTCTCCACGTTCGTAAATGACGTTTATCTCCATGCAATTTTCTAAAGCAGCTACGATGCCTAAAGGAACCCATGTTATTGCTGAGTTAGCCGGGTGCAATCAAGAGGTCTTGAACAATGAGGAGTTGTTGAGAGAAGGATTAAGGGAAGCCGCTCAAACCGCTAGCGCCACCGTTCTTAGTGTTCACTCCCATAAGTTTACTCCCGTCGGCGTCACCGCCTTTGCCCTGCTGGCTGAATCGCACATCTCGATCCATACTTGGCCGGAACTAGGGTATGCTGCAGTGGACGCTTTTACCTGCGGCCAATCGATGTGCACAGAATTAGCTATCGAAAGCGTTGCCCACGCTCTTAATTCGAAAAATACAAAAGTCATCACAGTAAAAAGAGGTTTTTGAAACATGACGAACAGCGCTAAAGAACCTTTTTACTTCACGGAAGCAGAGCTTCCTTACGGAAAAGAAGGAATCAAAATTTCAGTGCTCGTCAGCGAAACGCTCCTAGACGAGAAATCCGAGTATGGGCATATTCAGGTTTTCGATACCGCCTTCTTCGGCAAGATGCTTGTAATTGACGGAATTATCCAAACTACCGTATATGACGAGTTCATTTACCATGAGATGATGGTTATTCTGCCTTCACTTAGAATTGAAGAACCGCAGTCCGTACTGATAATCGGTGGCGGAGACGGCGGGGCAACCAAGCAAGCCCTAAGAGTCAAAAGTCTCAAGAACATTGTCATGGCAGAGATCGATACGACAGTAGTAGACGTTTCTAAAGAGTTTTTACCCGAAATTTCCGGTGGTGCCTTTGATGATCCGCGGGTGGAGCTTATTATCCAGGACGGAGTTGAATATATTCGAGAGCACAAGGCTGAGTTCGACCTTGTCGTTCTCGACTCAACAGACCCGGTTCCAGGGAGTCCTGCCGAATATCTCTTCTCTGAAGAGTTCTATCATGAAGTGAAAGATGCCCTCAAGCCAGGGGGAGCCGTTGCTTTACATGGAGGGAGTATTACCTTCCAGCCTGCGGAGGTTACGACTTTAATCCAGCGGTTAAGGAGAGTCTTTAAATATGTCGATCTCTATCCGGCAATTGTACCTGCTTACCAACTAAGTCTCTTCGGCTTTATCAATGCATCCGATCAACCTCAGGCCAAAACAGCCGAGGTCGAGAGGTGGATGCAAAACATCGAGGGGCAGAACAAATATCTTTCTTCAGAAGTCTATGAAACTCTCGGTGTTCTTCCGCCGTACATTCAAAGAGAGCTCGGACTTTATTGAACGCTTAGTGTGAACTATCTGCGCGGAATTTGAGAGGAAGGTGCCCATCGCCTAGAGTCGGCTTCAGCTAGCCTCCTGTTCTCGCAAGGCACGCACCCCAAGGTAGTGCAAGAAGTCCTCGAACACGCGACCGTCGCCATCACCCTCGACGACTACAGTTACACGGTGCAGGCATGTGGGAATATAGAAGTGAGCCGCCCAGGACTCGAACCTGGAACCTAGAGATTAAGAGTCTATGCCGACATAGTTCTAGTGGTTGCTGGAAGTTGCAGGATCTGCTTAAACAAGCCGAATCCACCTCAAGCTCGTTGCCCAATGTTTCGTGATGTTGCTCTGGGTTAGTGTCAAAACTAGTGTCAGCTACTGCTTCTCTAGCGGTCGCGAGAGTTAGAGAAAGGCCTCAGGATTCTGCCTCTACCACTGCCTATAGAAGAGTGGGTGCGATGGCAGCACGGCTGACTCTGGATCAGTTAGTCTACAGCGGTACTCATAACTATTGACCCAATAGACAGTTGGGTGCTTTACAGTCTTCTTCTTGTACAGGTACTGTGAGGGTCTCCTATCAGCTACCTAAACCGATATGCTTACATCCTGCGATAGGGTCAATGTTTTTGATCAACGCTGTAGATTCGAATCCTAGTCTGGCAGCTACTTGTTCTACCCGTTCTAGGGGCACGCATTTAAACACCTTAGACAAAGGCAAAAATTCTAGCAGGGCCCGATATAGACCGTTTTCTAGATATGAATCTCGTCGTTGATCGCCCCGAAAGCCGAGTAAATACGTTTACAGCGTAGACACGTTTAGTGAAAGATATAGCACTAGCACGAGGGCGGCAGTGGTATTTTTTAGACGTACGAAAGATAACGTTTTGCAGGGGCTTTAGCAGTTCACCGATAGATGCACGGGTGGGTTGGGGAGTCTCAACCGGAGGATTTAGGCATGACTGACAGCTCTACGCGTACGAGAATGAACGTATCCAATGTACTTATCATTGGCTCTGGGGCGGCAGGGTTGCGCGCGGCGGTCGCGGCTCACGAGGTGGGTTCGGAGGCTGTGGTAATTGGGACACGACCTCGCAAGGACGCCCATACGGTGCTCGCCGCCGGCGGCATCAACGCGGCCCTTGGTACCCGCGACCCGGAGGACTCCTGGCAGCAGCACTTCGCGGACACCCTTAAGGAGGGCTACAACCTCTCCGACCCGCGGGTCGTCGAAATTATGGCCAAGGAGGCACCCCGCGCCGTCCACGAGCTCGCCGAGTGGGGCGCCCCGTTCGCGAGGACACCTTCCGGAGAGCTCGACCAGCGCTTCTTCGGGGCGCATAAGTATCGCCGCACCTGCTACGCGGGCGACTATACCGGCAGGGCGATGCTCTTCGCGCTCGTGGATAGGGCGGAGTCCCTGGGCATCCCCGTTCACGAGGGGCAGTACGTCAGCAAACTCCTCGTCCACGACGGGCGGTGTTTCGGAGCGTACGCCTTCGACGTGCACAGCGGCGAGCGGACCGTGTACCTGGCCGACGCCGTCGTGCTCGCGACCGGCGGGCACACGCGGCTGTGGCGGGTGAGCTCGTCCAGGCGCGACGAGAACACCGGAAGCGGGATGTACCTGGCCCTGGAGGCCGGCTGCAGGCTCTCCGACATGGAGCTTGTCCAATTCCATCCGACGGGGATGGTCCATCCAGAGGACTGGGTCGGGACGCTCGCGACGGAGGCCATCCGCGGCGAGGGCGGGCGGTTGTACAACGCGGACGGCGAGCGTTACATGGAGCGTTACGACCCCGAGCGCATGGAGCTCTCCACGCGCGACAGGATAGCTTTGGCGAACTACACCGAGATCGCGGAAGGTCGCGGCTCCGAGCACGGCGGCGTCTACCTCGACATTTCCCACCGCCCGAAGAGGTACATCCTGGAGAAGCTGCCGCGCATGTACCGCCAGTTCCTCGAGGCCTCGATGATCGACATCTCCAAGTCCCCGATGGAGGTCGCGCCGACCGCCCACTACACGGTGGGCGGCATCGTGGTCGAGCCCGAGACGCACGCCACCGGAGTCGAGGGATTGTACGCTGCGGGCGAGAACACCTCGGGCCTGCATGGGGCCAATCGCCTCGGCGGTAATTCCCTCTCGGAGACCGTCGTCTTCGGGCGGCGCGCCGGCGAGGCCGCCGCAGAATACTCTCGCAATGCCGACTTGCAGCTGCGCGACCGAGCCGCCATACGAGAGGCCGCCGAAGAGGTTACTTCCTTCATAAAGGAAGGTGAGGAGTTCGCCCGTCCCCTGCAGCGGGCCTTGCGCAACACCATGCAGGAGACCTGCGGGGTGGTGAGGAGTGAGGAGCAGCTGAACGAGGGTCTGCGGCGGCTCGTGGAGATTCGGGATGCTTCCAACGATGTCGACGTCCGGCCTACCTCGGAGGGCTTCAACGATTTGGCCTACGCCTTCGACCTGCGCGGCTCTCTCATCGTCGCCGAGGCGACCATCCTCGGAGCCATCAAGCGCCGGGAGACCCGCGGTGCCCACAACCGCTCTGACTACCCGCAGCTCGACTCGAGCATGAAGGTCAACTTCGTGGTCCACAAGCGAGACGATGGGCTAGCCGTCGCGGAGGAGCCTGTACATGCCGTCCCCGAGTACCTTGAGGAGTGGGCCAAATCCGACGAGGAGTACGGGGTCGTCGGTCGACTGGTGGAGTAGAGGAAGTCTAGGGTCGTTCCCAACACGTTGGGGCGAAGGGCTCGCGCTCTATTAAGGAGGCAGGTACGAAAATTTCGGGGCGGCTCTTATTGGGAGCCGCAGCTCTCGTCGCACTCCTTGGAGGCCCGGCAGGGCCAGCGCACGCGCACGAGAAGTGGTTCGTGGGGGAGCCAAGCGGCGGGCTGCGCTGGGACCTCCTTTTCCGGCCGCTGCCCTTGGCGATCGTGGGGGCAGTGCTGCTGGCGACGCTTTTGGGCGGGATGCTGTGGAAGGCGCGGGGGCGGGGCTTCTTGCCAGGACCCGAAGCCTTCGGGGCCACCGACGAGCGTCGCAGCCTGCTCTACGGTCTGGTGCCCCTTATCCTCGGCATCCACGTCGCCGTGCCCCTGCTCGTCAACGGCGTCCAGGGGACCCTCTTCTCCCCGGATAACGAGATGCCCGGAGCCTGGGCGAACTTCCTCGGCCTGGCCGAGGCCGGCATCGCGCTCTCCCTGTTCTACGGCGGCCTGACGCGCCTGGCCGCGGCGGCGCTCGGCCTGCTGTGGTTCTCGGGCATCTTCCTTGTGGGGCTCGAGCCGATGCTGGAGAACGTGCTGTACCTGGGCTTCGCGGCCTTCTTCCTGCTGGCCGGGCGCGGTCCTCTCTCGATCGACCGGCTGCTCTTCCCGCGCCTGGATCCCAGGGCGGAACTCTCGCGATACGCCGTGCCCGCCGTCCGGGTCGGGGTAGGCCTGAGCCTCGCCATTGTGGCCTTCACCGAGAAGTTCGCGAACGTCCCGCTGGGCTTGTCCTTTCTGGTGGAGTATCCGCTCAACTTTACGGGCGCCCTGGGCGTACCGCTCACCGACGAGGCGTTCGTGCTGTGCGCGGGGGCCATGGAGCTGCTGGTGGGGCTGTGGATAGCGCTGGGAATCTTCGTGCGAGAAGTCGTCGTCGTTGCTTGGTTCCCGACGAACCTGACACTAACGCTCTTCGCCTGGGAGGAGCTGATCGGCCATTTGCCCATCTATGGCGTGATGGCGGTGCTGCTGGTCTGGGGGGCCGGCCAGAAAAACCTCCCCCTATGGACCGAAGGGTTGCGCGAGCGGCTACTGCCACTCACCTCGTCGGCGGAGAGATCGGAGGGGTAGCGTAGTTTGGACATGGTGGCCTCCAGGTGTTGGGACTATCTTGGTACCCGAGCTACGACCAAGGTGGCTGGCAAGGACCGCCTTATGCGTCCAGCTGGCCGAACTCCGGTCGGTATCGTACGGTGCGGCCCGATCCGGCCAGTGCTCCACCCCTCAACCCCATAACCATTTGCGGCGAAGTACTGCGCCTACACTTAGAGTGTATTTCAAAACCTGGTGCGACAGGTGAAGTGTGAGCGGTAAGCGGAGGGTATTCGGCAGTGGTTGCTCCATTTCGACTCTTCGTTTGTCAGCCTCAGACACTCAAGTAGGGGGGT
>CADCVD010000042.1 GCA_902806055.1 uncultured Rubrobacteraceae bacterium
GGACTTCTTGAGGATGGCGTTATCGGTCTGGAGGACGCATCCGTTGTTCACCCGTTTCGACCCGGAAGAGTACGAGCACCTGCTGCGAAAGCTTCCCGAGGACAAGGTCGAGGCTGCCTTGCGTAAAGACGAGGTCTTCGTCGGCAAGCTGCTGGGGAAGTGGCGTGACCACGGCGTAGCGATAGATTGCGATCCGGGCATCTTTCTGGGCCTGATGCGCGCGCTGTTCTTTATCAGCTTGCACGAACAAGACCTGGGACGGGATACGTACCCGGAGGTCATCGAACTCTTCATCGATTCAATAGCCCAGCGCATCGTCCAGCAATGATCCCTTCGAGCGAAAGGATATGGTCATGAACCCGACAAAGACCGTCGACGTGCTGATCGTCGGGGCGGGGCCGACCGGCCTGACCCTCGCCTACCAGCTGCGTAGGCTCGGGGTTAGTTTCCGGATCATCGACAAGAACCCCGCGCCGTCCACCACTTCGAAGGCCATCGGCCTGCAATATCGCGTGTCGGAGGTGTTGACCTGGATGGGCCTGTTCGACAGGTTCCTCGCGCGTGGCGTCATGGGAACCGGCGTCAACTTCTACGCGAGCGGCGAGCAGATCCTTCGCCTGAAGCTGGACCGGCTCCACGGCATGAGCGGCAGTGGCGCGTTCGAACCGAAAGGCCTTGTGGTCCCGCAGAGCGTAACCGAGGCTCTTCTGATCGAGGCGCTTGGAGAGCGCGGCGTCGAGGTGGAGCGCGGCGTAACCTTCGTTGAGTTCACGCAGGATCACGAACATGTCGTCTCCCGCGTTCGGCACGCCGACGGCGGCGAGGAGAGGGTCGAATCACGGTATCTGGTCAGTTGCGAGGGGCCGCGCAGCCTCGTCCGTAAGCAGGCCGGGCTCTCGTTCGAAGGCAAGACATACCCTGTCTCCTACTTTATGGCCGACGTCGAACTCGACTGGGCGGTCAGCCGCGGCGACGTCCACGTCTGGATCCACGAGGACGGCATGTTCTCTGCCATCCCGATGCCGGGGGAGCGCAGGTGGCGGCTGTTCGTCGAGTCCGGCAAGGACGTCGAGGAGGGCGCTACGGAGGTGACCCTGGATCTGGTCAGGCGTCTGATGGACGAGCGCACCGGCGACCGCGTCACGCGTGCGAGCAACCCGACGTGGCTATCGGAGTTCAGGATCAGCTGTCGCATGGTGGATCGGTTCAGCAACGGTCGGGTCTTCCTCGCCGGCGACGCGGCCCACATCCACAGCCCGACCGGAGGCCAGGGCATCACGACCGGCGTCGGGGACGCCTACAACCTGGCCTGGAAGCTAGGCATGGTGCTGCGCGGCGCGGCGTCCGACTCGCTCCTGGACACCTACACCGAGGAACGGCTGCCGGTCGTCCGCGGCGTGCTCAAGACGACCGACCAGACCGCGGGCATATTCTTGGCGCACAGCCGTGTTCGCCGGCTGCTCCGCGACCGCATCGTCTTGCCCCTTCTGCGAAGCCGGACGATGCAGAAGCGGCTCACGAGACGGATGTCGCAGCTCGACCAGAACTACCGGGGGGCGAGCCTATCGGTCCACCAGGAGACAGGTCTGCTCAAGCGCGCGCGGGTGCGCGCGGGAGACCGGACGCCCGACGTGGTCTTCCGCGACGCCCGGACCGGCGCGGATACATCGCTCTTCGCGCTTCTCGGCCGGTCTCGCCTGATCGCGCTGTTCGGCTCAGACGAGGACTCGACTGATACGCGTGTTCAGTCAGCCAGGATCGAACGTCTGCCGGAAACATCCCGCCAGCTTGGCGTCGAGAGCTCCCTGGTTCTGCCGGGGTCGGCGCAGCAGCCAGGCGACGGCCTGATCGACGTCTCCGGCGATTTCCACCGGCTCTACGGCGCACGCGGCGAGTTCCTCTACCTCATCCGCCCGGACGGCTACGTCGGGCTGTTCCAAAGCCCGATAGACGAGCGCGCTCTGCAAGCCTACATGGCGAAGCTCTTCAGAACGGACGCGGTTGACAGCGCCTTCTCCGCGCAAGAGGCAAGGGTTCCTGTAAACGCCGGGCAATGAGCGGCCGTGTTGAACGATGCCGTTCTGCTGGGACGCTCAGCGCCGAGAGTGGCACCGACAGCCCCGAGGATGTCCAACACGTTGGAATGTTTGATGCTCTCTTCTACGATCGCCTGCCAGACGCCGGCGAGACCTTCTCGAACTCGAACGGCCCTCTAAATAAGGGGTAAACTCTTTACCCTATGGTCTACGCGAAGGTGTGCGGCATAACTACCCCTAAAGACGGAGCATTCGCGGCGGAGTCCGGCGCGGACGCTATCGGTCTCGTCTTCGCCGAGAGCCCGCGCAGGATCAGTGTCAAGGAGGCGAAGGAGATAGCGTCTGCGCTCCCCGAGGGTATCCTCAAGGTCGGGGTGTTCGTGGACGCGGAGCCTGCTGAGGTGCTCCGTATCGCCCGCGAGGTCGGGCTTGACTACGTCCAGCTGCACGGTGACGAGAGCCCCGAGGAGGTGGCCGCCGTGCGGAAGGGCGGGCTGAAGGTTATGAAGGCGTTGCGGGTACGGGGCGCGGATTCTCTGGCGAGCATAGACGACTACGGGGCGGACCTCTTTCTGCTCGACGCGTGGAGCGAGAAGGCGCGGGGAGGGACGGGGGAGAGGTTCGATTGGGGGCTGGCGAAATCGCTCAAGGGGCGTGGTAACATCGTCGTCTCCGGGGGTCTCAGACCGGAGAACGTGCGGGAGGCGGTCCGTCTCCTGGAGCCGTACGGGGTGGATGCTTCCAGCTCCCTCGAAGACGCGCCCGGAAAGAAGAACGACGAGCGGGTTCGGAGGTTCGTGAGTGCAGCAAAAGAGTAAGGATACGAGTTACTTCGGACCCTTCGGCGGGCGCTACGTGCCGGAGACGCTTATACACGCCCTCGAAGAGCTTGAAGACGCCTACGAGCGTTACCGGGACGACCCGGAGTTCGTCGAGGAGCTAAACGGTCTTGCTAGAGACTTTGTCGGAAGGCCGACGCCGCTGATGTTCGCCGAGAGGCTGACCCGCGAGTGGGGCGGGGCGAACGTGTGGTTCAAGCGCGAAGATCTTGCGCACACCGGGGCGCACAAGATCAATAACGCTCTCGGCCAGATGCTGCTCGCCGAGCGCATGGGCAAGGAGCGCATTATCGCGGAGACCGGCGCGGGGCAACACGGCGTCGCCACGGCGACCGTCGCCGCCCTCTACGGGCGGGAGTGCGTCGTGTACATGGGTGAGGAGGACACTCGCCGCCAGGCGCCGAACGTCCTGAGGATGAAGCTTCTTGGGGCGGAGGTTCGGCCCGTGACCACGGGCTCCGGGACCCTGAAGGCGGCGCTCAACGAGGCTATTCGGGACTGGGTCACGAACGTGGAGAACACGCACTACATCATCGGGACCGTTGCGGGGCCTGCGCCCTACCCGCGTATCGTGCGCGACCTGCAGACGGTTATCGGGCGCGAGTTGGAGTTTCAGGCCCGCGAACGTTTCGGCCGCGACCCGGACGCGATCGTCGCTTGCGTGGGCGGCGGCTCGAACGCCATCGGGGTCTTCCACCCGTTCGTCGGGCGAGGAGAGGTGCGGCTCGTCGGCGTCGAGGCGGCAGGCAGGGGGCTTGAGACGGGGGAGCACGGGGCCTCGCTCACGGGCGGACAGCCCGGGGTGTTGCACGGCAGCATGAGCTACGTGCTTCAGACGGAGGACGGACAGATCCGCGAGGCCCACTCCATCTCCGCCGGCCTCGACTACCCGTCCGTCGGACCGGAGCACGCTTACCTCAAGGACGAGGGACTCGTCGAGTACGCGAGCGTCACCGACGAGGCGGCGCTGGAGGCTTTCGTGACGACCACGCGCCTCGAGGGCATCATCCCGGCCCTGGAGACGTCGCATGCGATCTCGCACGCGGCCCACGTCGCCCGGGAGCTTGGGCTGGGCAAGAACTTAATCATCAACCTCTCCGGCCGCGGCGATAAGGACATAGGCGTCGTTGCGGACGCTATTGGCATGGACGCCCATGAAGCAGAGGTCGCCTCGGGTGACGAGTAGCGGGCGCGGCGGCGAGAGGCTGAGGGCTGCCTTCTCTAGCGAACGGGTCGCGCTCATGCCGTATCTCACGGCGGGGTTCCCGACGCTTGAGGGGGCGCACGAGGTGGGGGAGGCGTACGTTGCGACAGGGGCGGACGTGATCGAGATAGGCGTACCTTTCTCCGACCCGCTGGCAGACGGTCCGACCATCCAGGACACTACCACCCGGGCGTTGGAGAATGGCGCGGACCTCGATTACTGTCTGAACCTTGCCTCTGCGTTCGCGGACCGGGTGCCTGTGGTGTTTCTTGTGTACTACAACGTCATCTTCGCCCGCGGGATCGAGGGCTTCCTAAAGGCTGCGGCCGATGCGGGGGTATCGGGGCTCGTGATCCCGGACCTCCCGGTGGACGAGGCGGTCGACTTTCGGGAGATGGCGGCGCGGAGAGGGGTGGCGATCTGCCCGCTCGCCGCGCCTACCACGGATGATGCCCGCCTGGACCGCATCGCCGAGGCCGCCTCGGGTTTCGTGTACTGCGTCTCGGTCGCGGGCGTGACGGGCGCGCGCGAGAAGCTGCCGCCCGGGGCGGTAGAGCTCCTGAGAAGGGTGCGGGCGAGGGCTTCGGCGCCGGTAGCGCTGGGTTTCGGCATCTCCTCTGCGGAGGCGGCGGTGGAGGCTGCGTCAGAGGCGGACGGCGTCATCATAGGGAGCAAGCTCATGCAGATCGTCTCCGAGGAGGGACCGGAGGGGGCCGCACGTTGGCTGCGCGGGGTGCGCGAGGCGCTAGATAGTAAGGCTGGCAGCGGGGCCTCGACGAAGGTGGGGGGCAGGAATTAGGAACTGGCTCCACAAGCGGCGGGAGTATGCGCGGACCATCCCGGAGACGGAGAGCGGCCTCGGCTCCATAGACGGCGTCTTCACCAAGTGTGAGGCTTGCGGGGAGCCGATCTACGAGAAGGATCTTGCGGCCCGGTTCAACGTGTGCCCGCACTGTGAGTTTCACTACCCGCTCGCGGCCCCCGGACGCATCCGCCTGCTCGCCGACAAGGGTAGCTTCGAGGAGCGCGACGCGGGGATGACCGCCGGAGACCCTCTAGGTTTCGAGGGCTACGCGGAGAAGTTGGAGAGCGCGCGCAAGAAGACCGGTCTCGACGACGCCGTGTTGAGCGGGGTCGCGAGGATCGGGGGACATCCGGTCGCGCTAGCCACGATGGACTTCCGGTTCATCGGGGGGAGCATGGGGAGCGTGGTGGGCGAGAGGATCGCCCGCACGATAGAGATCGCCTACGACGAGGGCCTGCCGCTGATAACCGTCTCCGCCTCGGGGGGGGCGCGGATGTACGAGGGAATCTACTCCCTCATGCAGATGGCGAAGACGAGCGTAGCGCTCTCACGCTACATGAACGGCTCGTGGCCCTACGTCTCGGTCCTTACAGATCCCACCTTCGGGGGGGTGACGGCCTCGTTCGCAACCTCCGCAGACGTGGTCATCGCCGAGCCGAAGGCCAGGATAGGGTTCGCTGGGGCTAGGGTGATCGAGCAGACCACCAAGGAGCGGTTGCCGGAGGGCTTCCAGACGGCAGAGTTCCAGCGCGAGCACGGTCTCGTGGACCGCATCGTGCATCGTCTGGCGCTCAAGGAAGATCTGGAGCGGTTCCTGGGGTTTCTGGCGTGAGGTCTCAAACGTGATCCTGGAGTTCGAGAAGCCGATCAAGGAGTTAGAGGCGCGGATCGCCGGGCTGCACAGGCTCGCCGGCTCCAACGAGGGTTTGCAGGGGGAGATCTCACGCCTCGAAGAGGCCCTCGACGCGGCGAAGAAGCGTATCTACGCGAACCTCACCCCCTACCAGCGCGTTCAGGTCGCCCGCCACTCTGACCGGCCGAACTTCCGCTCCTACCGCGACGGTATGGCGGACGACTTCTACGAACTCTCGGGCGATCACTTGGGCGCGGATGATCCGGCGGTGCGTGGAGGTCTCGCGAGGATAGGTCCACACTCCGTAATGCTCCTCGGCCACGACAAGGGCGACGAGGTCAACAGCCGCGTGGCGAGCAACTTCGGTATGGCCCACCCGGAGGGTTACCGCAAGGCCGGGAGGCTCTACGGGCTGGCCGAGAGGCTCGGGACGCCGATAGTAGCGCTCGTGGACACGCCGGGGGCCTTCGCCGGGCGCGAGGCCGAAGAGCGGGGACAGGCGTGGGCCATCGCCGCGGACCTTATGGCGCTCGCACGGGTGCCGGTGCCGGTCGTTGCCGTGGTTATAGGAGAGGGCGGCTCTGGCGGCGCCCTCGCGATGTGTGTAGCAGACTACGTCGTGATGCTCGAGAACTCCTACCTCTCGGTCATAGCGCCCGAGGCGTGCGCCGCCATAATCTTCCGCGATCCTAAACGTGCCGCCGAAGCCGCTGAAGCTATGAAGATAACTGCCCGGGATCTGATGGCCCACGGGATTATAGATGAGGTCCTGCCCGAACCTCTGGGCGGCGCGCACAACGAACCCGAGACCGCCGTAGGGGCAGTAACTCACGCTGTCGAAGGCGCCCTCGCGAGCCTTCTGAAGGTCGGACCGGAGGGGCTGGTCAAGGGCCGCTATGAGCGCTACCGGAGGATAGGGACGCACTTGGCTGAGGGGGAGGCGGCTAAGGTTCTTTAACCGGCGCTGGCGTTAGATAACAGGCAAGGTAACGCGGCGAGTTTGTTTCGAGTCTGTTTGCGCCGCTCTGCTTGTACGAGCGAATGCACGGTTCAAACACGACGCCTATAAGGTGTTTAGATGCTGCTACGGCATCAGGTGTGGCTGTGGCTCCTACAACCGCCGAATTTTGGGCTATCCGAAGAAGGTCGCGGCGGCGCGGTAGAGGTCGTCAGGGACGGTCTTGGTCTCCTCGGTCGCCTCGTTTAGAGAGACGGTAACGATCTCGTTGCCGCGGAGTGCTACCATCTGCCCCCACTCGCCGTTCCTGACCGCCTCGGCTGCCCTGAGGCCGTAACGCGTCGAGAGGATGCGGTCGAAGGCGGTCGGGGTGCCGCCGCGCTGGAGGTGACCCAGAACGACGTGACGGGTGTCTATGCCGGTGCGTTCCTTTATCTCTCCGGCAAGGGTCTCGCCGATGCCGCCAAGACGCACGTGCCCGAACTCGTCCTTCTCGGCGTTCTGGGTGATATAGTCTTCGCTCAGGGCCACCCCCTCGCTGACCGCGACGATACCCCAACTCTCACCGTTCTCGGCGCGCTTCTTGAAGAGGTTTGTTATCTCGTCGAGGTCCGGCTCGACCTCGGGGATGAGGGTTATGTTCGCGGCGCCCGCGACGCCGGCGCCCCAGGTGATCCAACCTGCGTGCCGACCCATGATCTCGACGACCATGATCCTCTCGTGGCTCTTCGCCGTGGTCCTTATTCGGTCTATAGCCTCGGTGGCTATGGAGACGGCGGTGTCGTAGCCGAACGTGGTGTCGGTCGCCGAGAGGTCGTTGTCTATGGTCTTCGGGCACCCAACCATCTGCACCCCGAAGTCGTCGTGGAGACGTTTTGCGACCCCGAGAGTGTCGTCGCCGCCGATGGCGACGAGGGCGTCGATGCCGTACTCTTTCATGTTCTCGACGACCTTCTCGGCGTCACCCTCATTCTTGTAGGGGTTGGTGCGCGAGGACTTGAGGATCGTGCCGCCCTCTTCAAGGATGTAGCGCACGTCGGCGACGGAGAGGGACATGGTGCTGTCTTCTTCCCTCTTTATCAGGCCACGCCAGCCACGCATGACCCCCAGAACCTCGTAGCCGTATTCGTTGATCGAGCGCATGGTGACAGCCCGAATGACGCCGTTTAGCCCCGGCGCGTCTCCGCCGCCCGTGAGCATTCCTATCCGGTTAACTTCGGCCATCGCCTCTCCTCCTATCCAACTCAGTAGAAGTAGTCAGTCTAGCAAAACCGCTATTCTCCGCTAGGGAAGTCACACATCTACCCAACGAACGTCTCTTATCGCGTCCAGTTAATGGTTCTTAGCCGTTTCCTTCGATCATGCGTAGAACCTCCTCGAACGCGTACGGTTGTACCCGTACACCACTGTTGAAGGGGAAGTCAAGGACGCTAACCACGTGGAGGACCAGGGAGACTAGCACCGTCAGCCCCGCAACCGTCGCGACGTGCAGCCAATCATCATATATCCCGAAGAGGTAGGGGAAAGTTATGGTGAGCGTTCCTCCGACTATGAGCACAATTCATACGATATACGGTATATTTTCCCTGGCTGCCACCAGGCGTAGCACCCTATTTTCTTCCAACTCGTCTAGCTCTGACAATGCTTCCGCGTCAGGGTACCTTGGGCGTCTGTGCTAGGCTCAGCCTCTTGTATGCCTCGCCGCAGCTCGTCGAGGAGCGCCTCTGTGCGGGGGCTTGATCTTCCCTGCTCTAGCAACGGCCACTCTTCCTCCGTCACTTCCCTGGCATAAGACACAGCCAGCTCTTGTACCTGGCTCCGCTCCGGCTCGGGGAAGCTTCCGGCAAGCCGGTGGAGCTTTTGTACGCTGGCGGCCTCGCTGTCGGTAGTTTAGCGCGCTGCGTCATATTGTTGCCACACCGAAAAGAGCGAGACACCGACCGACAGGCCGAACATGACGTAAAGGGCGGCGTAGATCGTGCCGGTGGCGGTGGTGTGCCGTTCGCGAACGTCCAAAGGGATCAGGCGGCGCGCCAGTATCAATCCTGCGATCGCTGCTAGGACCGACGCCAAAACAACCGCACCACCGAACAAGGCTGTAGAACACACGCCTTCGCCTCTCCTCATCGTCTTGAGCTTCCGAGAACATCTTTGCGGCAGCTGGGTGAACATGGGCAACTCCTCTTATGCCACCGTATCCTGTTGTAAGGGTTTCCAGCGCGTGGGTAGCGTCTGAATACCAGAGGCGTACCGCTTACAATGCCTTACATGATACGCGTACTGTTCGTCTGCTTAGGCAACATCTGCCGCTCGCCGCTCTCCCAGGGCGTCTTCGAGCACGTTCTGCGGCGCGAGGGGCTCGAAGGGGAGGTAGAGGTGGATTCCGCCGGAACGGGAGCCTGGCACGTTGGCCACCCGCCGGATGAGCGTGGACAGAGGGGCGCCAGAAAGAGGGGCATAGACATCAGCGCGCAGCGGGCGCGGCGCCTGATCCTGGAGGACTGCGAGAGGTTTGACTATATCCTCTTTATGGACGAGGAGAACCGCCGGCTCGTCGAGCCGCTTTGTAGAGGACCGCGTTCGCGGGCCGAAGTGAGGCCCTTTCTCGACTATGCTCCGGGGCGTTCCGAGCGGGAGGTACCTGATCCCTTCTATGGAGGTTCCAAGGGCTTCGAGCTTGTCCTGGATCTCGTTGAGGCGGCGTCGGAGGGGCTTCTGGAGGACATTCGCGAGCGCCACCTCAAGAACGGCAGTGGCTGAGAAGATCGTCGCCGAAGGCATCGAGGCATCGCTCGGCGGACGTCTACTCTCCGTTCGTCCGCTGGCTGGAGGTTGCATCGGCGAGGTCTACAGGGCGGAGCTCTCCGACGGCTCGGCAGTAGTCGCGAAGGTGGATCGTGCCGGGACGTCACACCTGGAGCGAGAGGCGTACATGCTTCGCTACCTGCGCGAAGAGAGCGGCCTTCCCGTCCCGGAGGTCTATCACTCCTCGGAAAAGCTGCTGCTTATGCAGTTCATGGAGGGAGAGAGCAGCTTCTGCGACCGAGCCGAGCGTCACGCCGCCGAGCTGCTCGCCGGCCTTCACAACATCACCACCGGGTCCTACGGGCACGAGCGGGACACTCTGATCGGTAACCTCGACCAGCCGAACCCGCCTACGGAGAGCTGGACCGAGTTCTTCCGGGAGCACCGGCTGTTGTATATGGCGAGGACGGCGCACAGGGCCGGGCGTCTGCCGTCCGCGGACTTAAAGCGGGTAGAGCGGTTGGCGGAGAGGCTGGACGGCCTGATCGAGGAGCCCGAGCGGCCCTCGCTGATCCACGGGGACGCATGGAGCGGAAACGTTCTGGCGAAGGGCGAGAAGATCACCGCCTTTCTGGATCCTGCGATCTACTACGCAGACCCTGAGATGGAACTCGCCTTTATCTCCCTCTTCAACTCCTTCGGCGACACCTTCTTGAGAGGCTACGAGGAGATACGGGGCATCCGCCCCGGTTTCTTCGAGATGCGCCGCGACCTCTACAACCTCTACCCGCTTCTCGTCCACGTCTACTTCTTCGGCGGCGGCTACCTAAGCTCAACACAAAACATCCTACGCCGTTTCGGCTGCTAACTCCTCTGCCGCAGGAGGCGCTTCCCTAGAGAGAGGACGAGCCTATCTTCGAGGGTCGCCAATAGCGGGTCCGGGATACCCTTTCTCGTTCCTGCCGACCGGACCTTCTCCCCAGCGTAAGCGGCGGCGAGCGCCGAGAGCACCCCGAGGATGGCGCCAGAGTTCCGGCTGCGGCCTTCGAACGAGAAAAGTTCCGCCCCGACGAGAGCGCCAGAGAGGGCGCGGCCGAGCAGGGCCGGGGCTGAGGTCCGGGCCGGGACGAAGGGTGTTTTGTCGGCGATCATCTCCCCGACGGCGAGGAGGGACAGGAGATTAGAGACCCTCGCCGAGCTTAGAGCCGGGAGGTTCGATGCCCGCGCGTCGCCGCGACGGACCGCCCTGGCGAGGAGGGCCGGGCCGGACATGGAGCGCAGGCCCGAGATCCCGGCGAGCCCAAGAGTCCTGAAAGTCGCGGGCGTGACCTCGAACTCGACGCGCGTTCTGCGGCGGCCGAACAGGCCCCTCCTAGGCAAGAGCGCTCCACACCTCTAGCTTCGTCTTGACGTGCCGGATCACCTCGTCAGTGAACTCGCGGGTCCCGGTGTGTCCTCCGAGGTCCAGGGTCCGATTCCCCTCCAGCACCGACTCGAAGGTCGATTCATAGATCGCTCGGGAGGCGAGTTCGGCTTCTTCGTTGTGGAAGAAAGTGAGGAGCGCCGCGCCTGCGAGGATCATAGCCATCGGGTTCGCTATGTTCTTTCCAAAGAGGCTCGGGGCCGTGCCGTGCGGAGCCTCGGCCATGACCGTACACGGTTCGTACTCGTCGCTCAACTGGATCAGGAGTGACTCGGCTCCGGCGATGGAGCCGAACATCTGGAGCACCATGTCAGACATGAGGTCGCCGTCGCGGTTGAGGGTGGGGATGACCATCGGCTCCCCGTGCGCCGTCAGGAGCAGGGCAAAGGTCGCGTCTATGAGTTGAGGGTTGTAGCGTACATCCCTGTTCTTCGCCGCGACTCTATCCATCTCTTCTTTGAGCATACCCTCGTAGACGGGGGAGACCGTGTACTTCGGCCCGCCGAAGACCTCCGCCCGCATCTTCCGGGCCTGAATAAAGGCGAACTCGGCGACGCCTCGACACACCCGGCGCGAGATTTTCTCGGTCCGGTAGGCGATCTCGTCGTCTCCTTCGCCCTTGCGCCACTCTTCCGCCCCGTACGCGTCGTCGACGGCCATGCGCACGACGGAGATGGGAGCGTGGATACCCGGCAGCGGATTGACCCCCGGTATACGCCGTCCCGTCCGGAGGATCACCGTACCGTCGATCCCCCGGCGCAAGATGGCGTTCGGCGAGCCTACGTCTCCCGGTCTCTCGGGAGTAATGGTGGCGGCCTTAATCCCGTATCCGGACTCCTTCATCGCTGCCGCCGCCGCGTGTACGACCTCGTTCTCCGTCGCTTGCCGATTCTCCAGCGAAAGATCGAACCTCTCGAACTCCAGATCAATCCCCGTAACCGACGGGTCCAGTACGCGCAGCGCCTCGTCTAAAAGCTCCTGCCCCGTTTGGTCACCCTCCAAAACGATGATCCTTTTTCTATCCATTCTTATCACCCCGTAAGCCGCGTCTTTCTCTCCCCGCTAAGTATACGACTTAGTGCGGCGGGATTCGGCAGGACGCAGCAAGACGTCTTCGGCTGATGTGAGCCGCCGAAGTGATCCCGGACGATGTCCTATAAAACCCGAGGTCCTAAGCGACAACAACCTTTACTTAGGCGGGCTTCGTGCCTCTGCGGTTAGCTAAGAAGTAAGCGATCGCCGTAAAGATCGCGGCGGCCGCGATCGCTATGATCTTATGGAAACCTTCGGTCGCCTCCGCGATCGCTTGCGCCGCTCCGAGCTTATCGGAGAACATCAAGTCCACAGCCACGTAGACCAGGAGGGCTGCACCGGCGTAGACGATGATGGGGAAGCGGGTCATCAGGTTACTCAAGACGGTGGCACCATAGAGGATTATGGGTATGGTTAGCGCGATGCCGAGCGCCACCAACCACACCCGCGGGTCGCCTTCCGGGTTCCTCGAGACGGCGACCAGCGCGATGACGTTGTCGAGCGACATGACCGCGTCGGCGATGGCGATGATCCGAACTGATTCCCACAGCCCCGACCCGGACTCGACGTTCTCCTCCTCGTCTTCCTGTTGGACTAGTTGCCAGGCGATATAGATAAGCAGCAACCCGCCGATTACCTGGAGAAGCGGCAGCTGCACGAGATAAGAGACGACGAAGGCGAAGATGATTCGTAGCCCGATGGCTGCGGCGACGCCTAACTGTATGGCCCGCCGGCGAACGTTGCCTTCCAGATTGCGTACCGCTAACGCGATTACGACCGCGTTGTCTCCGGAGAGAACGAGGTCTATCAGGAGGACCCCGACGAACGCGCCTAGCAATTCTAGGCTAATGAACTCCGACAACACGCTACCTTTCCTCGGGAGCTTCACACGCCATCGTGCCAGCCCGGTGATTGTAAGCTCTCAATTATACTCAAGCAGGGCCGCACTAGATGCGAGTTGACATCATTTGTATCGAAGCTCGAATCTACTCGGCGCGGTCGTAACCTGCGTGATTGGATCATACCTCTCCCGGGGAGACTGGTTACCGTGCTCATCTACCGGCTGGAGCGGACCGGTCACATCAAGCGGTGACCGGCCCCTGGGATCGCAGGAGTTCGGTGGCTTAGCACCGGCCTTCTGTTTAGAGGAGGCCCGGCACTATCTCCATTCGTGGCCGCTAAGTTGTTAGAGGCGAGAGTAGCTTTTGGACGAGAGGCGGTCGGCAACTATCTGGAGACCGTAATCGAGGTCTTCATCCGGCATGAGCAGGCTAAGGCATGCAGAACTCGTAAGGAACTGCCCCTAGAGACCTCCTACGTAAACAAGTCTATAAGCTGGAGGTTCTCGAACTCGGCAGCCAGAGTGGGGGAGAGCTGGGCGCGGTTACGGGTCTCGCCCATGCTTCCCGCAACCTCCAGGAACGCCCGGACGGTACCGGTAAGGGGGGCATCACGGCGCCGGAGGGCTACTATCGGGCGCTGCACCTCGGGGCTGTCCTCCACCTCTATAAGGGAGAGATGTCCCGCCGCCACGCTCCTCACTACCGCCGTGCGGGGGAGGAAGGCTACCCCGAGGCGGTGTTCGACCATCCTCTTCGCAGCTTCGATGTTGTCCAACTCTATGGCGCTGTACTCTCGGATGCCGGCGCTCCGGAAGAGGGACTGTGTAAGCTCATAGTAGCTGGAGGCGTGATCGAAGAGGATCAGATGCTCCTGGGCGACCTCGGAGAGCTCCGCCGACCCCTTCTCCGTAAACCGGTGCTGCGGATCTACGACCAGCACGAGCTCGTCCTCATACAGCGGCATGCTCTCTACCTCCGGGTGGTCCATCGCCCGCGCGAGCCCGAGCTGCACGTCCTCCTTTAACACCATCCCCAATATGTCCTCGGAGTGTCCCGTACGGACCGAGACCGAGACCCCAGGATGCGCCGCCGTGAACCTCTCCAGAATAGCAGGCAGCGCATACGTACTCACCCCCGGCGACGTCCCCAACGACAAACGGCCTCCGGAGGCCCCACGAAGCTCCCTGAGACGCTGCCTCCCTTCCTCTACGCTCCCCAGGCAACGCTCCGCGTAAGGCAAAAATTCTTTGCCAGCCTCCGCAAGACGCATTCCCCGGCTGGTCCGGACAAAGAGCTGATCCCCAAGCTCCTCCTCTAGCGCCTTGATCCGCGCCGT
>CADCVD010000043.1 GCA_902806055.1 uncultured Rubrobacteraceae bacterium
GCCTGGCGAGCTCCGGGTCCTTCAGGTCGAGACCGAGCAGGAGGCCCTTGCCGCGCACCTCCGAGCCTGGAACGCGGTCGGCGATCAAGGCTAGCGCGTTCTTGAGAATCCTACCCTTGAACCTCACCTCTTCGAGGAACGCGGGATCGTTGACCACCTCTAGTACCGCCTTGACGGCCGCCATCGCGAGCGGGTTGCCGCCGAAGGTTGAGCCGTGGTTGCCGGCGGTGAGGGCAGCGTACTCCTCCTTCGCCATCACCGCGCCGACCGGTATACCGCCGCCGAGACCCTTGGCGCTCGTAAGTACATCCGGGACCACGCCTATGCCCTGGTAAGCGTACAGATGGCCGGTGCGGCCCGCGCCGGTCTGGACCTCATCGAAGATAAGAACCGCTCCGTACTCGTCGCAGAGGTCGCGCAGTCCTTGCAAAAAGCCTTCGGATGCCGCGTTGATGCCGCCCTCGCCCTGGATAGGTTCTATCAGCACCGCCGCCGTGTGTGGGCCGATCATCTCCTGGGCCGCCTGGAGATCGCCGAAGGGCGCGTAGGCGAAGCCGGGGAGCATCGGGCCGAAGCCTTCGTGGTAGGAGGTCTGGGCGGTGGCGGTGAGCCCGCCATAGGTGCGGCCGTGAAAGGACTTGCTAAAGGCCAGAACCTCGCTCTTCTCCGGGCCATACTCGTTGTACGCGTGCTTGCGGGCGAGCTTTATGGCGGTCTCGACCGCTTCAGTACCGGAGTTGCAGAAGAAGACCTTGTCGAAGTCGGTCGAGGCGGTGAGCATCTCGGCGACCTCAGCCTGCAGGGGGATCTCGTACAGGTTCGAGCAGTGGATCAACTCCGCCGCCTGCTCCTGGATGGCCTTTACGAGCGCCGGGTGAGCGTGACCCAAAGAGTTGGTCGCGATGCCGGCGATGAAGTCCAGGTAACGGTCCCCGTTCTCGTCGAAGAGCCAGCTTCCCTTCCCTTTGGTGGGGGCGATGTTCATCCGCTTGTAAGTCTCCATTACTGCCTTCATGCCGCGACTCCTTCCGATATTAGAGTTCCGATCTCCTCGCCCGCCATTGCTCTTGTGAGCGAACCTCTCTTGTTCCCGTTGATGATCCTCGCCGCAACGCCTTCTCTGGCCGCCTCCGCAGCTGCCCGCAGCTTCGGTACCATCCCCCCGACCGCGAGCCCGCTCCTGACGTACCCCTCGCACTCCTCAGGTCCTAGAGTCGGCACGGCCTCATCGTCATAGAGCAGCCCGTCCACGTCCGTCAGAAAGAACAGGTAACCTGCCCCGAGTCCTGCCGCGAGAGCCGCCGCCGCCGAGTCGGCGTTGACGTTGTACGCTCCCTCCGGTCCGAGACCGACCGGCGCGATCACCGGCACGAACCCGCCCGACCACAGCGTCTGCACGAGCTTCGGCTCTACCTTTGCGACGCTCCCCACGCGACCGAGATCCGGCACAGGCTCGACGAGCATCGTCGGTCCATCCGTGCCGGAGATCCCGATCGCCGGAACGCCCATCGCATACAGTTCCCGGACGAGCGCCTTGTTAACCTCGCCGGCGAAGACCATCTCCGCGACACGCATCGCTGCCTCATCCGTGACCCGCAGACCCTCGTGAAATTCGGTCTGGATACCGAGCGCTCCGAGCATCCGGGTGAGTTGCTGTCCTCCGCCGTGCACTAGCGCCACGGGTGTTTCGCTGGCGAGCAAACCGGGCAGGTCTTCAAGTGCTCCGCCCGCGAGCGCGCCGCCCCCGATCTTTACGACCACCGGCTTCGCCTCGAACTTCACGTGCGGTAGCTCCCGTTTATCCTGACGTACTCTTCGGTCAGGTCGCAGCCCCAGACCGTCGCAGACCCCTCACCCTCCTTGAGCCTCGCCGTGACCGTGACTTCGTCTCCAGCGAGCGTCGCGTTTGCCTCCTCCGCGTCGTGCTCCACGGGCTCCCCATCGGCGAAGACCTTGATCGGTCCGAAGTAGAGCTCCACTTCCTCGGGTACGAACGACGCCCCCGAGTAGCCCATCGCGTTGAGCACCCGCCCCCAGTTGGCATCCTCGCCGTAGACGGCGGCCTTGACGAGGCTGCTACCGACGACGGCCCTGGCGAGCGTCGCGGCCTTCTCTTCACTCTCCGCGCCTTCGACGGTAACCTCGATAAGCTTCGTTGCTCCCTCGCCGTCCCGCGCGATCTCCTTCGCCAGCTCTCGCATCACGGCCTCCACGGCACCCTCGAACGCCGCGAGATCTCCGGAACTTTGCGTAAGCGTTTCGTTCCCCGCTGCGCCGTTGGCCATAAGTAAGACCATGTCGTTGGGAGAGGTGTCGCCGTCCACGCTGACACGGTTGAAGGTCCTGGCCGTGACTTCTGCCAAAACGCTTTGTAGACAATGCTTCTCCACGGCGGCGTCGGTAGTTAAGAAGGCGAGCATCGTCGCCATGTTCGGATGGATCATGCCGCTCCCCTTGGCGACGCCGCCGACGGTAACGATCTCTCCCCCGATCTCTACCGCCGCAACGGCCTCCTTGGTACGGGTGTCGGTAGTCAAGATAGCCTCGGCGAAAGCGCCACCGTCGCGGCTTAGAGAGGCCGCGGCGTCCCTGATACCCGCCTCTACGTGGCCCATCGGGAGCTGCTCTCCGATCACCCCGGTCGAAGCGACCGCAACCTCGCCCGGCTCTAACCCGAGCGTCTCAGCTGCGAGAGCCTGCATCCGGTACGCATCCTCGACGCCCTGCCTGCCAGTCGCCGCGTTCGCGATGCCGCTGTTCACGACCAGCGCTCGCACGTCTCCGGTCTCGAGCGTCTCCTTGGTCACAAGCAGCGGCGCCGACTTGAACACGTTCGTGGTCACGACCACCGCCGACGCGCCCCCGCCAACCCCCGAGAACAGGAGCCCAACGTCCCGGCGATCCTCGTATCTCAACCCGCCAGAGACCCCGGCAGCCACGAATCCCGCCGCCGCCGTTGCGCCATGTGTTGCAGGTTTTATTCTGATCTGTGGATTTTTATTCATCAATAGCCGTGAGTATCGCACGCGTACGCGTAGCGGTCAACCGTTGTATTCAAAAACTTGAATAAATATCCGATGGGTGGTGTAATGGGGCGCATGGGATTACGCGTTGGGATCTTCGGCGGCAGCGGATATGCGGGGTCGGAGTTGGTGCGTCTGCTCTCCGGGCATCCGGAGGTGGGGGGGATGGAGGTTTCTTCTCGCTCGCACGCCGGACGGTCTATCACCGATGTTTACCCGCATCTCACGGTGAGAGAGAAGTTTGTGGAGCCAGGTCAAGTGGAGGTTTCGGCGCTCGACGTGGCGTTCGTCGCCTACCCGCACATGGAGAGCGCCGGAGTGGTACGGGACCTGTTGGAGGCTGGCACGAGGCTCGTCGTGGACCTCTCGGCGGACTTCCGACTCAAGGAGGTCGCCCTGTACAACGAGTGGTACGGGGAGCATCCCGTACCGGAGTTGCTGCAAGAAGCCCATTACGGTCTGCCGGAGGTTTTCGGAGCTTCCGAGGGGCGCCTCATAGCGAACCCTGGATGCTACCCGACGGCTGCGGTGCTCGCGCTCGCGCCGGTGGTAAAGAGGCTGAAGGTTTCGTCGGTGGCGATCAACGCTCTGAGTGGGGTAAGCGGGGCGGGGGCGAAGCCGACGATGAAGACACACTTTGTCTCGGCCAACGAGAACGTTTCGCCCTATGGGCTCGCGGAGGGCTCCCCGCGCCACCGGCATACCCCAGAGATAGAGGCGGTGCTGCGCCAGGTTGGGGAGACGCCGGAGGTCACGTTCATCCCGCACCTGTTGCCCATAAGCCGCGGCGAGTTTGAGACGATCTACGTGGATCTTGAAGAGGGGCAGGAGTTACCGGAGGCCGGAGATATACTCGGGTGGTACGGGGAGGATTACGAGGGATGGACGTTCGTGGAGGCGAGGGAGGAGCCGCCCCACATCTCTCACGTAGCCAATACCAACCGGGCGAGGTTGTCTGCCGCCGTAGATAAGAGGGCCGGGAGGCTCGTGCTCTTCGCGGCGCTCGACAACTTGCTTAAGGGCGCATCCGGGGCGGCGGTCCAGAACATGAACCTGGCGCTCGGCTATCCCGAGGACGCCGGACTAGAGCACCTGAAGTAGGAGGCAAAGGATGGGGAAGACGCTCTCTAACGTGGACAAGGGAACCAGACAGGACCTGATACTGAGGCTCATCTCCGAGCAGTCTTTGGGGACCCAGGGGGACGTCGTCGCGGCGCTCTCAGGCATAGGGGTCGAGGTGGCCCAGGCTACCGTGAGCCGAGACCTCGCCGAGCTCGGGGTCCTCAAGGTCGGCAGTCGCTACCTGGCGCTGCCGCACGAGCCAGGCGCGGCCGGGATAGAGGTGCTGCCGAGCTTCGTGTTGGACATAACCTCGGCGCAGCATACGCTCGTCATCCACACTCGTGACGGGACCGCCGGCGCGGTCGCCAACGTGCTCGACAGGGTCCAGGGGCTCAAGGTCCTCGGCACCATCGCCGGGCAGGATACGGTCTTCGTGGTCACGCCTGACAAGGAGGCGGCCGACGAGGTCGCCGGCCTCGTCGCTGACGTCTGTCGGGCCAGGACGCGCCCCGCCGGCAACATCGAGTAGGTTCGCGCTTGACCGCCCGGAAGCCTCATCCGGTGCGGCCGGGCGAACCGGATGACCTGGAGTTCATGTGGGAGATGCTTTATGAAGCCGCCCATCACCGCCCTCTGTCCGATCCGCTCATTTCGCGCTACCTCGATGGTTGGGGCAGGACAGGCGATGCCGCCGTAATATCCCTAGACCCTGACGGCGGCAGCAAGAGGGGCGCCGCCTGGTACCGTCTCATGCCGGTCGAAGGCCCCGGCTATGGCTTTGTGGACGCCTCGACGCCCGAGGTCGTTATCGCCGTCGTGCCGGATCAGCGCGGGACCGGCGTGGGCGGAACACTGCTGCGGGGGCTCTTGGAGACGGCGAGGTCGCAGGGCTTCGACGCGTTGAGCCTGAGCGTACGTGACGACAACCATGCCGCCGTCCGGTTATACGAGCGGTGCGGTTTCGTAAAGCTCTCCTCTGGCGAAGGCTTGTGGACGATGAAGGCGGATCTCACCGTCCCCGGCGGGGAGTAGGAGTATGCGGCTGGCGCTAGTCGAAGACGGCCGGGAGAGGTCTCTCGTCCTATTCGGCGCTCGGGGAGCGGTTGGCGGTGGGCCGGTTGGAGGCAGGAGAGGAGATGCCTGTGTGGGCTACGAGGACATCATTCTGCTCTGTAACCCGTACGCCGGACGAGCTATCCATCGTCTGCCCGGAGGTAGAGGTCCCCGGCGGGGTGAGATTCGGGAGAGGCGGGCGGGCGCTGAAGCTCGAAGGGCTGTTCGACCTCTCGTTGACCGGGATCTGGTCTCGGTGGCGGAGTCGCTGGCAGAGATCGAGGTCAGCATCTTCGCCATAGCGACCTACGACACTGACTACGGGCTGGTGAAGGAAGAATGGTTGGAACTGGCAGCGTCGACGCTGGCGGAACGGGGATATGTTGTCAGGCGGTAGGCGCGGAATGAGTACAGATCAGATATACGAAACGCGGGAGGAAGTATGCTAGAAGGAAAGAAAGTAGTGCTCGCGTACTCCGGGGGGCTGGATACCTCGGTGTGCCTGAAGTGGTTCGAGCAGCAGGGCGCGGAGCCGTATGCGCTGTACCTGGACCTCGGACAGGGAGAGCCTGCCGAGGACGTTAGGGCGAAGGCCCTGAAGATAGGGGCCGTGAACGCGTTCGTAAAGGACGCGAGGGCCGAGTTCGTCGAGGAGTACGTCGCGCCCGCGATCAAGGCGAACGCACTCTACGGCGGGAAGTATCCGCTCTTTACGGCGCTCGGGCGACCGCTCATAGCGAAGAAGCTCGTCGAGGTGGCGCGCGAGGTGGGGGCGACGCACATCGCGCACGGGTCGACGGGGAAGGGCAACGACCAGGTCCGCTTCGACGTCACGACTGCCTCTATCGCTCCGGACCTGACCGTGGTCGCCCCGGTGCGCGACTGGAACATGAGCCGTCCGGAGGAGATAGCCTACGCCGAGGAGCACGGCATCCCCGTCTCCGTCACCAAGAAGTCTCCCTACAGCGTGGACGAGAACCTCTTCGGCCGCTCCATCGAGGCCGGTCCTCTGGAGGACCCCGATCACGAGCCGACAGAGGACGTCTTCGCCCTCACCGCCGCCCCCGAAGATGCTCCGAATGAGCCAGAGTACGTGACGGTAAGCTTCGTCGAAGGGCTGCCTACCAGCCTGAACGGCGAGGAGTTACCGCTCGTAGAACTTATAGTTGAGCTGGATCGCATAGCTGGAACACACGGGGTCGGGCGTATTGACATGATCGAGGACAGGCTAGTGGGCATCAAGAGCCGTGAGATCTACGAGTGCCCCGCCGCCCTCGCTATTATTCAGGCCCACAAAGAGCTTGAGACTATGACCCTCACCAAAGACGTCCTGCGCTTCAAGGCCGCCGTCGAGCAGCGCTACGCAGAGCTCACCTACGACGGTCTCTGGTTCACGCCCCTCAAGCGCGCCCTCGACGCCTTCGTCGCCGAGACCCAAAGGACCGTTACAGGATCTGTTCGCCTGAAGCTGTACAAGGGGACGAGCACGGTCGTCGGGCGTACGGCTCCGCAGGCGCTCTACAGTAAGGAGCTCGCCACCTACGACCCGAACAGCACCTTCGACGAGGCGGCCGCCGCCGGCTTTATAGCCCTCTGGGGTCTACCGGCGCGCCAGTGGGCCGGGGTCAACGGCGGCGTCGAGACCCATCCGGCGGCGAAGTAGCCGGGGCGTAAGGCCGGAGAGATGCAGACTGTTACCGTCGGCGGCGCGAGCCTGGAACTGGTGCAGGGCGACATCACCGAGCAGGATACCGATGCGATCGTCAACGCGGCCAACAGCGGGTTGTCAGGCGGAGGAGGGGTGGACGGAGCGATCCACCGGGCCGGAGGTCCTCGGATCATGGAGGAATGTCGGCGAATAGGCGGCTGCCCGACCGGGGAGGCGCGCGTTACCTCGGGCGGCGACCTTACGGCCCGTTACGTGATCCACGCTGTCGGCCCGGTCTATAACGATGGCGCCTCCGGCGAAGATCGACTGCTCGCGAACGCCTACCGCAACAGCCTTCGCCTCGCCGTCGAAACAGGTCTTAAGAGCATCGCGTTCCCCTCGCTCTCGACCGGGGCCTACGGCTATCCCTTGCGCGAAGCCGCTAGCATCGCCCTGGAGACCGTTGGGGAGTTCTTGAAGACCGGGCGGCACGACCTGGAGCTGGTGCGCTTCGTTCTCTTCGACCAGCGTACCCTCGAAGAGTTCGAGCAGGCGCTCGGCCGCGTAACGTCCGGGCGCGAGGGAGCATGAGCGTCCAGGGGACGGGCGAGGTGGAGGCAAGGCCGAGGGTACTCTTCTTGTGCACCCACAACTCGGCCCGCTCGCAGATGGCCGAAGGGCTCTTGCGATATCTCGCCGGAGACCGGTTCGAGGCAAATAGCGCAGGGACGGAGGCTACCCACGTCCGGCCGCTGGCGGTACGGGCGATGGGCGAGATAGGGGTTGACGTCTCGGGTCAGGAGTCGAAGACGCTCGATCGTTACCTGGGAGAGCCCTTTGAGTACGTCGTCACCGTCTGCGACGCCGCCAACGAGGCCTGCCCGGTCTTCCCCGGGGCGAAGAACCGTCTGCATTGGTCTTTCGAGGACCCCGCGCAGGCTACCGGCACGGAAGAGGAGCGCATGGAGGTGTTCAGGAAGGTGCGCGACGAGATTCGGGAACGCATCGAGAGAGAGTTGTTGACGAGGAGAGGCTGAGAGAGCCGAAGCCCTCGACCAACGCGGCCGGAACGGCGTTGCGGAAGCGGGCGTACAGGTAGATCTCCCCGAGCCGCGCCACTCCCGGCTCCCCTAGCTCCTCCGCCGCCTGCCGCGCGTATTCCTCCGGCGTCTCGTCCTCCGCGCGGACGACTCCCGCCTTCTCGAAGGCCGCGGTAACCGACTTGTAGCGGCTGTAGAGCCGGGCGTCGGAGACCTTTACGGAGCGCATGGGGTTCGGCCGGCGCCGCTTCTTTGCCACATACTTTCGTCCGTAGACCAAGAGTAGGGACGCGCCGCTTAGCAGCAAGCCGGCGACTACGATGCTGACCGGGTCGAGGCTTGCGACACCGCGCATCAGGGAACCGATGGTTTTGAGGGCGGGGCCAAGGGCCTCACCGGCTTTGCTCGCCACGAAGCCCAAGGACTTGCTGCCCTGCATGCTGCTCTGCTCGTGGTACGCTCACGGCGTCTGGTCGTATACGGGGGTGGGATCGAAGGTGGACCAGCCGTATCCGGGGAAGTATGCCTCGACCTAGGCGTGGGCGTCGGAGGCCTTGACCTCGTGGAGTCCGGTGAACGGGTTGTACTCGCCGGAGGTGTAGCCGGTCGCGATGCGCGTCGGGATACCTAATGATCTGGCCATGACGGCTAGCGAGGAGCCGAACTGCTCGCAGTACCCGCGCTGCTCCTCGAAGAGGAAGTACTCCACGGCGTCCATGTTCTTCTGCTGCGGCGGGATGGAGAGATCGTAAGGGTAGCTGTTCTGAAGGTGCTGCGTGAGCGCGAGCACCGCGTCGTACGGGTTCGTGGCGTCTTTCGTGAGTTCCTTCGCTAAAGTCCTGGTCTGTTTCTGGCCGCTGGCGGGGAGCCCGAGGTACTGTTCCTCTATCTCCCGCGGATAGGTCTCGCCCGCACCTCTGAGCTGTTCGGGGGAGGCGTTGGGGAGCTGGGAGATGACGGAGTAGGTGTTGCCTTCGGAGATCTCGTTCGGCGAGCGCAGGGAGCTGAACCGGTCTATCTTGATGCTGCTCGTTGGGAAGAACAGAGTTTCGGGCTTGAAGGCACCGAAGATGACGTTCGGCTGGTCCTGTTCTATATAGAAAACCTGGGCTACCTGTCGCGACTGGCCCTGGGTGGGCTCAGTATTACGAGCCGTGTTTAGCTCGTAGCGGGACTGTCGGACCGAAGCTCCTCCTGCTCGTCGTCACCCGTAGAGACCTCCCACCCCTTGCCGTTGTGCTCGTCGAAGACAACGCCCCGGTACGGCACGGGCTCCTGGCTCCTGACCTTCATGACGACCTCGTCGGAGAGCCGGCCTCGGCTGCGGAGGTCCATGTACGGGTTGAAGCCGTGGTAAGAGTCGGGCGAGATATTGGTGGGGGGCTGCGAGAAAGGGTCGCCCTGCTGCTCGTAGTACGGGTTCTGGACGCTCCCGGAGGTTCTTGAAGAAGCTCGTCGGCATCATCGTCATGTTCATACCCTGCTTCTGCGGCAGCAGCGAGAAGCATAAGAAGCCGAGCGCCACCACCGCCAGAGCGCTCGGCACGATGACGCCCCTGACGAGGCCCCGGCTCCCGGTCGTCGAGTCGCCGGACCTCTCCCGGGCCTCGGAGAGGCGTATCTGCGAGAGAGCTCCGAGGGCGCACACGAGGAAGGCGAGCACGAAGATGCAGTACCACAGGTTGATCGAGAGCACAGCGCCTACGGCGATCAGGATCAGCCCGCTAAGGAGCGAGTACGCGAGATCCTTGCGCGCGGGCAGATCGAAGGCGTGTATCACCTGTATCCACAAAAATAGCCTCGCGAGCGGAACCCGCGTGTCGTAAAGTGACCTCCAACGCTTCCCGGAAGAAGACCGCGAGCGTAGCCTTTATGAGGTAGTTCTTCTCCCGCCGCCTGTAATGGCTGACCGTAAAGGCGACCACGGTGAGGAGCGGCACGAGTATGCCGGTCACGACGTCGAAGTAGCCGCTAGTTAGGACCGCAACCTCCCCGACGAGGATCGCCGCCAGCACCCATGCCCGCAACGCTATCGAGTCCTCCGGCGGCCGCTTGCGCCCTCTCAGGAGACCGGAGGGTAGCTTTAGCTCCAGCCTCATCCGATCCTCCACGGCTCTTCGACCACGGCCCCCAGCCCTACTATCCGGCGGCCGTTTGCCTCGGTCCTACTCAGGAACTCCCGTTCCTCATCCGGTGACATCCATTCCCCCGGCCCTGCGAACTCATAGCATGAGACTAGAACGATCGCCTGCGCCTCAGAGGCCCCGGGACGTTCTAAGAGGTCCGGGTTGCGGGCTGCGTTAACGACCCTTTTAGTAGAAAGCCGTATCTCCACGCTCGTCCCCTCGGGGTCCGGCGGCCTGCTGGCCTGAAGCGCGGCGCACCACGTTAGTAAGCCGTCGGGAGTCAACTCCTCGGGGAAAGGCGTCCGTTGAGGTCCCGCGCTCGCCCGCACCTCCCGGCCCTCTTTGAGGCCATACAGGAGCAGCGAGGCGCCCGCGGAGACGACCATCTCCCGGGCCTCCAACAGCGCGCGGGGGTCGAGGTTCAGCGCTACTACCAGTGGCGGGTGCGTCTCTTGGGCGAGTTCCACGACGGCGAGCTTCCCGGCCGGCATGCTCCGGGCGCTTCTCTTCCAGGCTACGAGCTGCGCCGAGTCTCCGGAACGGTACTCCCTCACCCCCCAGAACTCCCCCCCGTACCCTCGGTGCAACGTCGCTGACTCCGCCCTGTCTCCTCTCTCGGCGTCCGTAGTGGCCGACGGCAGGAGCTCCGCTACCTTAAAGGTCCTCGGATAAACCACTATCTCCGAATTCACCCGAGTCCGGCTTCGCTTGAAGAACAGCCCGAACGGCGCGCCCGTCTCGACGGTTACGTCCCCGCCGGCATAGATGTCTCTCCTCGGATTCTCTACCGTGTACTTCAAGAGGACGGGTTTGTCGCGTCGCACGCGTGTCACTACCGCTCTTCCCGTATCTCCCGCGAAGTGGTCTTTGATCTCCAGCAGATGCCGGGCGAGGCGGCCTTTGCTCTTCACCTCCAGCGTGCACTCGAACGGCTCGCACGCCATCGCAAGGACCGGGGCATGTCTGATGACCTCTATACCGCGAACGTTCCACCACGGTGCCAGCGCCGAGACAATGACGGTAGGCCCGAGCCCCGCCGACACCACGTACAGCCACCCCGCCCCGGAGTTCGCGGCGATGAGGTACAGGATCACCCCTAGAACGACGACGAAGACCGGTTTCCTCAACCTCTTGGAACGCGCAAGCCTCATCCATCTATGCCGGCGACGACACTGACTTGAGGATCTTCATGACCACGCTCGCCGCCGTCGCCTCCGAGACTCCGCCGCGCACCGAGAGCCTGTGCGGCAGGGTGTCGGGCGCCAGCTCCTTGACGTCTTGCGGCCCACGAAGTCCCGTCCCTGCGTCGCGGCTCGCGCCTGGGCCGCCCTTATAAGGGCGATAGTCCCCCGCGGCGAGACACCCAAAGAGACAGCACGGTGTTGGCGCGTCGCCTCGGCCAGAGCCACGGCATAACCCAGAACCTCCTCGTGCACCTGTACCATCCTCACCATCTCCCGGGCAAGGGCTACCTCCCGGGCCTCCACGACGGGCTCTATCTCCTCGAGCGGTCGACGTTCGACCTGCGCCCGCACTATCCCTAGCTCCGCCCGGCGGTCCGGGTAGCCCATGGTCGTCGCGACCGTAAAACGATCGAGCTGGCCTTCGGAGAGAGGGTAGGTGCCGTGAAACTGACGCGGGCTCTGGGTCGCCACGACAAAGAACGGATCCGGCAGGATCCTAGTCTCGTTCTCCACTGTTACCTGCCCCTCCGCCATCGCCTCCAGAAGCGCGCTCTGCGTCCGGGGCGTGGCCCGGTTGATCTCATCAGCCAGCAAGACCGGCGCGAAGACCGGACCCGGCAGCCAGTTGAAGCTCGCCTCGCGCGAATCGTAGATGCTCGTCCCGGTAATGTCCGACGGTAACAGGTCGGGCGTAAACTGAATACGCGAGAAGTCCGCCGAGATCGAGGAAGATATAGCCTTCGCGAGCGTCATCTTGCCTACCCTCGGGATGTCCGTTAGAAGGACATGACCGCCGGCGAGAAGCGAGATCAAACACAGGTCCACGATCCGATCCTTACCCACCAAAACCTTGCGGACCGACTCGCGCAGACGTTCGTAGACCCCACGAACTTCAACCATGCCCTCGACCCTAATACTCTGCACGATCTCCAATCAAGAACATATCGGCCCTCGTGCCTCCGTCTGATCCGGACGCGCTGCTTGCCTCCATTCTGTACACGGCCCTGATATTATCGGCACGTGTCTGAAAAACTTGAATCACACGATGAGTCCGGCGGCCCTGCTACTCACAACTACGTATCCCCTGAGCAGAGCGTGAGAGACCTCGCCCTGATGCGCCTAGCCCTTAGAGAGGCTGAGAGAGCCGCCGAGATAGGAGAAGTCCCAGTTGGCGCCGTGATAGTCTGCGGGGATGAGCTGCTCGCCTCCGCCCACAACGAGCGCGAGACCACGGGGGACCCGACCGCCCACGCCGAGCTCCTCGCCGTCCGCCGCGCCGCCCGTGAGCTGGGAGGTTGGCGTCTCACCGGCTGCACTCTGTACGTCACCCTCGAACCCTGCCCCATGTGCGCCGGCGCCCTCCATGCCGCCCGCATAGACCGCCTCGTCTACGCCGCCCCCGATCCCAAAGCAGGCGCCGCTGGTACCCTCTACGACTTCCCTGCAGATCCTCGCCTCAACCACACCTACCCCTGTACCGTCGGTCCCCTTCACACCGAGTCTGCTACACTCCTCCGCGACTTCTTCCGCCAGAGACGTCGCGGCAGTTGACGAGCCTCGTCGGGCCGCCAGAAGCGCCGGCACGCCTGTGTCGAGAGTAACCGTATACTTTAAGTCTATACTAATAGAAATACTATTCCTACAATAAACTCTTGGTAGAGGTAGAAAACTAGACCTAAGAGTAAAGGTACGCAGTTTGCTGCGTATTCGCCAAAAAACCGTTTGCGTGAAAAAATTTCTGAAAAATTTTCTGGAGAGGCCGTACAAGGCATATGCCGCATTGCAATGGGCGATTCGAGGTATTAGGGTAATATTAACCTAATGTTAACGGTTATGTAGCTGGTGTTGCGGTTAGAAAATGTAGTGTGCTAGTTTGCTTCGGTACCAGATGTGGTGTTGAGGCAACGGGGGTTACGAGGTGCAGTGTCCATACTGTGATTTTGAGGATACGAGGGTGATCGACAGTCGCCTTTCGGAGGGGAAGGATGCGATCCGGCGTCGTCGGGAGTGCCTTTCGTGCGAGAAGCGGTTTACTACTTACGAGCGCCGTGAGCCTCTAAGGTTGATGGTCTTGAAGCGGGACGGCTCGCGGGAGCCCTTTGACAGGGCCAAGCTGCACGCAGGGTTATCGAAGGCGTGCGCCAAGCGGCGGGTGCCCGAGGAGGAGATCGAGTTCATCGTGGACGAGATCGAGGCCGAGCTTCGCGACCGCCGGAGGCACGAGGTGACGTCGCGGCGGCTGGGGGATATGTCGCTGGTGCGTCTGCGCCGGTTGGATATGGTTTCGTATCTCAGGTTCGCCTCGGTATATAGACAGTACACGGACGTGGACCAGTTCCGCAGCGAGCTTGTGAGGCTCGCCGGCTCCTCGGGCAGGTAGAGTCCCGAGACTTCTTTGGAGGAAGCGCGCCGGTGGGGGAGACCGGCGCGAAACATCTGGTTGGTATCCGGTACAGCGCCAGTAAAATTTAGTTAGCGGGTAATCAAGGGAGGAATACTTAGGGTATGGAGATCGGTCGAGACAGGTACACGACGGGCGAAGCGTTGGATCTCTCCGAGAACGCGGTTGCGGTACTCAAGAAGCGCTACCTCAAGAAAGACGAGCGCGGAGAGGCTATCGAGGAGCCCATCGACATGTTCCGCCGCGTGGCGTCGAACATCGCCGAGGGCGAGTTCCGCTTCAAGGAGGGCGAGGAGGCCCAGGGGCTCTACGAGGAGGCCAAGGAGAGGTTCCTCAGGCTGATGACGAGCCGCAGGTTCATGCCCAACTCTCCGACCCTGATGAACGCCGGGCGCGAGCTGCAGCAGCTCTCAGCGTGTTTCGTGCTGCCGGTCGAGGACTCGATCGACGGCATCTACGACACCCTCAAGCACCAGGCGATCATCCACAAGAGCGGCGGCGGGACGGGCTTCGGCTTCTCGCGCTTGCGGCCCAAGGGGGACATAGTAAAGAGCACGATGGGGGTCTCCTCGGGGCCGGTCTCCTTTATGAGCGTCTTCGACTCTTCGACCGAGCACATAAAGCAGGGCGGCACCCGGCGCGGAGCGAACATGGGGATCTTGCGCGTGGATCACCCGGACATCGAGGAATTCATCACCTGCAAGAATGACAACACGGCGGTAAACAACTTCAACATCTCCGTCGCCGTCACCGACGCCTTTATGGAGGCCGTCGAGAACGATACGGACTTTGATTTGACCAACCCGCGTGACGGCGAGGTAGCACGTACCGTACGGGCGAGGGATCTCTTCGAGAAGATAGTGAAGGGCGCGTGGCTGAACGGCGAGCCGGGCGTGGTGTTTATAGACCGGATCAACGCGGACAACCCGACGCCGCAGTTCCCGATAGAGTCGACGAACCCGTGCTCGGAGGCACACCTGCCGCCGCACGACTCGTGCAACCTCGGCTCGATCAACCTGGAGCGCTTCTTCGTCGGCGGCGAGGTCGACTGGGACGAGCTGCGTGAGACGGTCCACACGGCGATACGGTTCCTCGACAACGTGATCGAGATGAACCACTATCCGCTCCCCGAGATCGACGAGATGAGCCGCGGCAACCGCCGCATCGGGCTCGGCGTCATGGGCTTCGCCGACCTCCTCATACAGCTCGGCCTCACCTACGACTCCGAAGAGGGCCTCGCCTTCGCCGAGAAGGTGATGAAGTTCGTTGACGACGAGGCGTGGGAGGCGAGCCGGTCTCTAGCCGAGGAGCGCGGCGTGATGCCCCACTTCGAGGGCTCACGTCACGAGGCCCGGGGCGACCGCGTGCGCAACGCAACTGTCACGACCATAGCCCCGACCGGCACCATCTCGATCATCGCCGGCTGCTCGGGCGGCATCGAGCCTCTCTTCGCCGTCGCCTTCATGCGCCGCCAGGCGGACATGGAACTACCTGACGTGAACCCGGAGTTCGTGAAGCTCGCCAAGGAGCGCGGCTTCTACTCCGAGGCGCTCATGAAGAAAGTCGCCGAGCACGGCAGTGTGCGAGACATCCCTGAGGTCCCGGAGGACGTGAGGAGCGTGTGGGTAACCTCGCACGACATCACCGCCGAGTGGCACGTTCGCATGCAGGCGGCGTTCCAGAATCACACCTCGATGGGGATCTCCAAGACCATCAACCTCCCCAACGAGGCGACCACCAAGGACGTCGAGGACGCTTACCGGTTCGCCTACTCCCTCGGCTGCAAGGCGATGGCGGTCTACCGCGACGGCTCGCGCGACGCCCAGGTACTCTCTACGGGCAAGACCGGGCAGAGCGGTACGCTGGCCCCGCCGACCCTGCCGGAGGCGCCGCCCGAGACGGTCAAGCACGTCTCTCTGGCCGAGGCGCGCAACGGACGTCCGCGCACCCTCACCGGTGTGACGAAGAAGATGCAGACCGGCCACGGCCCGATGTACGTGACGATGAACGACGACGAGTTCGGCCCGCGCGAGTGCTTCATCATCCTCGGCAAGCCCGGCGGTACGGCGGCAGCCTTCTCCGACGCTCTGGGACGGATGATCTCTCTAGCCATGACCCACGGCGCCCAGCCCGCCGAGATAGTCCACCAGCTGCGCGGTATCCAGGACGGGCACCCGGCTGGCGTCGGCCCCAACGCCGTCCTCTCCGTCCCCGACGGCGTCGCCCGCTCCATGGCCGAGCACTACCTCGTCGAAGACGGCCCCGCCGAAGCGAAGAGCCTCCCCGTTATAGGGGCCTGCCCCGACTGCTCCGGCGGTCTCACCAAGCAGGAAGGCTGCGTCGTCTGTCACTCCTGCGGCTACTCCAAGTGCAGCTAACCTTTTAGTAGAAGGTTAGAAAGGAGCGAGCTCTAGCCCGCTCCTTTCTTTTTTCTTGCCTCGAACCCTGTTCGTAAACTCTTCAAATACCTGCAAAGCGAAGGATTACTAGAAGATGTTTGCTTGCTCTCAATGACTGTAGCTTCAGTATAGATAATCTTGTACTTGAACAATAAGTACACAAGATGGTGTTGAGCATAGCCTCTGAGGCAGATAGATCTCGAAGGGCGGTAGACAGGCGGGGCTCGAAACTGGCAGCGGAACTTTGTCCTGAGTTGAAGGGGTGGAGGGCGGGCGGTAAACTCTCTCGCGGAGAGGTGGCAGAGCGGTTGAATGCGGCGGTCTCGAAAACCGTTATGTCGGTAACCCCGGCATCGGGGGTTCGAATCCCCCCCTCTCCGCAGCGAGTGACCGCCGGGCGATGGGGCGCTGGCGGTTTTCTGTTTCCGTTTCATTGTCTGAAGGTCCAGGCGGGGCCAGCATGTATATTGTGCCTCTGCATGGTGAGACGTAGGCCACGCTGTGGAGCGAGTATGCGTAGAGAAAGGGTGGCGAGGTGGTCATAGCCGAGGTCAGCATCTTCCCGCTTGGGACGGGGGAGCCGGGTGTTAGCGAGTACGTGGCGGCGGCCGTCAGGGAGCTCGAGGCGTCCGGCCTCAAGTGTACTCTGGGGCCCATGGGGACGACTGTCGAGGCCGAGACCCCCGAGGAGGCCTACGCCGCCATCGCCCGCGCTCAGGCCGCCGTCCTGGAGCTTGGAGTTGGGCGAGCGTATACGGTGGTCAAGATGGACGAGCGGCTAGATGTCGAGGGCCGGTCCACGGAGGACATGATGCGCTCGGTGCGTGAGAGGTCGGGTGCCCGTTAGAGGAGAGGGTCGTCCCGACTGACCGAGTGGCCCACCGGTCTCTACTGTTTTTACTTTTCAAGAAGGGCTTATTCGATCGCCCGGTAGGGTATATCGTCGGTCTGAGATTGTAGGGGTGAGAGCTTGAGTGGAGGCGTATCGAAGGTGGTGTACCAGGATGAGTCGAATCTGGGGCTCGTTTGCCTCTGCGCGTCCGTCCGCGGAGGGCCAGGTTGGGAGAGACACGGATGATTGCCGGTTCGGGTTACTAGACGAGAGGTGAGCCGCCTGAGCGTGCGCAAGAGATCCTGTTCGTGGAGCTTCTGGGGGGGCTGGGGGATGTTCTGATCTCGCTGGGCGCCATGCAGGCTCTCGCCCGCTCTTACCCGGAGGCTCGCCTCACCATCCTGACCTTCCCGCCCGGCGGTGATCTGCTCGCACACGACCCGCTCGTAGGCGAGGTGGTACATGCTCCCAAACCTGGGCCGGAACACCCGCACCGTGCCCGGGAGGCGGTGGAGGAGTTGCTGGCGCGGGGGGACTGGGATCTCGTCGTCTCGGATACGTCCTACGATGGCATAGACGATCTCGTCCGGGGCTGCGGCGCGGCACGCGTGGCGGCGAATCTGTGGCGGTCGCCGCCTCCCGACGAACACGTTGGCGAGCGGTTCCTGCGAATACTGCTAGATGAGGGCCTGATCGAACCTGGGGCAGTCTCCGCGCCCCGTCTGCGTCTCACCCCTGAAGAACGCTCCCTGGCCTCTGCGCAGCTTGCGGGATCTCGTCGTCCCCTCGTCTTCCTCCTCCCGGACGCAGGGATGGAGGTCAAGCGCTGGCCGGAGGAGAGCTGGGGCGAGTTGGGTCGAACACTAGCCGATTGCTATGGTGCGGAGATCATCGTGCCCGTTGGATCCGACCCCGAGCAGGCCTCGCGAGTCGCCGGGATTGCCGGGGAGTGCGCGCGCGCATGGCCGCGCGGGACGTTGCGCGAGCTCGCCGCCGCCCTCTCACATGCCGATCTCGCCGTCGGCGCGGACACGGGGCCGGCGCGTATTGCCGCTGCTTCGGGTGTGCCGACGATCACGCTCTTCGGTCCCTCCTGGCACGGCCGCTACGGTCAGCCGTCCCCGCACGCTAACCTCCAGGGCTACCACTCCTGTCCCCAGCGCGACATCTCTGACTTTACCCGGCAGCCCTGCTGGTACGCCGGAACGTGTACGCTCGAAAACCGGCCCTGGCACACCTGCCTCGAAGACATCTGTGTCAAGGACGTACTGGCCTCAGCCGTAGCACTGCTGGAGAAACGGTCTGAAACGGAGTTCGGCCCACCCCCGGCCGGTTACTTTGGAGCCACGGGATGAGCGGGTCGTTGGCGGGGCAATGGGCTGAGGCGCGGCGGGTGATGGTTATGCGGCTGGACAATATCGGTGACGTGGTGATGACGGGGCCGGTCTTGCGGGCGCTCAAGGAGAATCTGCCGGAGGCGAGCATCACGCTGATGGCAAGTCCCGGGGGGAAGGCGGCCGCGCCGCTACTGCCGTGGGTGGACGAGGTGATCTCGTGGCGTGTGATCTGGCAGGACGTGGGCGGAAAACTCTCCTTCGACCCGGCGCGTGAGTTGGAGATGATAGATACCTTGAAGAGATGTTCCTACGACGCGGCGATCATCCTGACCTCCTTCAAGCAGACGCCGCACCCTGCCGGCTACGCCTGCTATCTGGCAGGTATCCCTTTGCGGCTCGGAGAGTCGAAGGAGTTCGGGGGCGGCGTGCTCACGGACGAGGTGCCCCCGGCTCCCGACGGGCTTCACCAGGCGGAGCGGAACCTCCGCGCCATCGAGCACGCGGGCTTTCGCGTGGACGACCGCTCCCTGAGTGTCAGCCTCTCTGAGGCGGCGCGCGCGGGCGCCGCTGGGCTGCTTGAGGAGCGCGGTATTGTCCCGGGCTCGCCGTACGTCCTGCTTAACCCGTGGGCGAGTGCCTCGGCCCGTGTTTATCCTCCCGATCGATTCACCCTCGCCGCGCGTCGGATCTCGCAAGAGACGGGTTGGCCGGTCGTGGTAAGCGGCGCGGACGCGGACCGTGGGCGCAGCGGCAGAGTGCTCGACGCCCTGAGCGCCCGGGGCGTGGACCTTGTCGGCGCGACCACTCTCCCCGAACTCGCGGCACTCGTCGAGGGCGCTCGGCTCGTACTGACAAACAACACCTCCACGATGCATCTCCTCGACGCCTTGCGCGTGCCGGGCGTGGTTACATATTCGGGGACGGAGCTAGAGGAGCAGTGGCGCCCGCGCCACGCGCCCCACCGCCTGCTCCGCCGCGAGACGTGGTGCAGCCCGTGCTACGCCTTCGAGTGCCCATACAACCTGGAGTGTCTGGACATACCTTCCGAGGAGGTGGCGCAAGCAGGACTCTCGCTAATCGCCGAGACGGGCGGCGAGACCGAACCGGCGTCATTGCAGAGAGAGCCGGGCAAATCGTGATGCGCGTGGCGATGGTGGCCGGCACGTACAGGCCGGAGCACTGTGGCGTGGCGCACTACACCGAGCGCCTGCGCGCGGCGCTCGATGCATACGGCATCTCCTCGGTAGTTCTGACTACCCGGGAGGCGGCTCGGGAGGCGGAGGACTACCGGGTCAGGGGAGTGGTGAGAGGATGGAGGGCGCCGGATCTTCCGCCGCTCGTCAGGGCGGTTGTACGGGCCGAACACGAGGGGGCGGACGTGATCCACATTCAGCACGCCGCCGGTACCTACAACTTCAAACGCGCCCTCTTCTTCCTGCCGCCGCTCCTGCGAGCCGCCGGGGTCCGCGCCCCCCTCGTCACGACGGTCCACGAGTACGGTTGGTGGGAATGGGAGCCGCGCGGCGTACCCTCCAGGGTCACTGAGATGTTGAAAGCATGGGGACAGCGCCGTGGATGGTGGGACCGGGAGGACGGTTTCCTGCTCACCGGGAGCGACGCCCTGCTCACGACCAATACTCACGCTGAAATTGCCATCGTCGAACGTCTCCCATGGCTGGCCTCCCGCCTGCGCCGCGTCCCTCTGGCCACCAACTTGGACACCGCCCCGGTAAACGGGAACGAGGCAAGAGAGGAGACGCGTTCCCGCCATGGCTGGCCCCCCGACGCCGAGGTACTCGCCTACTTCGGCTTCCTCCATCCCGTCAAGGGCATAGAGACGCTCCTGCAGGCGCACCGGGAGGTGCTCAAGAGCAGGCCCAAAGCTCGTTTGCTCCTTATCGGCGGCGTGGAGAGCCTGGCCTTGTGCGCGGAGGAGGCGGCATGGTACCGGAACAACCTTCGGACGCTCATCGAGGATCTCGGTCTTGAAGGTTGCGTGGAGATGACCGGTTACCTGCCGGAAGGGGACGCCTCCCGGCTGCTCTCGGGCGCGGATTTAGGCGTGCTGCCGTTCAACGAGGGCGTTACCCTGAAGAGCGGAGCCCTGCTCACCCTCTTCGCGCACGGTCTCCCCGTCGTCGCTACCCGCCCAGATCCGCCGGAGCCCGCCCTTGCCGATGGCGGCCAGTTACGATTGGTAGACAGGAGAGATGCCCCCGGTCTCGCCGCCACGCTCCTCGGGCTGCTCGACGACGAGCCCGAGCGCGCCCGGCTCGGGGAGGCAGGCCGCGCCTACACCCGGAACCTCTCCTGGCCTACAATAGCCGAACGTCACGTAGAGGCATACGAGTCGGTGCTCGCGGGACGGCGGGACGGTCGCAGCTCGGGCTCCGTAAGGCAGGTAGGCACCCTGCTCGCGAGAGCTTCTCGTAGAGTAGAGAACTCTACTGATTTCGGGACCGGCAGGTTCCCTGACTCGGAGGGCGGGTAAGCTCCCTGGAGAAAGGAAAGGAGGAGTATGGGTAGGACGATCAGCGAACGCATCGTCGACCGGTTGCCCTGGCTAGACGGCCTTGCCGAAAAGACTCAGCCTAAAGTGCAGGAGGTCATTGACAGGGGAGGTGTTACGCTCCGCAATGCCCTGGACGGCGTCTGGATCGAGGTGCCGTTGCACCCGGTTCTCACGGATGTACCAGTAGGGTCGTGGACCGCCGCGATTGCCCTCGATGCGGTAGACCTCGTGAGCGGCTCCAAGGCCGCGCGGAACGCCGCCGACGGAGCGCTCGCGGTAGGGGTCGTGGGAGGCTTCGCCGCAGCCGCCGTCGGCATCTCCGACTGGCGTTACTTGGGCGGCGGGGCGCGGCGTATGGGGATAGCCCACGGCCTCCTCAACGCCGCTGGGCTCGCCCTGAACACTACCTCGCTGGTCCTGAGGGCTACGGGCCGCAGGAACGCCGGGCGGCTTGCTTTTCTGGCGGGGTTTTCGATCAACGGGATAGGCGCCCATCTCGGCGGAGAGCTCTCCTACAATTACGGGCTCAGGGTCAACCGAAACGTCTTCGAGCAGGACGGACCCGACGAGTATGTCCCGGTCCTGGAAGAGAGCGAGCTCTCCGAAACCGAGATGCGCCGGGTCGAGGTAGAGGGCGTTGGGGTTCTCCTCAGCCGCGCTCAGGAAGGCAAGATCTGCGCCATAGCTGCTACCTGCAATCACTTCAGCGGCCCGCTCGAAGAGGGCGACCGCGAGGGGGACACCGTCGTCTGTCCCTTGCACAAGTCCCGCTTCGACCTGTGTACGGGCCAGGCGATAGACGGCCCGGCCGTCTTCCCTCAGTCGCGCTACCACACCAGGGTGCGTGACGGGAACATCGAGATTATGGCCACCACCGAGAACGTCCAGAAGAGGGTAACTTAGAATCTCGATGTGCATCCAAAGGCAAGGCTCTACGTAAAAGTCTTGCTAACTGCGCGACAGGACCTTGCAGATTTTCGTAGTCAGCTGTTGCTTTTCAAACTCTCTAGGGCTTCTTCGGCGGCGCGCCTTAGGCGACGGTTGGAGTCGACGGTGAAGATAGTGTGCAGGTCGTCGCGGGCCTGCGAGTATTCTCCCAGTGCCGCGCGCGCGGAGGCGCGGTTGTAGTAGGCGATGCCGAGCTTCGGGTCGAGCTTTATGGCAGTGTCCGCGGCTTCCAGGGCTGCATACGGGTCTCCGGCGGCGTCGAGGCACGCGCCCAGGGCTGAGTAGTAGCGGGGGAGAGGGCGGCGGGCGATGAGCTGTTCGTAGATCTCGGCGGCGCCCTCGTACTCCTCGCGCCTGAAGAGCACCCCCGCGCGCCGCTCCTCGGGGATGGCAAGGTGTGCCATGATGAACGTCAGCACAGCCGCACCGCCGAGATAAACGAGCAGCACTGGCATAGCGTTCTCGACGGGCGCCAGGTCCACGACGAAGGGCAGACCGAGGATCAAGACCGCCGTCGAGAGCAACGGCAGGAGACGCACTAGAAACTCCCCATATGCCCGAGCGCGCAGAAGGTCACGATTCTGGAGGCCGATAAAGAAGAGGAAACCGGCGAGTATCGCCAGGGCGCCGAGCGTGGGGTAGAAGAAGCTCATCGCTTAGAGAGTTCTTCGAGGAGGGTGTTCGCCGCCTTCCTGAAGCGGCGAGGCAGGTCCGACTCAAGCGCCTTCTTCAGGTCCTTCGTCGCCCGGCTCTTACGGCCGAGCCTGCGCAAGACCAGGGCGCGGTTGTAGTAGGCGAGCCCGTACTCGGCGTCCAACTCGGCCGCCTTCGTCGAGGCCTCCAGGGATTCCTCGGGCTGCTCTCCGGCCCCCAGAGCCGCCCCGAGAAAGGCCCAGTATCGGGCCAGGGAATGTTTCTGGGCGAGCTTCCGGTACAGGGCCGCAGCGGCTGCGTAGTCCTCGTTACGGAAGGCCCTGCTCGCCCGCCGCTCGCCGTTCGGCATCGAGAGGAAGTTGGCGAGGACCAGGACGGCGGCGAACCCGACCACCCAGACGAGGGGTATCCAGCTACCCCGTGCGCCCTGGACGAGCGGCAGGCTGCCGGCCATTGCGGTGATCGCCGCGAACGGCAAAGCCCGCCGCATCAGCTCCCCCCAGGCGCGGGCGCGTACCAGGTCCTTGTTGAAAGAAAAGACCACCCGCCAGGCGAAGACCACCAGTAAGATGGTCAGGACTATGGGTATCGCGCCGGCGCCCAAGAACAGCCCCTGCCTAGGAGCCCACAGGCGCAGGTGAGAGACCTCTAAGCGCGCCGAGGGCCGGTCGGATCAAGTCCTCAAAGGAGCCGTCGTCGAGGGTGGGGCGGGCGTCGGTAGTCGATACGTTCTCAGACAGCTCGATCCAACTCTTGCACCCCCCGTACTCGGCCCGGTACTCGAACTCCACCAGCTCCGGTAGGAGGTAGGTCCGAAGTACGAGCACCGTGAGCGGCTTCTTCGGGCGCCACTTCAGGCGGCTCTCCGCGTACTCGGGTGCCCAGATGTGATACGGGTCGAGAGCTTCTAGCTCTTCGGACTCGGAGATCTCGTATGTCGCGTGAACCTCGGCGAAGGACGTAAAGACCACCGGACCGTCATCCTTCAGCTTCGGGATGGAGAAGAGGAGGTCGTGGTAGGCAGGCTTAAGCTGCTCTTCTTTCTGGTGCTCGTAGCCCTTGAAGAGGAGGAAGCGGGCCTTCGGGACGGCGAACGCCTTCTCGCGGATGCCGCCCTTTCGTACCACGAGCGCCGTCTCGCCGCGCTCTAATGCTTCTACGGCGACCGCCCACTCCTTTAGCGCGTGGTTTAGAGACTCCAAAACATCACCTCTCGTATAATGCTCGTCCATTAGGGGAATTATATGACGCGACCGCAGACGCTTTCGATAGGAGGCTCACACATGACCCGGCAAGAGACGGCCCACCGCAAAGAGCGCGACTCGATGGGCGAGGTAGAGGTCCCGCGCGACGCCCTCTTCGGCGCCCAGACCAGAAGGGCCCTGGACAACTTCCCGATAAGCGACCTGCGCAAGCCGCGCCGCTTCGTGCAGGCCGTCGGCGCCATAAAGCTCGAAGCCGCCAACGCAAACCACGAGCTAGGCCTCCTCGACGAGGAGATAAGGAACGGCATCGTCGAGGCCGCGGAGGAGGTCGTGGACGGCGAGTTGGACAAGCACTTCGTCCTCGATGTCTTCCAGACCGGGAGCGGCACCTCGACGAACATGAACGCGAACGAGGTGATCTCGAATCGGGCCATACAGATCATGGGTGGCGAGCTCGGCTCGAAGTCTCCCGTGCACCCCAACGACCACGTCAACATGGGCCAGTCCTCGAACGACGTGATCCCGACCGCCATCCATCTCTCCGCCCTCATCTCGATCAAGGAAGACCTCCTCCCGGCCCTAGAGAAGCTCCAGACGGCGCTCGAAGAGAAGGCCGGCCAGTTCGACGACGTAGTCAAGACCGGCCGGACGCATCTTCAGGACGCCACCCCGATCCGTCTCGGCCAGGAGTTCAAGGGCTACGCCGGACAGGTACAGCGCGGCATACAGCGCGTGCAGAAGGCCCAGGAAGACCTGGCCGAGGTAGCTTTGGGCGGCACGGCGGTCGGCACCGGCGTCAACACCCATCCCGAGTTCGCGAGCAAGGTATGTGAGAAGCTCTCCGAGCGCTTCGGGGTCGAGATCAGAGAGACCGAGAACCACTTCCAGGCCCAGAGCGCGATGGACGGGGCAGTCTTCACGAGCGGGGCGCTGAGGACCGTCGCGGTCTCGCTCATGAAGATAGCCAACGACATCCGCTGGCTCGGGGCCGGCCCGCGCGCGAACCTCGCGGAGCTAGCCCTCCCCGAGGTCCAACCCGGCTCCTCCATAATGCCCGGCAAGGTCAACCCGGTCATCGCCGAGAGCGCGATGATGGTCTCGGCGCAGGTCATCGGCAACGACGCGACCATAGCCCTCGCCGGCCAGGGCGGGAACTTCGAGCTCAACACCATGCTCCCGCTTATCGCCTACAACCTCTTGCAGTCCATCGAGATCCTGGGCAGCGCCGCCGCGAACCTCGCCAACCAGACCGTCACCGGCCTGGAGGCGACCGAGCGCGGCCCCGAGCTCGTCGAGAAGGGCCTCATGCTCGCCACCGCCCTCGCCCCCGAGGTCGGCTACGACAAGGCTGCGGACATCGCCAAGGAAGCCTTCAAGAGCGACAAGACCATCCGCGAGGTCGCCCGCGAGCAGACAGACCTCTCCGAAGAGGAGCTAGACGAGGCGCTCGACGCCAAGAAGATGACGGGGAGGTAGCAGGCGCGCTAGAACGGGCTTTGAGCTATCAAGGAGGGAGCTACAGCACTGGTCTGGCGGACGTCCTGAGCGCCGCGATTATAGAAATTGGTGCAGATCTCGAAGCCTTCGACCGATGCCACCTCCCTACTGGGATAGTCTGGTACTGAGAACGGCGAAAGGGTAGGGAGGAACTGTATGGACGCGGGCCCCTCGTTCTCTCGCATGTTGTTGGGGCTGCTCTTCGTCGTGGCTGGAGCGCTGCATTTCCGTGCCCCCGCTGCCTATGAGCAGATCATGCCCCCGTACCTGCCGCTGCACCGCGAGTTGGTCTATCTGAGCGGTGCGCTGGAGATCGCGGGCGGGCTTGGACTCTTCACAGAGCGAACCCGCCGGGGTGCGGGGATCGGCCTTATCCTGCTGCTCTTTGCGGTGTGGCCGGCCAACGTGCAGATGCTGCTCGATGCGCGCGCGGCCGAGAAACCCGTATGGTGGGTAGCGCTTCTTTGGGCGCGCCTGCCGCTGCAACTCGTGCTGATCGCCTGGGTCTGGCGCATCTCTCGCCCTCGCTCCTGAATCTATATCCCAATCGACGCTGCGATGTTGATAAGCGGAGATGGTTAAGTCCTAGTTGCCGCGCTATCCTTCTTCGCGTTCGAGGGTTCCGAGCATCTCGGCTACGAGGGTAGGGGAGGGCTCTCTTTCGAGGTAGCCGCCCCCGGCGAGGTCGCGGGAGACTTCTTCGGGCGAACGTTCTCGGAGGCCGGGGTCTTCGCGGGTCGCTCTCTTGAGGGCCTCGAGGATGTCGTCGGGGTCCGGCTCGCCGGACGGGGGTATATAGCCGCTGGTCATGGGTCTCCTCCCGGTAGTTGTCCGGCGGGTAGCTTAACATCGTGATTGGGAGAGGGCGGGTTCCGGGTAGACTCGCCGGTATGCAGAGTAAAGAGAAAGAGAGGCGTCTCTAGGTGCCGCGACGTTGGGTGATCTGGCTGATCGTGTTCTGCACGCTCCTTAACGGGGCGGGCTTTCTGTGGGACATCTTCGAGCCGATACCGCTCTACGACGAGATCGCGCACGTCGTCACGCCATTCGTGCTCGTGGCGATAGTGGCGGAGATCGTCTACCGGATGGGCGGCGACGACGAGTTCTTCAATACGCCCCGACACGCGATGATGACGGGGGCCGCGATCGGGCTCGTGGGCGCGGTCGCCTGGGAGGGCGTCGAGATACTGCTCGACCTCCTCTTCCCGAACGCCAGCATAGATCATGCCCTCCCCGACACCATATTCGATATCGTGCTCGGCGTTATGGGGGGCGTCGCCGGTGCTTACGTGGCCGACCACTACCTCGACCGCCTCTTCAAGCGTTCGCGCATGAACTCACGCCGACGCCAACTCCGCTAACCCGTCCGCCCCTATGGCTCCCGTCGCTGCGTTTGGAGGCGTGGAGCGGTCCCGTTCAGTAAGATGAACTAGGTCGTGTGACGAGAGAGTGCGGAGGTAAGAGATGGCGCGTTTCGACGAGTTCAAGAGTGCCAACGAGCAGTACGCGGCGTCCTTCGATAAGAAAGACTTGCCGACGCCGCCGGCCCGCAACGTTGCGGTGGTGACGTGTATGGACGCGAGGCTGCATCCCGAGACGTTTCTCGGGCTGGAGATGGGCGACGCGCACGTTATCCGCAACGCTGGCGGGCGCGTGAGCGAGGATGCTATCCGCTCTCTGGTCATCTCCGAGCGTCTGCTCGGGACGAACGAGATCGTAGTGATCCACCACACCGATTGCGGGATGCTCACCTTCAAGAACGAGGACCTCGTCGCGAAGATAAAGGAGGACCTCGGCGCGGACGCCTCAGGGTGGGACTTCCTCACCTTTGCGGACCTTGAGCAGAGCGTGCGCGACGACGTGGAGACCCTGCGCGCCTCTGACCTGATCCCCGACGACGTCTTGATAGCGGGCTCTATCTACGACGTCGAGACAGGCGAGCTGCGCGAGGTCGTTCGCAGCTAGAGGCTCCACGTGTTCCAGACCCTCACGTTACTTGGGTAGCATTACTGGGAAAGAAGCTGCCTGACACAGCTAACGGGAGGAGAGTGGATGGACAATACGACGCTGGGGATACTCATCGCGGTGGCGGTTGTCGTGGTGATCTTGCTGATAGTGCTCTACCTGATCTCACGCCGCAGCCGCGCTCGGCGCCAGGAGGAACGACGGGAGCGGACGCGTGAGGAGTTCGGTCCCGAGTACGAGCGGACCGCCCAGGAGCGAGGCTCCGAGGAGGAGGCCGAGAGGGAGCTGAGGCGGCGGCGCGGCCGGGTAGAGCGGCAGATCGAGCCGCTCTCCGACGAGAGCCGCCAGCGCTACCAGGAGCGGTGGGGGGAGGTCGAGCGCGTCTTCGTGGACAACCCCGAGCGCTCCATCGAGATGGCCGACCGAACCGTCTCGGACCTGCTGGAGGAACGCAACTTCGTCTCCGACCCTGCCCAGAGCGACGAGGAGACCGAGAGAAGCCTTGCTGCCATACATCCGGAGGTCGCCGACGACTACCGCGAGGCCCGGCGCTTTCGAGCGGGCATCGTCGGGCGCTCCACCGAAAACGAGAGCGGCGACGACAACACGACCGAGGATATGCGTCAGTCCCTCAGACGCTACCGGTCGGTCTACGAACGGCTGTTGGAGGGCTAGAAGCGTAGCGTGGAGGCCCTGGCCCGCGTTCCTCAACTACTTCTTTCTGGCGAGGCTTCTGGGAACCTGATCGCCGCTGTTCAGGCCTTCGCCGCCGGAGTTATCCTGGCGATGCTGGCGAGCACCATGATGCCCAAGGCTTAGGAGGAGGGCGGCGAGATCATGAGCCTTATCACCTCCGCCGGGTTCCTGATCGCCTTCATATTGAACAGGCTGAAGTAGGGTGCGCCGCAACGTGCCGCAAATTTTCCGGTGTGTAAGAATGGAATTCTGGGAACGTAGAGACCGAAAGGGAAAACACGCGAAGGGGTGAGGTGTTATGGCCGATAATTTGGTCACCAAGATTTTAAAGGACCACATGGAGAATGGTAGCGTTGAGCCAGGCGAGGAGGTAAGCCTGAGCATAGACCAAGCCCTGCTCCAGGACGCTACCGGTACGATGGCGTCCTTGCAATTCGAGCAGATGGGGCGGGACAGGGTTCAGGTTCCCTTGGCTGTTCAGTACATAGATCACAACGTCATTCAACTCGACCACAAGAACCCAGACGACCATCTCTTTCTGCAAGGGGTTGCCGCCAAGTATGGTATGTACTACTCCAAGCCCGGCAACGGCATCTGCCACTACTTGCATGTAGAGAGGTTCGCCAAACCCGGCGCGACCATGGTCGGGGCCGACTCCCACACGACCTCCTCGGGTGCAGTGGGATCCATCGCTATCGGGGTTGGAGGCCTGGACGTAGCGCTCGTTCTGGGGGGGCAACCTTTCAGCACCGGTTTCCCTACGGTAATCGGCGTAGAGTTGACGGGCGAGCTGCAGGATTGGGTTACGCCGAAGGACGTTATCCTGGAGCTTCTTAGGCGTCGTGGCGTCGCCGGCGCGACCAACAGCATCTTCGAGTTCTATGGGCCGGGGGTGGCGACCATACCCGTGACGGGACGCACCACGATCTGCAACATGAGCATCGAGACCGGCGCTACCACCGCCATATTCCCTTCCGATGACCGGACGCGCGAGTGGCTCGAAGCCCAGCAGCGCCCCGACGACTTTGTAGAGCTCGGCGCCGACGAGGGGGCGGAATACGACGAGTACGAGCACATAGCGCTCGACGAGCTTGAGCCCCTTATCGCCCAGCCTCACTCGCCCGGTAACGTCGTCCCTGTTAGCGAGGTCGCCGGCACCAAGGTGTCCCAGGTTTGCATCGGAAGCTCAGTCAACTCGGGCTTCGAGGACCTGGCGGTCGCGGCGGCGGTCCTCAAGGACAAGTCGGTGGCCACGGACCTCGTGATGACCGTGACACCGGGGAGCCGTCAGATCCTAAACTCGATCGCCGAGTCTGGTGTGTACGCGGACCTCGTGCGGGCTGGAGCCCGGATGCTCGAGCCGATATGCGGACCGTGTGTGGGGATGGGCTATGCGCCGCCCTCGGATGCGGTAAGCGTGAGGACGTTCAACAGGAACTTCCCTGGCAGGTCCGGGACGCAGTCAGATCAGGTGTACCTGACGAGCCCGACCGTCGCTGCGGCGACGGCTTTGTACGGTGTGATCACCGACCCGCGCGAGCTCGGCGAGTATCCGGAGCTCCCTGAGGCACCGATGTATCCTGCGGTAGACGACGGTCAGATTCTTGCGCCGGCCCCTGAGGGCGACGAGGCAGACAAAATCGAGATACATCGCGGGCCGAACATCCACGAGCCGCCCGAGGCCGATGAGTTGCCCGAAGAGTTTACCGGTACGGTAGTCATAGTCCTTCCCGACGACATCTCGACCGGAGACCTCACGCCCGACGGGGTCGAGGTGATGGCCTTCCGCTCGAACGTCCCGGAGCTTGCCAAGTACACGTTGCGGCGCTTCGACTCGGAGTTCCCTGAAAAGGCTCAGAAGATGGCGCCGGGCATCATCGTCGGGGGCGACAACTACGGGCAGGGATCGAGCCGGGAGCATGCCGCGCTCGCGCCTCTACACCTCGGGATTAGAGCCGTTATCGCCAAGAGCTTCGCACGCATCCACCGGCGGAACCTTATCTCCCAGGGCATTTTGGCCTTGCTCTTCAAGAACGAAGAAGACTACGACAAGTTTGAGGAGGGCCAGGAGTTGACGCTGCCGGATATCCGGCAGCACCTGGAGAACGGGGACACAGAGATACCGGCCCAGCTGGACGGCACGGAGATTATGCTTCTAGCAGAATTTTCGCAGCGGGAGCGGGACATGGCCCTCTCCGGCGGCTTCAGGCGCCAGCTTCGCCAGCAGCAGGAGGAAAGCGCCCCCGAGGGGGGGGAGTTCAGGCATTCCGACTCCGCGTCCGAGCAGGACGCTCAACAAGGCGGTGGAATGTCGTAGACCAGGGCCTGAAAAACGTTTCCGCATAGTTGAGGGTGGCCTTTTCGGCCGGCGGTCGCCAGCGGCTGTTTGCCGCTGGCGACCGGACTCTAACCACGATTCTCGTCATTCAAGGGACAGGGGGAAATAATGATCAAGTTCTCCGTGCTCTACGGTCATCCAGAAGACCCGGACGCGTTTGAGGAGTACTACGCGAACACCCACATGCCGTTCGTCGACAAGATACCGAACGTACCGCGCTTCGAGTCAGGCAGGGGCGTGGCCACGCCCGACGGGAGCTAGACACCGTACCACCGAATCGCAGAGTTCTGGTTTGAGGATGAGGAGAAGATGCAGAGCAGCCTGAACTCCGAGGAGGGACAGGCTGCGGTGAACGACCTCCCGAATTTCGACACGGGCGGGGTGACGAATTTTATATCGGAGGTCGAAGCCTAGAGAACGGCTACCGTTTACCGGCTGGCCGGAGCGTGGCGAGGAGCAGTAGCACAACACCGAGAACGATGGCGATGTCCGCAGCGTTGAAGACGGGCCACCACTGTAGGGGCCAGAACTGAAGATCCAGAAAGTCTGTGACCCGGCCTTCGGCGATCCGGTCGAGTAGATTGCCCGCGGCGCCGCCGAGCACTAAGCCGCACCCCGCGACGGTGAGACGGGTAGGTAGACCGGCGAACAAGACCCAGAGGACGAACACTATCGCGACGGCGCTCCCGGCTAGCAGCACGGCGATCTGGCCGCCCAGTATGCCGAAGGCGCCGCCCGAGTTCTTTACGTAAGTGAGGTAGAGGACGTCCTGGATAACGGGGATACTCTGCCCGGTCCTCATCGAGCCCTCTACGAGCCTTTTCAGGAATTGGTCCGCGAAAAAGACCGTGAGGGCGAGCGCGAGGGCGAGTCCTGCTCCGGCGGCGCGGCTCATCGTGTTATTAGTGGCAGGCGAGGGTTCCGGCCCTCTCAGTCGCCACCGTGAGGGCCTTCGCCGTGGGGCGAGGAGCTGCTCTCGACGGTGACGCCCCGTATGTTGAGCATGCCCTGCATCATCTCGATCTCGGCCTGCTGCGAGGCGGCTATGGCGCTAGCGAGGCGGTTGACTTCCTCTTGGTCGGTCTCTTCGATAATAGCGTTGGCCATAGGCACCGCGGCTTCGTGGTGCGGGATCATGAGCTGCAAAAAGAGCTTGTCAGCCTCCTCGGGGGACGCGTTCTGCAGCTCGTCTATCTCCGCAGGCGAGGCCATACCAGGCATCCGGTCCTCCGTCGGCATCCTCATCCAGCTCATCGCTGGCTCTTCTCCGGTGGCCGGGAGGTTCCAAACGTCGAGCCAACCGTGCATCTGCCCGATCTGGGCCTGCTGGGTCAGGGCGATGTCGGCGGCGAGCATCCTTATCTCCTCGCTCTCCGTCTTGTCCCGTACGATCTCGGCCATCTCGACGGCCTGGGCGTGGTGTATGGTCATATCTCTAACGAAACCGGCCTCCGCAGAGCCTTCCTCCGGCATCCCGGTCCCTATCTCCAGCGCCGGCCCTTCATCCCCCGGCCCATCGTCGCCGCCAACGAAGAGCGACGCAAGGGCCGCTCCCGCCGCGAGACCGAGCACGATAGCCCCCAAGGAGAGAACCACTGAGAGGATTCGGCTCCGGGAGAGCCAACCGCGCCCGGATGGAACCTCCTCCTGGGGGCGTTCGGCGGGACTCTGTTGCGCCGTCTCTCTCATCTACGCTGTGCTGCCGATGCCGCCGGTGCAGGCGGCGCCCTTCTCAGGAGTCTGAGGACCCTGCCGGAAGGCGGTAATGAACTGGTCGAGCCTGGGGTCGTCGACACCGTCCAGCTGGATCTGACGGTTCCAGGCCGACGCGACGACCGGCGTGCCGGCGGGCAGGTCTTCGTAGGGGCTAGCCATGAGACAGTTCTTGCCCTCGACGACCTCCTCCAACTCGTCCCTCTCCTCCTGCGAGAGGTCGGGGGAGTAGGCGATCCAGACCGCCCCGTGCTCCAGGAGATGCACGGCGAGCTCGTTTCTTACAGGGTCGTCGTAGAAGCCCTGGTTCTGCCACGCGGGGTTGTGCTCACCGCCGACCGGGGGGCTCTGCTCGTAGTCTACGGTGCCCTGGGTGTGCTGGCCCGCGCCGCCGTAGTCGAACTCCTCGACCCCTTCGGGAGGGTCCCCGGAACCGTCCGCCCGCTGTTGGCTGTCGAAGTATATAAGGGAGCCAAAACCTATCACAAAGGCCGCGACGACCAGGCCGACTATCAGCCAAGTCTTGTTAATGCCCCCCGCTGATGGCCTCTTCGCTACGCCCCTGCTCTTGCCCAACTCCGTACCTTTCTCTATAGTCTTAGGTTCCGCCGCGTGCAAATCGTAGCACACGCACGGGATCTCTCAGAAGGTCTTGATCTCTACCATCGCGTCATCGCAAGTGTGGCCGGGGCGGCCCACACAAAGATCACGGCCACAGCCGCCGTCCGGTTGACCGGTCTGCCTGCGAGCGTTTGGGTTCTCTCGTGGCATTCGGCTAGGACGGGCCGCGGGATCGTGCGTGTCACGATCGCTATCCCCAGCGGAACCAGCAACAGGTCGTCCAGGTAGCCGAGGATGGAGATAGGGTCGGGGACCAGATCTATCGGGCTGAACGCGTACCCGACCACGATGGTGGCAAAGACCTTCGCGTGTAGCGGTACCCGCGGGTCCTTGTACGCGAGGTAGAGCGCGTAGAGCTCCGATTTGAGCCTCCTTGCCCACCGTTTCAGACGCTCGATGGTCTTATCCATTATTCGCGGCGAGAGCGGAAGCGCAGGGGCTGGAGCGGGGCCTGGTGGTCACCTGCGTGGTCTACCTGGAGGGTGGTGTGCTCGATGCCGTACTCTTGCTTTAGCAGGTCTTCGAGTTCGCGCCGGCGGTCGTGACAGTTTTCGTCGCGGCCGACGAGCACGTGGGCGGCGAGCGCCGGGAAGCCGGAGGTGATGGTCCAGATGTGCAGGTCGTGGACCTCCTGAACGCCCGGTGCGCCGGCCATCTTTCTACCGACCTCCTCGGCGTCAACGCCTCGGGGCGTGCCTTCGAGGAGGATATTGGTGGACTCGCGCAGGAGGCGCCAGGAGCTCCCCAGGACCAGCAGGCCGATCAGGACGCTGATGAGCGGGTCCGCGTAGCGCCATCCGGTGGCGAGGATCACGATCGCGGCGGCTATCGCGCCGACCGAGCCGAGTATGTCGGCCACGACATGCCGCAAGGCGCCCTGGAGGTTCAGGCTCTCGCCGCCCGATCGCGAGAGGATCAGGGCGCCCGCGACGTTTACCAGGAGACCCAGGATCGCCACCGCCAGCATCCAGCCGCCCAGGATCTCGGGCGGCTCCCACAGGCGCCGGTAGGCCTCCACAAAGATCCAGATAGAGATGGCGACGAGCGTCGCCCCGTTGACGAGGGCGGCCAGGATCTCGGCGCGTTTGTAGCCGAAGGACCGGTTCGGGGTCGCCGGCCTCCCCGCCAGCCATACGGCGAAGAGCGCCAGCCCCAGAGAGAATGAATCCGAGAGCATGTGCCCGGCATCCGCGAGCAGCGCGAGAGACCCCGTAACGAGCCCGCCGGCGACCTCGATCGCCATGAACGCGGTAGTGAGGACGAAGACAACCGCGAGCGCGCGCCGGTCTGCGCCGCGTCCGTGGTCGTGCTCTCCGTGCGCGCCCTCTCCGTGAGAGTGGGAATGGGCCAAGCTAATCCTCTCGGTACTGCCTCAAGGCGTACCAAGCGCCGAAGGCTATCTGGGTCGCGCCGATGATCCGCAGGTAGCTCGGGTTTTCGGCGAAGAAGCGGACCAGCTTGCGCACGCTCTCGGGTCCGGTCTCCCAGAGCAGGGAGTGTTCTCTAGGGGCGAGGAGCGCGATGACCCCGTCGCCGACGGTTAGTATGGCGGCGGTCTCTTTGAGTCTCTTGGCCCACATGTTCGTGCTCCTCTCGTCTTCGTTAGCCGCGCTCGCCGAGCTCGACCGTTATCTCCTGCTCTTCGCCGCTCCGGACGACGGTGAGCTCCACGCTGTCGCCGGGCCGGTAGTCGCGCAGTACGCCCAGCAAATCGCCCGAGTCCTGTATCTCCGTGGAGCCTGCGGCGACGATCACGTCCTCCACCTCGACTCCTGCCTCGTCCGATGGCCCGCCTGACTCGACGTTGGTGACGAGAGCGCCGGATTCGACCGAGAGGTCGAACTGCTGAGCCGTCTCCGCTTCGAGGGTCGCCAGCCCCACCCCTAGGAACGGTTGGGTCGCCTCGCCGTCCTCGATAAGCTGGTCGGCGACGGAGATCGCCGTGTCCGTGGGAATGGCGAAACCGATGTTCTCGGCCCCGGTCTGCTGAGGGGGGAGGTAGGCGACGTTAATGCCGACGACCTCCCCCGAGCGGTCGGCCAGAGCCCCGCCGGAGTTGCCGGGAGAGATGGCCGCGTCCGTCTGGATCAGATCCACCAGGGAAGTGTCGCCCCTGCTGAGCTCGGGCGGTATCTCCCTGTTGAGCCCGCTGATTACACCGGAGGTGACGGTAGACTCGAAGCCGGCGGGACTGCCGATAGCGACGGCGAGTTGGCCCGGGACGAGGTCTGCGTTCTCGGCGAACTTCGCCGCCGGCAGGTCTTCGCGGTCCACCTTGATCACAGCGAGGTCGGTGTATGGGTCGGTTCCGACGATCTCGCCGCTCTCGGTGGTGCCGTCGGCGAAGGCTATGTTGACTTCGTTGGCTCCCTGAATAACGTGATTGTTGGTGACGATGTAGCCGTCGCGGCGGTAGATCACGCCGCTCCCCAACCCCCGGGCCTCCTGGGCACCGCCGAACTGGTTCCTCTGTACCGCCTCGACGTTGACCTGCACGACCGAGGGGCTCACCTGAGCCGCGACTTGTGCCACGGGTTCGTCCTCCGGGATATCGCCGGATACACCCGGAGCGGTCTGCGCGATGTTCTGGGCCTTCTGCCCATCCTGCAAGAGCGAGCAGCCTGTAAGCACCGCCGTCATCAGCGCGAAGACTATCATTGCCAGGACCGCTTCTCTTCTCAACTCTTGCAAACCTCCTGTCGCTCGTCGTCCGTTGAACTTATACGGTTGCCCTTCGATTGGGTTTCCGAGCGTGTGAGTTACACCGTGAGTATAGCAAGGCGCGCGAGAGCCTCCGCCGGTGTACCCTTACGTCCTTATGGGCGCCAAGCAGCACAGAAGAGAGTTCTCGGCGGAGCTCGCCCACGCCGGAGAGGCGCGCCACTTCATCGCCTGGACGGGCGCCGCCGCCGGACTGCGCGGCGGTTCCTTGAGCGACCTCGCCGTCGCCGCAGAGGCTCTGCTCACCGACATCTTTCTCTCCGTCGAGATAGGCGAGACGCTCGTGGTCGAGTCCGAGGCGACCGAAGATACGGTGAGGACAATAGTCCGCCACCCCGAGCTACGCGAACGCCGCATGTCGGGGCTCGAAACCATCATGGAGCAGTTTCTCGACGGGTATGAGATCTCTCCCGACAAGGCCGTAATGATCAAACGTCTGGGCTGAGAATGGTGCCCGATGTTCTGTGAGATAATCCGTACAAGACGCAGATAAGCTAGGGGAGACCTCGAAGGAGGGGGCACGCATGCAGGATACAGAGACCCGACAGGAGATGAGCCGCCGCGGCTTTCTCGAACTCGGCCTGGCGAGCATCTCCGGGACGGCGCTGCTCTTCCTCTCGGCGTGCGGCGGCGAGCAGGATGACGACGACGAAGGCGATGACGACGACTAAGCCCCCGGCTCAACTCGCTGCCGAAGCCTCTCCTTGACTCGTTCCTCCTCGTCTTTGAGGTAGAGAAAGACGTCTTGAGCGAAGCGAAGCGCGTGCTCCTCGGGCAGGTTGACTCGCCGGTTGGATATAACTGACTCGAGTTCCTTTACGGCCGCGTCCACCATCCCGACCATCATCTCGGCCTGGCGCAGCACCTCCTCACGCTCGATATCCGGTAGAGCATCCGGGCTCTCGGCCTTCTCCCGGTGTTCTCGGAGGTACTGGATAAAGTCCCTTATGCCCAAGATCATGCTCCTTCTGAAACGTCGTACGACGGCTGCCAGGATACTACCTGCAGACGAATCTTTCGCGAGCGTGAGGCCCGGCTACGAGTAACCGGGGCCGCCGCCTCTCACGCCTCGTCGGCGTTTAGCGCGCGCCGCCTCCAGACGTAAGAATGCTCGGGTTAGTTGTTTGCTGTCCCGGTTCTTAGGAGCGGGACTCTTCCAAGATCTTCGGCGTGACCCTGGCTGAGCCTACAGCCCGGGCGTGTTCCTCGGCGAGCCTGCGCGCCCGCCCTCTTAGAAAGGCTGGCACTTCCTCAAGCTCCGCGAGCGCCTCCTCGGTCCAGGCGGGACCCTGCGGCGAGACCTCGGGCTCTGTCGCGGGGCTTCGGGGCTCGCGCAGGGCGTGATCCAGGATGTCGGCCAGCTCACTAGAGCCTGCGTAGCCCATGAGCGGACGCTCAACGAAACGAGGCTCCGAAACCGGGGGACACAAGGGTAGGAATGGAATGCCTAAAGAGTCTGCTACCTCTATCTCCAAGCGTGTTCCGACGAGGAGATCGGGGTTAGTCGCCTCCACGCGGGCCGCGACCGTCTCCGGGTCGTCGGCGACGAACGCTTCGTCGGTAAAGGTGTCGGCCCGGAAGAGGAAGTCCTTCTCCAGATGAGTCAGGTAGGTGCCCGCCCATGCTACCTCCAGGCCGACCTCACGGGCGAGGGTGTAGCCGAGGCCGGTCGTGTAGGTCAGGTCGCCAAAGAGGGCCACGCGGCGTCCCCGAAAGGTTTCAGGCGCAGCCAGCCGGGCGTACCAAGAGAGCTTCGCCGTCCGGGCTAGCTCTGCCCACGCAGTCCTCCGCACTCGCTTGGGGTCAAGAGAGCACAGCTCGGCCGCTGCCCGCAGGACCGCTCCGGTGCCGACGGAGCCGAACGGGGGCGTGGTTATCCTTGGCATCCCGAACTCGTCCTGAAGATACAGCGACGCGGACTCGGTCGTCTCCCGGTAGAGGACGACGTTCGCCCAGGCCCGCGGCAGGCGGCACAGATCCTCGACCGTGGCCCCGAGCGGCGCTCGGACGTTTACTCTTATCCCCACGAGCCCCAGTACGCGCTCCACCTCCGCGACCTCTGCCTCCACGTTCGGCCCGAGCACGGGCGAACCGAAGATGTTGACGGTGGGCCCCGGGCTCTTCGACTGCGCCTGAGCGTGAGCCTTGACGAGCTCCAGAAAGACTTTGTCCGCCGCCTCTACCTCCCGCATGCCCGGAGACTCCCACTCACAGGTCACGAGCTTTGGGGAGCGGCCGGTCTCGGGGCTCTCGGGGAGGGCGGTGATGGGCGTACCCTCGCCCGCGAGGAGAGCCGTCTCCGAGCGCGCGAGGAGCAAGGTCTCCGCCTCCGGGCGGCGTCGCGCCATGCCGGAGAGGTCCCGAGCTACGTCCCCGGCCCCCCAAGATCCGCCTGCGTGCTCCCGGACGGGGCTAAGGGAGAAGGCGGGAAGATCTCCAGTCCGCATCCGGGATCCGTACAGAGCCGGGAAGCCGCCCTCGCTTGGGTACGCTCGCAACACCGCGTGCACCCCTCCAATGCTCGCCGCTGTCCGGAGGATGCCGTGACTCCCCGGACCCTCGTAAACGTCGCGCAACACCTTCAAGAGCGCCTCAAAGGTCGAGGGCGTCGAGAGCCTCGGCCCGTTCGAAGGTCCGGGCGAAGAGTTCCAGAATCCGGCGCGCTCCCCCGTAACCGTGAATCCCTAGGGAGAGGAGGCCCAACGAGGAGCAGCACAGGTGTCCGCGCGCCACGAGCGGGGCGTAGAGTCCCGGGCTCGCTACCACCACGTCGGGATGGGTGGAGTCTATACGCTCCAGTTGTGCCCGCCAGTCCGGAGCCTCGACTACGTCTACGTCCTCCCCGAGGGCAGAGAGCTCCGCCGCGAGAAAGCGCTTCTCTAGCCGCGGCGTGCCCACCTCGACGACGACTGCCCCCGCTCCGGCCAGGAAACGGGCGAGCGGCACCTCGAGGCCCGTATCACCAGTAAAGAAGATACGTTTGCCCCGTATGCGGTTCCGCAAGGGCTCCAACTCCCGCCATACCTCGCGGGCCCGGCCTCCCTCGCTCGTAGATCGCCCTGCCAGAGCGACGACGTCTTGAACGAAGCGGGCCGTACCGTCTACTCCTATAGGAAACAGAGTTCTCACCACCGCCGCTCCACGATCCTCGGCCGCTCGGCTGCTTCCTGCGAGGTAAGGGTCCATCGACGCCACAACTGTTCCCTCGCCGACGGCCGGGAGTTGGCCGGACATCGTATCCGGAAAAGCGCCGGAGACCTCGACCCCGGCGCGTAAAAGCTCGGCAGAGAGCTCCTCTCGCTGTCCGGGCAACCCGCCGAGCAAGACTACCGGACGCCGCGCTCCACGCTCGCTCGCGCCCCGTCTCCCGGCGCGTCCTCCCAGCGGAAGCCTGCCCAAGAGGCCTCCCTTGGAGTAAGATCGTGACTCCTCCGGCTCAAGGAGGAGACCCTCTTGGGGCGAGAGCTCGACGAGGGCTCGAACCGCTGCATCTTCGAGGTCCGTGTTCAAAACACCCAGACTACCGTCGTCAGGGGCGATAGCCCGAACCGGCAGCCCCAGGCGTCGGCCGGCGACTTCAGCCTCGAAGGACGCGTCGACGCCCAGCAGGGCTGTAGACCGGCACGCGACGAGCAGCACCACGCCTGTGTGCTGGGACCCTGCCGCAGCCTCGATCACGCGTGATGCTAAGGCGCCCTCCGGCGGCTGCTCGTCCGGCTCCAGGACCACGAACGTTACACGGGGGTGCAGGCCCGCGTCCTGACCGGCACGACTTACTGGGAGGCCGGGGAGAGGTACAGCGAGAGACCGGGCAAGGTGTACGTCCGCCCGGGTCCCCGCCACGACCAGGAGGGCGTCCGGTAGCTTCTCGGCAAGGGAAGGGAGGCCGCGCAGGGGGGAGACTACGTCCGGCACTCCTGACTCGTTGAGTATAGTCAATCTCTCTCCCGCAATCTCTCGTTGGTCCTGCTCTGAACGTCCCGGCAACTTTCGCCGGGTCTCAGCCCCTCCCCCGAGAGCTCCATCAGTTTAAGGCGTCAAGGGCCTCAAGCGCCAGTATCACCATCTCATCAACCGCGCCCGCGAGGACGCTGTCCTCTATTCGTTCGACTCCAGCCGCGCTTATAGCGTCCGAGACCGTTAGAACGCAGCCGGCTCGCACCCTGCGCATCGCCGCCAGCGTAAAGATCGCCGACGCCTCCATCTCGACCGCGAGCACCCCCAAAGAATGCCAGAGCGCCTGCGGTTCCTCCTCCGAGTCATAGAACAGGTCCGAACTGACTATAGAGCCGACGAACGGCTCGCGCCCCAGATCCTTAGCCGCGTGGTACGCTGCGTGCACCAGGTCGAAGTGGGCGGCGGGCGCGTAGGGGACACCGCGCGTGATCGTGGAGACCGTCCCGTCGGCGGGGGTAGCGGCGGTGGCGATGACGAGATCGCCGAGCTTCATCTCCGGGTGGTACCCTCCGCAGGTCCCGACCCGCAACAGGTTCTTCGCACCGAGGCGTATTAGCTCCTCTGTCACGATGGCGGCGCTCGGACAGCCCATCCCCGTAGTCTGTACTGAGACCGGCCTCCCCCTGTAGACGCCGGTGTAGCCGAGCATCCCGCGCTCCTCGGTCACGAGCCTCGCATCCTCGAAGAAGTTCTCGGCGATGTACCGCGCCCGCCGTGGGTCGCCCGGCAGCAGCACGTTCTCAGCGATCTCCCCCGGCTCCGCTCTAACGTGTACGGGACTGATGGGCTGGCTCCTTCCGGTCGGCACCGGTTAACTCTCGCTGGCCTCTCTACTCACAGGCTCTCAAGGATAACAGGAGCTCGCCCGGCGGCTGTGTCTGAGATCTCCAGCGCCTCCAGAGCAAGCTCCTCGGCCCTCTTTACGTTCCTCTCTCCGTATATTCGTGCGACCGGCTGGCTCTCTTCCACCTCGTCTCCGGCTTTGACGAGGACCTCAACGCCCGCGCCCGGGTCTATCTCATCCCCCTTCCGCGTGCGGCCCGCTCCCAGGAGGAGGGCCGCGCGTCCAACGTTTAGGGCGCCGAAGCAAACCACGCGTCCCGCTCGTGGGGAGAGAACTTCATGCACCTGTTTCGAGATCGGTAGGCTGTACAGGGCGTCAGGGTCGCCGCCCTGCGCCGCGACGAAACTTGTGAACTTATCGTAGGCAGCGCCGGTGGAGATCGCTCTCTCGACCGCGTCTTCAGGGGTAGGAACGCCTTTGAGGGCGAGGAGGCGTGCCGCGACGGAGCGGGACATCTCTGAGAGGTCCGAAGAGGAGGGATCGCCGCTCAGGAGGCGCACGCTCTCGCGGACTTCGAGGGCGTTGCCTACAGCCTTGCCCAGAGGTTCGTCCATGCTCGTGATGAGGGCAGAGGCCTCGATGCCCAGGGATCTGCTCAGGCGGACGAGGAGCCCGGCGAGGGCTCGGGCCTCTTCCGGCGTCTTCACGAACGCGCCGGAGCCGGACTTCACGTCGTACAGAAGGTGATCCGCACCGGTCGCGACCTTTTTGGAGACTATCGAGGAACCGATAAGGGAGAGAGAATCCACCGTGCCGGTCGCATCGCGCAGGGCGTAGATAGCCTTATCTGCCGGGGCGAGGTCTCCCGCTTCGGCGATGGCTAGCCCGATCTCCTCTACCTGTTTCCTCATCCTAGTCTCCGGGAGGGCAGACGAGAAGCCGGGGATGGACTCCAGCTTGTCGATCGTGCCGCCGGTCGTGCCGAGGCCGCGGCCCGAGAGCTTGGCTACCGGCGCGCCGCAGGCAGCGACGATCGGTAGGGAAGTCAGGCTGATCTTGTCTCCCACCCCGCCCGTCGAGTGCTTGTCCACACACCCGGGGAAGGAGTACCGCGCCCCACTCTCCGCCATCGCACCCGTCAGCGCGAGAGTCTCCTCGTACTCCATCCCCTGAATGAAGATCGCCATCAGGAGCGCCGACATCTGATAATCGTGCACCGAGCCGCCAGCATAACCTTCTACCACCTGCCGGATGACGCTCTCCGGCAACGTCCCTCCGCGCTTCTTCGTCTCTATGGCGTCCAGGACCGCACTTTCGAACGACAAAACGCTTCCTCTTCTCCGAACATTCCGCTGACCTCTAAAGCGCCGCCAATTCTAACGTCTGCCCGCAACCTCAGCATTCGGTATACTTGATGGCGCTCGTCGGGGGCGAGTTCCTCAAGGGCTTCGGGTACCATACTGGCGTAGCTCTCTAGAAGCGCATCACGGTCCTTTTCCATCTCTTCTATACGCTCTTGACGGTTGCGGATAGCTTCCAGCCTCTCTACGGCGAATGTGCGAGTCTCTTCTAGCTCTGAAAGCTTCGCCCCCAACTCGTCGAAGGTAATATAGCCCTCGGCGGCCATGTCTTGAAAGCGGCTTCTCTTGCTCTCTACCTGAGCAAGCTTGCTCAGCCACGGCTTCGCCTCTTGTTCGGGTTCGTCGTGCATACCTTGACGCTCTTCCTCGATCATCGCGTCCAGATCGGCGCGTAGCTGGCCAGGGTCGGTGAGTAGGCCGGAGACGAACTCCCAAACCCGGTGCTCCACGCCGGCGGCGGGATACATCTTCTTGTGCAGACACGCCTCGTCGCCCTTCTCCGCTCGCCTGGCGCATCGGTAGTAGAAGTACCATACATCTGGGGCCCTGCTGCCCAGCGTGGTGTAATTCCTCATATTGGCATCGCAGTGCCCGCAGCGCAGCAGCCCGCCCGATAGCTCCCAGAACCTCCTGCTGGTCGAAGGAGACCTGTGGTTATCCTTGATCACTTCCCGCGCTGCGTCCACCCATTCTCGGGGTATTCCCGAGTCGGGTACGGGTACGGCTATCCACTCTTCTCTTGGCTTGGGCGTGACTCTTCTTTTCTTGCGGTAGGTTTTTCCGTTAAAGCTGGTCTCAGATACCTGCTTGTAAGTATTACGCTTGGTGTTATGCCAAAAGATACCGTAGCGCTGGTCTGGATCGAGCTGAGCTGATACCTCCACTGTCACCAGCGTTTCTATCTCTTCGTAAGCGTAAGGGCAGTACACCTCGTCGAGGATCGCCGAGCGTACGAACACCTGTGTCCAGTAGCGTGCTCCGCCCGGTGTTGGCACTCCTTCCGCTTCCAATGTTTTCCTTACCGCTCGAAGGCTTCTACCCTCTGCGCCGACCATGGAGAAGATGCGTCGGACTACGCTCATCTCCTCAAGATCGACGATGTAATTATCCTTGGTAGCGTTGTACTTGAAGCCGTAGTGTGGCCGGTGGCCTGCGACGATCTTGCCCTGCTGGGCCTTACGAAGTTTGCCTCTCCTAGTCCGCTCCCGTGTCTTGGCGCGCTCGAACTTAGCTAGTTGGTCGAGAATTCCATCGGTAAGTTCTCCCTCAGGCGAGTCATCGCCCTAATCGTTGAGGGCCTTCAGCTTGCAGCCATGCTCCTTAAACTCCTCCCGTAGCAGGTAGTGGTGGGCTGGCTCACGAGCGTAGCGGTCACGATCTTGGGCCAGCACGATCAAAACCTCCCCGGTGCCGTAAGCCTGGCGTCAGACCACCGCTCGTGGCATCCTTCCGCCCTCGCGGCACGAGATATGGGGGGAACGATGATGAGCGGAACGAGGCGGAGAAGGGTAGACCCGACCGACGAATGGGAGCAGCTGGCGCTCCTGTGCCGCTGGCCCGCGGTAGGGGGAACGGCGTGAGCGCCGGGACGCGAAGGTCCAAGGCGGAGCGCCTGCGCCGGCTGCATCAAGGAGAGGCTGTGCTCGTCCTGCCCAACGCCTGGGACGCTTCGAACGCGCGGGTCTTCGAGGGGTGCGGCTTCTCGGCGGTCGCCACGACCAGCGCCGGGATCGCCTGGGCACTGGGTTACCCAGACGGGGAGCGGCTCGGCCGCGACGAGATGGCCGAGGTCACGGCGCGCGTGGCGGCGGCGGTGTCGGTCCCGGTCACCGCCGACGTCGAGGCCGGCTACGGGGCCACCCCCGAGGCCGCCGCCGAGACGGCCCGCGCCGTGATCGGGGTGGGGGCGGTCGGCCTGAACCTCGAGGACTCGGTGGATCCCACTCCTCCGGGACCCGCGGCTCCGTCCGGCGGAGGAAACGGTCCGTCCCCGCTGCTCGAGTTGGGGGCGCAGCTGGAGAAGATCCGGGCGGTCGTCGAGGCAGGGCGTAAGGCCGGAGTGCCGCTGGTGGTAAACGCCAGGACCGACCTCTACTGGAGGTCCGTGGGCGAGCCGGGTAGGCGCTTCGGAGAGGCGGTCCGGAGGGCGAACGCCTTTTTGGAGACGGGGGCCGATTGCGTTTTCGTTCCGGGCGTCAGGGACCCGGGCACGATCGCCGCGCTCGCCCGGGAGATCGCGGGACCCCTGAACGTGCTCGCGGGGCCCGGCGTCCCGCCGGTCGCCGAGCTCGCGGGGTTGGGGGTTAAGCGCGTGAGCGTGGGCTCGGGGCCGGCGCGGGCGGTCATGGGCCTCCTCGGTCGGATCGGTCGGGAACTCGTCGAGGAGGGGACCTACTCCGAGATATCCCACAACGCTGTTCCCTACCCGGAGGCCAACGCCCTCTTCGCTCGTGCTCCCGAAGGCGACGAGCGCCGCGGCGGGTAGCGGCGTCCCTAGAGCAAACGGAAGATGTCCGTAGTGTTCCTTTACGATGTTCTCAAGGAAACCTATTCACCGGATTGCCGCTAAGACGTTTTCTCGGAAACCTAGCTTCCGATGACAAGATTTTTCGGAAACCTACGGGTGCTGAGGCATAAGAAGAGCCGGGGCTACGGCTTTGTGGCCCCGGCCCTTTCTTCGGAGTAGCTTAGGAGTTGCGGTACCGTTATTGACCCTCCAACTTCCTCTTCGCCTTGTCTATGAAGCCTTCGCTCCCAGGTTCGTCTCTCCCCCTCTGCTCTTCCTCCGGCCGCCTTTCTGAGCGGTCGGCTCGGGCCGTATCCTCTTCCCGCTGCCTACGGGTGGTGGTGGCGTCCTCTACGTCTATCTCTTCCTTGCGAACGTCCTCCTCGACGACCTCCTCGTCCTCGACGACGTCCTTGCGGATCCGGATCTCTTCCTTGACCACCGGCTGCTTGTCGACCACCACCTCATCCTCAACCACCGGCACCGAGACCTCGTCCTCGCCGATCTCCGCCCCGGTGCGTTCCTCATCCACCGGTACTCGATCAACACTGACTTCCGGCATAGAGGTTGGCGACTGTGTATAACCGCCGCTCGCCCGCCTACCTGGGGGCGAGCTCTGTGCTGAATACCGGCACTAAGACGCGCTGATACCCCGGGCCCTCGAAGCGGTCAAGGGTAGGCCAAGCAGTCGCCAATGTTCCGATGTTTAAGGTTCTCGTAAACTAAGAAGCTACGAAGGCATTAAAAGAGCCGGGCTGGGCTTTTAGGAGGGGGAAATCTGTGCCAGCCCGGTCTACGTAACATCATAGAGCATCTGAAGTTACGAATGTGTTTCGTATCTATTACATAATGACCAATACTAGAACTACGCACGAGTGCGTCCCTGTGCTCGGTCTAATCGTTCGTGCGGACGGCAGAGAAATACTAGCTTGAGAATCTTTTGACCTATGTGAACCACTCACGAGAAGAGGCAGGGGCTACCCCTAGGAAGAACACAGGCCCGACGAAGATCACCCGCCGCTACCGCGCAGGCCATCTACCGCAACCGCGACATCTTCGAGGTCTGAGTATTCCCTTATGGTAAGGGTCACGAGGTCCTTGATGAGCTCTTCGGGGGCGTCGTTGCTCCTGGCGGCCGATACCAAGTCGTCTTTACTGGCCGGGTACTGAACGTCATTTAGGTAGCGTCGTACTTCTTGCTCCGTTTCCGGAGCCACATCGGTTCGTACGCTTTCTTGGCTCTCTTCTCTCGCGGACCCTTCCGAGACTTCTTGCTCCGTTTCTGAAGCCTTATCAGTTCGTTCGATTTCTTGGCTCTCTGTAGCGGGCCCTCTCGAGATCAGTTGGGCTCGCCGGACTAGTTCTTCTTTTGGAAGGGCAGCAGCCCCCTGGTCCTCTTTTCGGTCCTCCTCAAAGCGTTCCCCAACCATCTCATTCGGCTCCCCGACGGCGTCTTCAGTCGCAGCACGCCTCCTCATACCAACCACGGTTATGGTCAGAGCCCCTATTCCCAGCGCCGCCGCCGCGATTGCGCCGAAGATCCACCTTCGCCTGAATCGCTCCCGCACGCTCTTTGCCTCCTCCATCCGCCTTTGCCCTAATCGCTCCCACACGCTCTTTTGCCTCCTCCTCCTTCGTGTCCCGTCTGTCACGCATTGTACCTACACGCAAAAGGGCCAGAGCCCCGAAGGACCCCGACCGGTCCTTATTCACCAGATTGCCGCTAAGACGTTTTCCCGGAAACCTAGAGGTATTAGAGTGGAGAGAAAGAGGGTCGATATCTAAACTCCGGCCCAGTAGCAGTACCGAAAAGCAATAGTACAAATGTCCTATAGAAGTACCATATCCAGATGGATTACAGTACTAGGTAGAGTTAAACGGGCTGGCTATGTTCTTCCCCCTCCTAGAAGCCCATCCCGTTTCTTTCGTACAGGTTGTTTGTAATTGTGTAGTGCGCTGTGGCGAATGTGCGGAAAAAGGAGTTACTCATAGTGACGCTGAGCCTTGCGAGCAGATGGTCGTTGTCCATTGCGCTGGGGCTATTGGTCCTGGCGTTTGTTTACGGCGGTCAGGCTAGGGGACAAGAGGAAACACGCTCGCCGGAGACCACAATCCAAGATCAAACCTCTGAGGACACGGCGCAGACCCAGGGCGGCGACCCTTCTGAAGCGCAGGAAAAGCTTGGTCCAGAGGTCGCGCAGATCATGGGATCCTCGTCCTACGAGTACGGCGAGTGGGGATACCTTTAGGTGGATCCCTCAAACGGTTCGACCGTCCGC